>NZ_JAIZQO010000004.1:0-535048 GCF_020419725.1 Burkholderia sp. AU38729 | reverse complement strand
CCAGCGCGTTCAACGCCTGCGCGCGTGCCCGTGCTTGCGCCTGCTGGTTCGACAGCGCCTGCTCGACCACCGTCTGCGCCTGACGCAACTCGAGCTCGGAGCCCGTGCCGTTGTCGAACTGCAGCTTCGTCAGGTTGTACGAGTCCTGCGCCGTCTTCAGCGTGTTCTCCGTGACCTTCAGCAGATCGTCGGTCGACAGCAGCGTCAGGTATTGATCCGCCACCTGCGACACCAGCGAGATCTCCGACGCCTGCCGCGCATACGCGGTCGACAGGTACTGCGCGAGCGCCTGGTCCTTCAGGCTCTGCACGCGGCCGAACAGGTCGAGTTCCCACGACGCCGACAGCCCGACGTTGTAGGTCGTCGTGATGTTCCGGCCCGGCGCCACCGACAGCGCATTCGGCAGGCGCTGACGATTACCGGTACCCGTCGCATCGATCGTCGGGAACAGGCCCGCGCGCGTGATCTGGTACTGCGCGCGCGCCGCCTCGATGTTCAGCACCGATACGCGCAGGTCGCGGTTGTTCTTCAGCGCGATCTCGATCAGCCGCTGCAGGCGCGGATCCACGAAGAACTCGCGCCAGCCGATGGCGGTTGCAGCTTGCCCGTTCGCGCTGCGCGCGCCGGCCGCACCCGGCTGCGTCGCGTAGACGCCGCCGGCCGGGTACGCCTGCGCGACGGGTGCATCGGGCCGCTTGTAATGCGGCGCCATCGTGCAGCCCGTGGCGAAGAGCGCGACCGCCAGGGCGGCCGCGGTCGTAGTCAAAGCGTGTTTTTGCATCGTTACTGCCCCTTCGAATCGTGTGCGCCGTCGTGACCGCGCTGCAGGTCGCCCTGCACGAGACGCCATGCGTCGTCGACGTTTTCCGTCTCGCCGCTGAAGATCGCGCGAACCCGCACGAAGAACATGGGGATCATGAAGATCGCGAGGAACGTCGCCGTGATCATCCCGCCGATCACGCCCGTACCGATCGCGTGCTGGCTCGCCGAACCCGCGCCGTTGCTGATCGCAAGCGGCAGCACGCCGAGCATGAATGCGAGCGACGTCATCAGGATCGGACGCAGCCGCAGGCGCGCCGCCTCGATCGCCGCGCGCACCGGCCCCATGTTTCCGCCGGCCTGCAACTCGCGCGCGAACTCGACGATCAGGATCGCGTTCTTCGCGGACAGGCCCACGGTCGTCAGCAGGCCGACCTGGAAGAACACGTCGTTCTCGAGACCGCGCAGCATCGTCGCGAGCAGCGCGCCGACCACGCCGAGCGGCACCACCATGATCACCGAGAACGGAATCGACCAGCTTTCATACAGCGCCGCGAGACACAGGAACACGACGAGGATCGAGATCGCGTACAGGATCGGCGCCTGCGAACCGGACTGGATTTCCTGGAACGACAGGCCCGTCCACGAATAGCCGATACCTTCCGGCAGCTTGCTCGCGAGCGCTTCCATCGCCGCCATCGCCTGCCCGGTCGACTTGCCTCGCGCGGCCTGCCCCTGGATCTCGATCGACGACACGCCGTTGTAGCGTTCGAGCTTCGGCGAACCGTAGCTCCAGTGGCCGGTCGCGAACGCGCTGAACGGCACCATCCCGCCCGCGCTGTTGCGCACGTACCAGATGTTCAGGTCTTCCGGCGTCATCCGGAACGGCGCGTCCGACTGCACGTACACCTTCTTGATCCGGCCATCCGTATCCAGGAAGTTGTTCACGTACTGCGACGCCCACGCGATCGAGAACGTCTGGTCGATCGCGGCAGCCGTCACGCCGAGCGCGTTCGCCTTCTCGCGGTCGATGTCGACCTTGTACTGCGGCGTATCGTTCAGGCCATTCGGGCGCACGAGTGCCAGCGCGGGATCCTTCGCGGCCATCCCGAGCAACTGCCCGCGCGCGGCCATCAGCGCTTCGTGGCCGAGACCCGCGTTGTCCGTCAGCTCGAAGTCGAAGCCGGCAGCGGTGCCGAGTTCTGGAATCGACGGCGGGTTGAACGGGATCACCATCGCGTCCTTGTACTGCGCGTAGTGCGCGAACGTCCGGCCGATCAGCGCCTGCACCTTCTGGTCCGAACGCTGGCGATGCTCGTACGGTTTCAGCTTCACGAACACGAGACCGGCGTTCTGGCCGCGGCCTGCAAAGCTGAAGCCGTTGACCGTGAACACCGAGTCGACCACGTCCTTCTCGGTAGTGGTCAGGTACGTGTTGATGTTGTCGAGCGTCTTGCCGGTCGTTTCCTGCGTGGAGCCCGACGGCGTCTGCACGATCATGAACATGTAGCCCTGGTCTTCATCCGGCAGGAACGATTTCGGCAGGCGCACGAACATCACGCCGACCGCGACGAACACGGCCAGGTAGATCACGAGCCAGCGGCCCGAGCGCCGGATCACGTGGTTCACGCCGCTCGTGTAGCGATCGCGACTGCGGTTGAACGTCCGGTTGAACCAGCCGAAGAAGCCCTTCTTCTCTTCGTGATGCCCTTGCGGGATCGGCTTGAGGATCGTCGCACACAGGGCCGGCGTCAGAATCAACGCGACGAGTACCGACAGCACCATCGCCGACACGATCGTCAGCGAGAACTGACGATAGATCGCGCCGACCGACCCGCCGGAGAATGCCACCGGCACGAACACCGCCGACAGCACGAGCGCCACGCCGACGAGTGCGCCGGTGATCTGGCCCATCGCCTTGCGGGTCGCCTCCTTCGGTGACAGGCCCTCCTCCGCCATCACCCGCTCGACGTTCTCCACCACCACGATCGCATCGTCCACCAGCAGGCCGATCGCGAGCACGAGGCCGAACATCGACAGCGTGTTGATCGAAAAGCCGGCGACGCCCATGATCGCGAACGTGCCGAGCAGCACGACCGGCACCGCGATCGTCGGGATGATCGTCGCCCGCAGGTTCTGCAGGAACAGATACATCACGAGGAACACCAGCACGATACCTTCGAGCAGCGTCTTGACCACTTCCTCGATCGACAGGCGCACGAACGGCGTCGTGTCGTACGGATAGTGGACGACGAGACCGTGCGGGAAGTACTTCGACAGTTCCTGGACCTTGGCCCGCAGCGCGGTGGCGGTCGCCAGCGCGTTCGCGCCGGTGGCGAGCTGGATGCCGAGGCCGGCCGTCGGCTGCCCCATGTACTTCGTGTCGAACGTGTAGTTCTCGGAGCCGAGCGCCGCACGGCCGACGTCCTTCAGGCGCACCTGCGAACCGTCCTGGTTGACCTTCAGCAGGATGTTGCCGAACTGCTCGGGCGTGCGAAGCAGCGTCGATTCGGTGATCGTCGCCTGCAGCATCGTGCCCGGCTTCGCCGGCGTGCCGCCGATCTGCCCGCCCGCGATCTGCACGTTCTGCTGCGTGATCGCGGCCGACACGTCGGTCGGCGTGAGGCTGTAGTTGGTCAGCTTGACCGGGTCGAGCCAGATGCGCATCGAGAACTGCGAACCGAGCAGCAGCGTCTGGCCGACGCCGTTCACGCGGCTGAGCGGATCGAGCACGTGCGACGCCACGTAGTTCGTCAGGTCCTCCTTCGACATGCTGCCGTCCTCGGAGTTGAACGCGAACCACATCAGCCAGTTGCTGCTCGACTTCGTGACCTGCATGCCGAGCTGCTGCACGACCTGCGGCAGGTTCGGCGTCGCGAGCGACAGCTTGTTCTGCACCTGCACCTGCGCGACGTCCGGATTCGTGCCCGGCGAGAAGGTCAGCGTGATCGTCGCGTTGCCCGAGTCATCGCTCGTCGACGACATATACAGGAAGTTGTCGAGACCGCTCATCTGCTGCTCGATCACCTGCGTCACCGTGTCTTCCACCGTTTTCGCGGAAGCGCCCGGATAGTTCGCCTGGATCTGGATCGTCGGCGGTGCGATCGTCGGATACTGCGCGATCGGCATCTTGAAGATCGATGCGACGCCGGCCAGCATCAGCACGATCGCGATCACCCACGCAAAGATCGGGCGATCGATAAAGAACTTGGCCATGAAACGGACTCCTTGTTATTGCGCGGCCGACGCGGCGGTCGAACGCGCGGCAGCATGGGCGGCAGTGCTCGCCGGCGCGGCGCCGGACGCATTCGCGGCGCTTGCCGGTGTGCCGGACGCTGTGTCCTGCGCCGGTGCGAGCTGCGCCGCGACGGTCTTCACGGTCGCACCCGGGCGCACCTTGTCGACGCCCTGCACGATCACGTGATCGCCCGCTTGCAGACCGCCTTCGACGATCCAGTTCGGGCCGTACGTGCCGGCCGTCGTCAACGGACGTGTCTCGACCTTGTTGGCCGCGTTCACGACCAGTGCGATCGCCTGGCCCTTCTGGTCATGCGTGACGCCGATCTGCGGCACCAGGAACGCGTTCTCGTTCACGCCTTCCTCGATCCGGGCGCGCACGAACATGCCCGGCAGCAGTACGCGGCCCGGGTTCGGGAAGATCGCGCGAATCGTCACCGAGCCGGTGGTCTGGTCGACCGTCACGTCCGAGAACTGCAGCTTGCCGGCTTCCGAATAGGTCTTGCCGTCTTCCAGGATCAGCGACACCTTCGCGGCGCCCGGGCCGCTCGTCTTCAGGCGGCCGCTCTGCACGTCCTGGCGCAGCTTCAGCCCGTCGAGGCTCGACTGCGTGAGGTCGACGTACACCGGATCGAGCTGCTGCACCGTCGACATCAGCGTCGCCTGGCTCGCCTGCACGTATGCGCCCGGCGTCACCTGCGAGATGCCGACTCGGCCTGAAACCGGCGAGACGACATCGGTATAGCCGAGGTTGATCTGCGCGGTATCGACCGCCGCCTTGCCGGCCGCGACGTCCGCCGCGGCCTGGCCTTGCGTGGCCACCGCGTTGTCGTAGTCCTGCTTGCTGACCGCGTTCGCGGCCACCAGCACCTTGTAGCGTGCGACCAGCGCGTTCTGCGTGACGAGGTTCGCCTGTGCCCGCGCGAGCGTCGCTTTCGCGCTGTTCAGCGCGGCGACGTATGGCGCCGGGTCGATCTTGTACAGACGCTGGCCGGCCTCGACGTCGGTGCCTTCGGTGAATTCGCGACGCAGCACGATGCCGTCGACCCGCGCGCGCACCTGCGCGACCAGAAACGCGCTGGTGCGACCCGGCAGTTCGGTGACCGCCGGCACGGCCTGCGGCTGGACGGTGACGATGCCGACTTCCGGCGTTTGCGGCGGCGGTGCCGATTCTTTTTTTCCGCACGCGGCCAGGAAAACGGCAGCCGTTGCAGCAGTGATTAAGCGGTATGGAACCCGTTCGACGCGCATGGAGCGACCTCTCGCAAATAGACGACCTTCAATGGGAATCACCAGATCTCCTCGTGCCCTGCATGCGCGGCCGGAATGCTGTCGCTTCCTGTTTGCCGCGGATACGGTCACGTATTTCGGGCGTGCGTTGCGCCCTGCGGAGCGTTCGTTCGTCGAACTGCTTCCGTGGAAAAAACCATGAGCCCGCTGCCCTGGCGGGCGGGCATAGCCGCGGCTATCAAGCTGGCCGCTAGCTCGCCGGCTGGAACGCGGCGCCGGCGAATTCGATGAATGCCCGTGCGGCAGCCGGCAGATGCGCGGTGCGCGCATGCGCGAGCTTCAGCGTGACGGGCGCGAGCGGGCGAATCGGCGCGACGCGCACCAGCGTGCCGGCCACCAGATCGGCGTCGACGAGATACGCGGGCAGCACCGCGGCGCCCATGCCGGCCACAGCCAGTCGCCGTGCCATCTCGAGATGGCCGACACCCAAACTGCCGCCGGGCGCCGTGTCGGGTCGAAACGCAACCGCATCGTCATCGCCGGTCGCCGGCAGATCGAGCCGCACGGCCGTGATGTCCGGCCAGTCGCCCGACGCAGCCGCGCCGCCATGCGCGTCGACATAAGTCGGCGCCGCGACGCGCACGGATTCATAGGCGGCCAGCATGTGCAGCGCATGCGCACCGGTCACCGGCATGCCGTCGGTCAGAAACGCGACATCGATGTCTTCGGATGTCAGGTCGACATGGGCATCGGTCAGCGTGACGGTCGGCCGCACGTCCGGAAACCGGTTGACGAAACGATCGAGCAACGCACTCAACTGGCTGAGCCCGAACGCGACCGGCGCGGCAATGCGCAACGCGCCTTCCGGCTTGCTGCCCATCGCGACGAAGCGACCGTCGATCTCGTCGATCGCACCGAGAATCCGCTCGACGCGCGCGAGGTACAGCTCGCCGATTTCGGTCAGCGACTGGTGGCAGGTGCTGCGTTGAAGCAGGCGTGCGCCAAGGCGCGTCTCGAGCGCATCGACCAGCCGGCTCGCCATCGCCGTCGACACGCGCAGCCGGGTCGCCGCCCGGCGAAAGCCGCCTTCCCTTGCCACCGTCACGAATGCCCGAATCGATTGAAGTTGGTCCATTTGTCCGGATTCCCCTGCGCGGTCGACTGCCTTGACGCGCACCTCCGTCGCCGCATCGCGACCGACATGCAACGGCCCGGCCAATGCGGCTGCACCGACGCCAGCCACGCCGGGTCGGTCGGCACGCTCGCGCCAGACGCGAGCCGGCATGCAACGGACGCAAGCCGGCCTCGGCTGGCCCGATGCATGACTATTCGAATAGCAGTCCTGAGTCTTTTCCAGTGGTTCGCTACGGCAATGCCGGTGGTATCCCCCCGGCCATGCGACGGTCATACCCGTATCGCCGGAGCGCACTGGATCACGTTTGTTTCAGCAGGTGCAATGGTATGAAAACGGCCGGAAAATGGCTTGCCCGATCCTGCGATTGTTTTGCCTTAATTTCCGAATTTGTGCGCTGCACATCGCGCAGTGACCAGCGATGCGGCCACCGGCCATGCAGATCCGGATGATCGGGCTAATTTCCCACAGGTTTAGGCAATCACATGCGCGCGACTCGCCGTACGATGTGACCGCCGTGCCGGCACCCCTGCCGGGACACCAACCCGGAATCGCAGCCGCGCACCTTGCACTGACCACTCCGCCATCCGCTCACGCACCATGGAAATCGACGCCCGAACGCCGCCGCTACAGCGCCTCACGCACGATCACGACTCGGGGTCGCCGGCGCGGTCGCCCACGGCCCGGCTCGCTGCGCTGATCGCCGCGTACGCGCCACATGACGGCACGTTCGAGCTCCCGGTACGGGGCATGCGTATCGGGCGGGCGTCCGCGTCGCCACCGCCCTGGAACCATGGCGTGCACCACGCGTGCCTGAGCATCGTCGGGCAAGGCGCGAAATCGACGCGGGTCGGCGATGACACCTACGTGACCGACGAATCGCGGATGATGGTCGCGACAGCGGACCTGCCCGTCACCGGCCGCGTGATACGCGCGAACCCGGCCGAGCCGTTCCTTTACGTGCAACTCGATCTCGACCCGGACCGCATCGCGGCACTCACGCCGCGCGTGTTTCCGCACGGGCTGCCGAAAGCCGCCGACTACAGCGCGCTCGACACGCACGATACGCCGCCTGAAATCGTCGACGCCGTCGTGCGCCTGATGCGGCTGATCGCGCAACCGGACGACATCGACCTGCTCGCGCCGCTGATCGTCGACGAGATCCTCATCCGGCTGCTGCGTGGCCCGTCGGGTGCACGCGTCGCGCAGGTCGGCCAGGCCGATTCGACGACGCAGCGCATCTCGCGCGCCGTCGCCTGGATACGCGACCACTACCTCGACTCGATGACGGTCGAATCGCTCGCGCGGCAAGTGGACATGAGCCCGTCGACCTTCCATCACCACTTCCGTGCGGTCACGTCGATGAGCCCGTTGCAATGCCAGAAGGTATTGCGGCTGCAGGAGGCACGCCGCCTGATGTGCCTGTCGGCAATGGATGCGCGGCAGGCGTGCCGCAGTGTCGGCTATGTGAGCGCGTCGCAGTTCAGCCGCGAATACGCGCGCCTGTTCGGCGATGCGCCGGGCCGCGATGTGCTGAAGCTGCGCGACGAAGCGGTGCCGTTATCGCGCGTCGCGCCGTAGGCCGGCTGGACATCTGCCCGATTGCGGACGGTGTGGCATAGCCATTCCGCCGTTGAGCGGTTGCCTGGCCGGCTGGACAGTCAAGCGAGCGCGGGTGGCGCGGCCAGACTGACGTCGACGCGTTTCGGCAGGACGCCAGTCTGGTAGAACACATCGGCGATGCGCTGCTGATACGCGAGCGTGTCGCGCGTGACGGGCTCGACACCGAAGCGCGCGCGGCGAAATGCGAGCGCCACCGCCGGCTCCGGAATCCCCCACAGCTTCGAGAACTCGGCCGCACCCTGCGCGCGGTTCGCATCGAGCCATCGCTGGACCGTCGTCAATTCCGACACGGTTGCGTCCAGCACGTCGGCGTTACGCTGCGCATAGGTGCGCGACGCAAAGTAATAGCTGCGATTCTCGACGAGCCCGGTGCCGTCCGCGACGATGCGCGCGCCGAACGCCTGCTGGACCACCGCGAGAAACGGATCCCAGATGATCCATGCATCGACCGAGCGGTTCTCGAACGCGGCCCGCGCGTCGGACGGCGACAACCAGACTGGCGAAATGTCGGTGTAATTGAGCTTCGCCGACTGCAGCAGCCGAACCAGCAGGAAGTGCGTGTTCGATCCCTTCACCAGCGCGATGCGCTTGCCGCGCAGGTCCGCGAAGGTCTTCACCGGCGAATCCTTCGCGACCACCAATGCCTCGGCCGCGGGGCCGGCCGGCGTTTGCGCGTAATAGACGAGCGGAGCGCCGGCCGCGAGCGCGAAGATCGGCGGTGCCTCACCGACGTCGCCGAAGTCGATCGATCCCGCGTTCAGTGCCTCGAGCTGCGGCGGCCCCGACGGAAACTCGGTCCACGTGACGGTCACGCCGAGAGTCGCAAGCTTGCTCTGCAGCGTACCGCGTGCCTTCAACAGGCTGAGCGGTCCTTTCTGATAGCCGATGCGCAACGTACGCGCGCCGGCGGCGCTCGCCAGCGCGAAGCCCGGATGCGCGGCGGCGCCCGCCGCGATCGCCAGGCCGGCATGCAGGAGCCGGCGGCGGGTGGTGGAGTGTTGGTCTGCCATGTCGTATCGGGTTCGATGAAGAGGATGCCGCTTCGCGCACGCATGCGATGAAGCCGGTCGAACCGATTCTAGGGGGTTGGCGCCACGCACCGAACCAACGATGTTCGATATCGAAAGCAAGCGCTTTCATAAGGGCACGCCGGTCATCCGGGCGTCATTGCCCGGGTCGGTCGTGGGGATGCGGCCGATATCCGCCTGAAATACAGGACTGCGTATTATTGGCGCGATCGACGCGCAACGTCGTACTCACATGCGGAAGGTTCGACTTCAGGACTTGCAGGAAGCGGCCAGCGCAGCCTCGTCGGCCGCCAGCAACTCTGGCACGCATTCGCGCAGGAAATCGACGAACGTGCGGATCTTCGCGTCGAGATACTGACGCGACGCGTACAGCGTATAGACCGTCAGCTTCTGCAACCGGTAGTCGGGCAGCACGCGCACCAGCGCGCCGCTCGCGAGCCCGGGCAGGGCGGCCGACATCGGCAGCGAACCGATGCCGAGTCCGGCACGCAACGCGGCGCCGAGCGCATCGGCGATGTTCACCTGGAAATCCGGCAATGGCAGTTCGAACGTTTCGCGTCCGTTGGGGCCATCGAGATGCCAACGGTCGCGCGGAAAGAGCGGCGTGACGATCTGCAGGCACGCATGCCCGTCGAGGTCGCTCACCGTGTGCGGCGTGCCGCGCGCCTTCAGGTATGCGGGTGACGCGCACAGCACGCTGCCCACCTCGCCGAGCCGCTGCGACACGAGCCCGGAATCGGGCAACTCGGTCGTGCTCAACTGCAGCGAAACGTCGTAGCCTTCGTCGATGATGTCGGGCACATGCTGCGACAGCGTCAGTTCGACCGCAACCGACGGATAGCGCTCACGGTAGCGCACGACTGCGGGCACCACGTAGGACTGGCCAAAACTCGTCGTCGCGTGAACGTGCAGCCGTCCCGACGGCTTTGCCTGTGCGTCGGCCGCCTCGGCTTCCGCTTCGTCGATATAGCCGAGGATGCGCTGGCAGCGGTCGAGATAGCGCTGCCCGGCGTCGGTCAGCGCGATGCGGCGCGTGCTGCGGTTGAGCAGGCGCGTGCGCAGGTGCGTTTCGAGCTGCGCGACCGACCGCGATGCGTAAGCCGTCGTGATATCCAGGCGCTGGGCTGCGCTCGTGAAGCTGCCCTCTTCCGCCACCCGGACGAAAATGCGCATCATCTGTAACGTGTCCATCGACCTGTCCCCGGGATTGAGATCACGTCGCGCCACCGCGCGGCCATGGTGCCGGCAGCGCCGGCGCAGGCCGGTCTGGCGCGAATTGTGCGGAACAGTACAGCAGCAGTGCAGACGTGTCCAGTTCGCCGTATGCGGCGTGATCCGGACGCCGAATCGTGTCGCCGAGCCGTCGTGCGCACGGTGTATGGACCGCGCGCATACGCGCCCCGTCGCACCGGCACACGACCGGCATCGGATCGGCAAAAACTACCCGGCAACCCCGATGCCGCCGCGCGATTCACGGCATGTACGACGTATCAGGCGCCGGCGGCCGCATCGAACGGATGACGCAACACGATCGTGTCGTCGCGCTCCGCGCCGGTCGTGATCATCGATACCGGTGCGCCGGCGACCGCTTCGACGCGCGCTATGAAATCCTGCGCGGCGCGCGGCAGCGCCGCACGTTCACGTACTCCCTTCACGGTGCCGCACCAGCCGTCGAACCGCTCGTACACCGGCTTGGCGCGCGACTGTGCATCGAGGCTCGCCGGCAGATGATCGACCCGCACGCCATCGAGTTCGTAGCCGACGCACAGCTCGATCGACTCGAAACCGTCGAGCACGTCGAGCTTGGTGAGCGCCAGCGAATCGATACCCGAGATCCTGACGGCCTGACGCAATTGCGCGGCGTCGAGCCATCCGCAGCGGCGCGGCCGGCCGGTATTCACGCCGAACTCCTGCCCGCGCGCGCGCAGCGTTTCGCCGGTCGCGTCGGACAGCTCGGTAAGGAACGGGCCGCCGCCGACTCGCGTCGCATACGCCTTCGTGACGCCCAGCACGTGGCCGAGCTTCGACGCACCGAGCCCTGTACCGGCCGCCGCCGCCGACGCAACGGTGCCGGACGACGTCACGAACGGGTACGTGCCCCAGTCGATATCCAGCATCACGGCTTGAGACCCTTCGAACAGGATGCGCTCGCCGCGGTCGGTCGCGTCGTTGAGATCGGCCCAGACGGGGCGCACGAACGGCAGGATCCGCGGCGCAAGGTCGACCAGCGTCGCCAGCATCGCGTCGCGGGAGTATTCGTCGAGCCCCAGCCCGCGGAACCACGCGTTGTGATGGTCGACGAGCACATCCAGTTTGGCGGCGAGCTGGCCCGGTTCCGCGAGATCGCCGACCCGCAGCCCGCGACGCCCGACCTTGTCCTCGTAGGCCGGCCCGATCCCGCGCAGCGTGGTGCCGATCGGCTCGCGGCGCAGACGCTCCTGAGCCTGGTCGATCGCGCGGTGGATCGGCAGCACCAGTGTTGCGTTCTCGGCAATCGACAGGTTATCCGGCGTCACCGGCAGCCCGAGCTCGGCCATCCGCCCGATTTCCGCGAGCAGCGCTTCCGGATCGAGCGCCACGCCGTTGCCGATCACGCCGCGCTTGCCGCGCACGACACCGCTCGGCAGCAGCGCAAGCTTGTACGTCTTGCCGCCCACGACCAGCGTATGACCCGCGTTGTGGCCGCCGTTGTAGCGTGCAACGAGATCGGCCTGTGCCGCCAGCCAGTCCACGACGCGCCCCTTGCCTTCGTCGCCCCATTGGGCGCCCACGACCACCACGTTCGGCATGCTCCGTACTCCATGTGAGAAATTCAGACAATCGTTCGGCCGAGCCGGACGTTTGTGTGCCATATTGGCGGAGCTTGAGTACCCGATCAAACGATTAAACCTGAACCATCGTGTGAGTAAAACTCACGCGAACGATGCAATGGCTCGACGACTCCCTCCGCTGAATTCGCTGCGTGCGTTCGAAGCCGCCGCGCGCCTCGGCAGCTTCACGCTGGCCGCCGACGAACTGTGCGTGACCCACGGCGCGATCAGCCGGCACGTGCAACAGCTGGAAGCCTGGCTCGGGCGGCCGCTGTTCGAACGCCATAACCGGCGGGTCGAACTGACCGACCCGGGCCGCGCGTATCTCGCCGAGGTCGGCGCGTCGTTCGACCGAATCGCGCTCGCCACCGCGCAGCATTTCGGCCACGCGCAGCAGCGCGTGTTGCGCGTCAGCGCACCCGCGACGTTTTCGTTGCGCTGGCTGGTGCCGAAGCTGTCGTCGTTCCAGGTCGCCCATCCGGCCATCGAGGTGCGGCTGTCGACGTCGAACGAGCCGATCGACAAACTGCGCGACAAGGTCGATCTGATCGTTCGCGGCGGCCCGCAGGCCATCGACGGTTACGTTGCCGAGGAATTCCTGTCCGAAGTCCGCCTGCCGGTGTGTGCGCCGAAGCTGCTGGAGGGCCGGCCGTTGCATACGCCTGCCGACCTGGCCGGCTTCACGCTGCTGCACGCCGCCACCTATCCCGGCATGTGGCCTGAATGGCTCGCGGCAGCCGGACAGCCGAATCTCGTGACACGTCACTCGCTGACGCTCGAGCATTTCTACCTGACGCTGCAAGGCGCGCTCGACGGGCTCGGCGTCGCGATGGGTCCGATCGCGCTCGTCGCAGACGACATCGCAGAGGGGCGGCTGGTACAGCCGTTCAGCGAACCGGCACTGCCGCCGTGGCGCTATTTCACGTACGTGGCCTCGGCACGCGCGAACGACGATGCGGTGCGGGCATTCAAGGAATGGTTGAAGGTGGCGGGAAATACGGCCGCGATGGGCGTGCGGAACTGACTGTGTCGGTGTGCGGAGCGCGCGCGCCGAGACAGACAGGAATGCGAAACAAATAACGCAAGCGCCTGGATCGCGTTTGCCTTCGTCGGTGCCGGGAATGCTGTTTTCGATGTGCGCCGCGGAGCCGCGACGCACGCGGCAAGCCGCGGATCGAACCGTGGCTTGCCGCCGGACGGCGCTTACTGACTAGCGCCGGCGGCTTTCTTCTCCGCGTTCTGCAGGTTCTGCGGATAGTTCGGATCATTGGCCGCGGGCTTGTAACCGGCGTCTTCGAGTTTCTTCAGCTCGGCGTTGTTCTTCGCACGCGCTGCCTTGTGCTCTGCCTTGCGTTGGGCCCGGGCCGCCTTGCGTGCCTGGCTCTTCGCTGCCTTCGCGTCCTGTGCCGCGGGTGCGCTGGCGTCGGTCTGCGCAAACGCAGGAACTGCCGAGCCGAACAGGAACGCGGCTGCGGTAGCAGCCAGCGTGAGTTTTCTGATCTGGATTTGCATCGCTGAACTCTCTTTTCTGGTTTATCACGGATTGAAAGACCATCGAGATACCGCCCCAGCCCCGATCGGTTGTCATGCCGCGTTCGGGACCTGTGCATCATAACCGCGCCGCGAAAAATGTGGCGCCAACGTGGGAATGGAATTGGGGATACACGTATGGGAGAAAACGTGGATGCCGGTCGGCGGTCACGGACAGGACGAGCTGTGTCGCTCGTATCGTTGCGTGTGCCGATCGCGCTGCGGCGGCAACAGGAAGCGGTCGATGTACGCGCGGCACAGTGCGAGGTGAAATAGCCAGGACTGTTTCATAGGTGGTGTCGCCGGCATGCTCACGTCTGATGTGACAGTTATCAGGCCAGTCGCGATCACAGCATCAGCAGTCGAACTGTGTGCCGCGTTGCCGATCGACGCGGCTCAAGCGGCGGTTCCTCCCATAAACGACCACGATTCGGTTTTGCAGCGATCAAGGCATGCACGATTGCATCGCCACGGCGCGCAGCATTCGATCCGGCAACCCATCGCCGCACTGTGATGCCGAGCGTCACCTGAACCGGTACAACGCGTCACCGCGTGGTCCTGTGGTCTGTATGACGAATGGTGTGAACACATTGCGTGCGGTGAATACATCGGAGGCATTCACTTCACGGCTGCGCCGACGGTGCCGCACTGATGTCGCGGCGCTCGGCTGGTGACCGTGGCACGTTGGGTTGCGGTGTCGCGGCCACGCTTGTGAACCGTCCGATTCTGCTCAGGAACGCATCGCGCAACGTGCGCGCGCCACAGGCTTTTCATTCCGCAGCCTGGGTTGCCCGGCATCCCAGACGGGTGTCGGTGCCTGCACAGCATGCCGATTCCCGGTGCCTTGCCTGGTTGGTGAGCTTTTACAGGATTCGAAACTGTCGGAAGGTGAGCATGTTCGGGATCATCGCTCGAATTCGATTATGGTGAGCTGCGTGGTCGCCCGCATCTTCACGTTGTTCGCGACGTGCGGTAGATCGACCCAGGAGCCGGCGTGCGTGCCGACCGCGCGACCACCCGGTTCATCTGCGGGAAGCCGTTCCAGGGCCTCTCCTTGCGAGCGTGGCGCACAGCATCGAAATTGGGTTGATGGCGCCAAAGGTAGAAAGTTGGAAGACCCCCGAGGCTGCCAAGCGAATGACACCTATTCCCTCGGTACACGGTCCACAGGCTAAATTTGACGAGAGACGCGCGCGCGCGAATGGAAAAACTTGTCCATGGACAGCGAAGCATGAGTGCAAAAAAACCCTTCGGCTGTCGTCCGGGATGATTTCAAACTGCTGTGAACGAAACCAGAGAGATTCGTGTTTCCGGATCGTTGATCTGTTTTGCGGGTCGACAACGGGCGCCGTCGAGGTCTCGGAGCCGCTTTTTTGATCCCATAAATGGGAACCTGTGTTCGGTAGCGAGGTTTTCTTCCCGTTTTTTTCCCATAGGTTTCTACGTTTCAAGCTCATGTGAGTGTGTACTCACCTCTTCCAGGAGCCTTGTCGGGCCTGAAGCCTGTGTAGAACAGGGCGCCAAGTCATTGTTTTCAGGTGTGAATCGAAGGTTTGAGATGCCAGGCACACCATAGACGGCTCCCATTGGTAGCGGTTTATGGGGTTCGTCTTTCTGTGGAAGCGCACGTGTGTTTACATCTTTTGTAAACCACGTTTACTTCTTTAACTACTTTTAGACGGCTCACAGCCTTATCTGACAAGGGTTTGAGGGATGTTCGGTACCCATTTATGGGAGCACAGGTGTAAGGGCTTGGGAGTTAAGGTCTGTGGATTTGGGGATTCGGGTACCGCGTTGTGGGGAATCGGGGTTGTGGATATGGGGCAAGCGTACCCGGTTATGGGAAATCGGCCCGGAAACGCGTTGGGTAGTCGTCTATGGGGATGCCTGTGGGTAGCCTTTTATGGGGCGCCTTTGAGGATCCGTGAACGCCGGGTCGCACAGTGATTTTTCTTGGGTAGCCGGTTATGGGGCACCTCAAAGGTAGCCAGTTATGGGTCACATTTGAGGCAGCTCGATTGCCTTTCTCCAGGATTTTCTGTGGCGGTCTCCCATAGACAGGATCGATGGGACCGACAGGTAACCTTTTATGGGGAAAACAATGGGTTGCCGTTTATGGGAGCGATGGTTGCCTTTCGGGCTGAAATCAGTGCAGCCAACGCAGCCGGAGCCTGTCGTTAGGTACCCTCCTGTGGGAATCGGTGAAGGTAGCAGGTTATGGGAAGAAAGTCGGTCTGTGCTGCAGGGCACCACGAATTTGTCCCACGATCCCGATTCTCGGCATTTGCTTCCCATGGATGGTTACCTTGCCAAGGGCAAATCTCATGCCGGGTTTCCACGTCCGGACATGAAAGGTAGCGGCTTGTGGGAAGCATTTTTGTCGAAAGGTAGCTGGATATGGGGTCCCGCACAACTCTTCTGGTTGCAAATTTTCCTTTTATATCTGCAGGTTAGCGGAGATAGTGCAAGTAAAGCCGGAACAAGGACGTTGCTCCTCGGCGGGAAAAGGTATAAAGTCCGCTCTCAACAAGGTCACCTTATCCGGACATTACGATGCCGCGCAAGCCCGCAAGCAAAGGCTCAGACAAACAGGTTTCACTGTTTCAGACACCCGAGCCTCCCGACTTGCTGCGCAAGGCGGTCCAGGCGATTCATATCGCGCCCAAGTCCGGGAAGATCGGCCTGCAGCAGCGCAAGATGTTCAGCTCGCTGATCAAGAACGCGCTTCGACAGGAGGCGTTCGAGCCAGGCCGGACGAGTTTCTCGATTTCGCTTGCGTCGCTTTCGCACGAGAGCGGGTTGAACAGCAACAATACGAAGTACGTGAAGGACACGGTCAACTCGTTGATCAGTACCGTCGTCAACTGGGACTATCTGGCCGCGGATCGGTCGACCGTCTGGAAAGCGTCGGGCCTGCTCGCCGGCGCGGAGCTCGAGCAATCGGTGCTGAAGTACAGCTTCTCCGACCAGATTCGCAGCGAGTTGCTCAACCCCGAGATCTACGCACTGATCGATATGCGGATCGCCCGCGAGTTCCGGCGGTCGCACTCGCTCGCGTTGTGGGAAAACACGGTGCGCTACGAGGGGATCGGCATCACCGCGAAGATCCCGCTGCCGAAATTTCGTGACCTCATTCTCGGCCAGGACAAGGCGTCGCAGTCGTACAAGGAATACAAGCTGTTCAAGAGCAAGGTCCTGGTGCCGTGCATTCAGGAGGTGAACGAAGTTTCGGATCACACGCTCGAGTTGATCGAACACAAGTCTGGCCGGAGCGTGGAGGCGGTTCAGTTCAAGGTGACGCGCAAGCAGAGCACCGATACGGTGGAGGATGGCGACGTCAAGAACGAAGCGCTGGTCGAGGAGGTCGCCAAGTTCGGCATCCCGCGCTCGGAAGCGCGCCGGCTGATTACGCAATATGGCGTGCAGCGCATCAAGGCGGCGATTGCCTATACGCTCAATCGGACTACGAAGAAGAATGCGGCCCCGGTCGACAATGTGGCCGCGTATTTCCGCAAGGCGCTGACGCACGGCTACACGCTGTCCGACGGGCAGGGAACGGAAGCGGCGGCCCCGGCGAAGGAATCCGCGCAGAGCAAGCAGGAACAGATTCGCGACAAATATCTGGCGGCGAAGGTCGAGGAAGCCGGCGCGTATTTCCGCGAACTGGAGATCGACGACCAGACCAAGCTGATCGAGCGTTACAACGAGACGGTGGCAGGCTCGAAGGACCTGACGCTGTCGCCGAAGAAGAAGGCGAGCAAGCTCGCGCAGACCAGCTTCTTCCGGTGGCTCGCGCTGGATACGTGGGGCGAACCGACTTCGGACGACTTGCTGGAATTCCTGCTGAAAAGCAGTCTCGCCGGCAACTGAACCAGGCCTCGCAGACGGATGTGTGTCGCGCGCCGGACGTCGTCGTCCGGCTTCGCGGTGCACCGCGGATGCGAGGCCTTCTGCTTTTCGCGCGTTACTGTTGCGTGGCCGTTGCCAGTTCGGCAACGTACGCATCGATGACGGTCTTGAGCTTGTCGGCGAGCGCTTCCTGATGCGATGCGTCGACGCCCTTGAGCTGCAGATCCAGACGTCCGTCCGGATAGGTTTTCAACTGGCCGATCGCTCGCGATTCGAGCGCGAAGTCATGGCGAACGCTGTAACGCGTACGTCCCGCTTTCTTGCTGCCGTCGCTTTGTGCACGCAGGAAATTCTCCAGATCACGAACCGACTTTTTCCGGTCGATCACGGCCGTCAGCAGCCGGTCGGCAGTCGGCTCGCCCAGGCGTTCGAAGATCAGCTTCAGGAAGTACGCCGCCTGCAGGCCGACCACGTCGTTCGCGCTCGCCATCCGTTCCAGCAGTGTGTTCGGGAGTGCGTTGAGCGACAGCGTCTTGCTGATCGATGCCTTGTCCTTGCCGATCTTTTCCGCCAGCGTGTTCTGGTCGGAAAAGACTTTTTCGTCGAGGAGACGCTTCCACGCGACCGCATCGTCGAAGATCGTCTGGCGTTCGTGGTCGTGGTTCGCGCGATACGCGATCGTGTAGAGCTGCTCCGGCGTGTGATCCGTGCGGAACGTGGCGTTGATGGTTTCATCGCCGTTGATGCTCGTCGCGCGGAGCCGGCGTTGCCCGTCGATCACCACGAGCTTGCCGGGAAACTCCGGGAGCCGCGTAACCTTGATCGGCTCGATCTGCCCTTCCCGTTTCAGTGTCAGGGCGAGCTCGTGCAGGCTCGACTCCGAGTAGAACACGCGCGGGTTGAACGGGTTCGGAATGCAATCCTTGACCAATACCTTCTGAGGCGCGCCAAGATCCGGTGCGCTGGCCGGCGTGGCCGCGGCCGGAGCGCCGGCGGGTGCCGTTTCGCCGACGACGTTCGGTGCAGCCGCCGGTTCGGGCAGCCGCGTTTCGAGCGCCGCATTCTCCTGCGCGAGTCCGCGCAGCAGGCCGGCTGCGAGATGCAGGTTGCCGGTCGGCTTCTTGTCTTTCGATGTGTCCTTAGCCATGGGCGGCTCCGGTAGCGCGCGTCGACGCGATGTATTGGGCCATTTCCGTGACCAGCTTTTCGATTTCCGCACGGGCTTCTTTCAGGCCCTTCAGATAACGATTGTGGTGATGGATCGTGGTGCCGAGCGCAAACGTCTGACGGTAGACCTCGCGCTGCGCGATCTGGCTGTCGAGCAAATGCTCCCCTATTTCTTCAGCTCTTAGAATTTTTAAAATTTCTTCACGCATTTTAGTTTTTCCATTAACGCTATTCAGCATTAATGCGGAAGAAAGATTTGGGTTACGGACGGCTCGCATCGACTCGATCATGCGGATCATCGCGACCGTGCTGTAGAGATCGGCTGGCGACGGTGACAGCGGCACGAGGCAAAAGTCGGCGACTTCGAGTACGGAGGCGATTCGCGGGTCTTCGAGGTTGCCAGGACAGTCGACCACGATCACGTCGAAGTTCGCGTCCTGTTTCTTGATCTCGCCGCCGATGCCGCGACCGGCAGGGGCCAGAGAGAGAACCGTCATCGGCAGCGTGTTCTCGCCGCTCGTCACCCACCGGACGGACGTTCCTTGAGGGTCGGCATCGATCAGCGCGACCTTGTTGCCGCCGGCTTCGAATGCGGCGGCGATATTGACGGAGATGGTTGTCTTTCCAGTCCCACCTTTTTGATTACTGACGGCGATCTTGAAAGCCATTAAATTCCTCCACGGAGTTTTGCGTAATATATGCAGTTATTGAAAAAATGTCCAGAAAAGCCTTCGATGCGATGTATGTCTTAAGGATCGATGTGGTTGTCACGTGACAAGTGGGCCAAACGGCCAATGAGTCAGTCGTGATTGATGATCGAGTAAAAATAAAATAGACGACCGAGATCGAAAAGTACGTACGAAGATCGAGAAAAAATTCGATAGATCTCGATGTCGATGGCCGCGTTGGCAAATTGAGATGAAGACGGGGCGCTTGATGTCGCGGTGTTCGCGGTAAAAATCACCACGGTTTCCGCTAGTCAGTTCATGGGCGTCGAAAGGAAGCTTGGTTGTCACGTGACAAGTAGCGGGATTCGGTCCTTCTCAACGTAGTCCGGCGCCAGAAAATCTCTCCTTCGATTGCACTTAAAGCTATGGCGAGATCATTCGACGCTCGAAATCTCCCTTTGGGTTTTTGGCATGACTGTTTCCGGCACGATGAGTTGTCACGTGACAATCGGTGCGGTGCGGTGCGGTGCGGTGCGGTGCGGTGCGGTGCGGTGCGGTGCGGTGCGGTGCGGTGCGGTGCGGCAGGTCGCGTCGGTGCCGAATCGCCCCCCAGGACGAGTTGTGATCGGACTTCATAGAACATGGGCGCGTGGATCGCCAAAGAAGAGATTCGCATCGCGATCTCGTCGCGACATGCAGTTTCCTGGGTGAACTGGCAGGGGCGTTGTCACGTGACAACTGAAGTGTTGTATCGGGGAAATTGCGTGTCGAAGCGGCGGGTTGCGCCGCGTGTCGGGGGCGCCTATGTCGAAAAGCCTTAGTCACCAATTGGTCTGCAGGCACGAGGGCTCCATCGCTGACTATTTGCAATCGCGTACCAGAAGAAAGGCGCTGGTCAGCTTGCTGGGTCGCGCCTACGGGTGAGTGTCATTGATGCTATTGATATGACCCTATTTACTTGAGGCGGTCAGATCAACATTGCGCGCGTATTGTCCGGAAGGGGAGGGTGCGGGCTTTGCCGCGCGTACCCATGAGTTACGTAACCAGTACAGTCGAGAGCTTCTGCTCGGCAACTATGCAAATGAGGCTCCAATTTGTGACGAACCGCAGTGTTGATGGCCACCTAACAACTCAAACGGGCCGGATCGTGAAACATTTCCAAGAAATTCGGTGTTCGCGGAAATCCTTATCTGGCAATGGGTTGCGCTATATTCTTCATGTTGTTTCACGCCAAATCGGCAAGATTAACCTTGTAAATAGGGGCGTATGGCCATTTCGCACTCTTCGAGCAAGAGACGGTGTGAATGTGGTTTGATATGTACTTAACGATACGTAAAACGTTGTATTCGAAACGTATCCAGTCGATCTGATGCCGAGATAAATCGAACCGAGGCGAATCAGATGCATCTTGACAAGGCGTCGAGCGACTTCGTGGGTGCCCACGCCGGTCTATCGACGAGAGTTGTCACGTGACAACGCACTTTCACCGCGCAAATCGATGGTTCGCAGCGTGGCGCGAGACTCCCAGCGCTGCAGCGTTTGTGGCCGAGCGTCCGGAGGGTACTAAGACGACTTGGTTGCGGAGACGGCATGGTCCTCATCAATTCATGAGATCGATATGAAATGACTTGCCTCTAGCCGATGAACATTTGCGATTTCGGATACAGGTCCGACGCCGCGAGGCGCCCGCGCACCGCCCGATACTTAATTTGAATTCGCGGCGGCCTGCCGAGCAATCACTTCGGAGCAAGCAACTAGCGCGCATCTCGCTGCGCTCGTCTGGCTCAAGCGGGTCGCCCCTTCGCGCATGAAGGGGCGACCCACGCATTCCGCGGATACCACCAACCGCGGTATCTCACATCTCCGGTACCGTCCCGGTGATCAATACGTCGCCGCGACCGAAAGAGCGACATCCGTTCCGCTTCGCAGGCTATCGATATCTCTCCGCGGAGAATTACCGAACAACCGGCTGTATTCGCGATTGAACTGAGTCGGGCTTGCATATCCGACCCTGAACGAGGCCGACGCGGCGTCGAGCCGCTCGGACAGCATCAGTCGACGCGCCTCATTGAGCCGTATCCATTTCTGGTACTGCAGCGGACTCATGCCGGTGAGCTGGCGGAAGTGGTGGTGGAAGGTCGAACTGCTCATTTGTACCTGCGCCGCCAGATCGTCGACCCGAAGCGACTCGTCGTAATGGGTCCGCAACCACTGGATCGCCCGCGACACGCGGTTGCCCTGACTGCCGGCGGACGCAATCTGACGCAGGCGGGCACCCTGGTCGCTGGTCAACAACCGGTAATAGATTTCCCGCTCGACATACGGTGCGAGAACTGCGATGGCGTTCGGATCATCCAGCAACGCCAGCAAGCGATTCACCGCGTCATAGAGCGATTCGTTCATATCGCCGACGACGAGGCCGCGGCCTGCCGGGGCTTCCTCGTGATCCGCTGCGACCTGCGCCATCAATTCAGCCATGACGCGAAAATCAAGCTTGAGCCCGATTCCGAGAAACGGCCTTTCGCGGCTGGCCTCGATGACCTGCGTCGAACCGGGCAAGTCGAGGGACGTGATCAGAAAGCGGTTGGCGTCGCAGAGATACACATCGCCGCTCTGAATGAGCCGCTTCGTGCCCTGGACGACGAGACCGAAGCTCGGCTCGACCATGCAGTCCATCGGCTGCGTTGTCGCCTCCCTTCGATGGAGGCTCAGGTTCGGAATGGCCGTGGTGAGGTGATCGACGTCTTTCGTCCATCTCGCGACGCGCTCTGCGAGCGTCTGCCGCAAGTCGTTCTCCCGGCTGCAGCTCGTTGATCGGGGGGCAACGGGGTTGAATGCGGCGATGGTGGCGTCGTCGACGGGGTGGCCGGGGGCGTATCGGACGGGTGCCGGATGCATGACTTCTCGACTCAGGTAATCGGATCTACAGACAGCCCGTCGACGTGCGGGTACGCCGGCAACGCGCCTGCCGGAGCTGCGGCATTGCCGCGCTCCGGGGAAAAAATGTACAACGGTCGGCGGGCTTTACTTCGCGGCCTGCGACGCGCAAAGCGTCCAGCGGCGCGATTTCGTGGCAACGGACGTCACGCGCTCGTCCACCGTGCGCCACCACCGCTCGCCGCGATGCGGTTCGTCGAGTGCGAGGCGCTCGCCCATCCTGGGCGTCGACAGATCGACGCCTCGCACGATCGCCAGTGCCGTGACACGCTCGAACGGTTCCTGCCAGCGATGCATCGCGAGATCGAACGTGCCGTTGTGAATCGGAACCAGCCAGCGTCCGCGCAAATCGATGTGCGCCTGTACGGTCTCTTCCGGCTGCATGTGCACATACGGCCATTGCGCGTCGTATGCGCCTGTTTCGATCAGCGTGACATCGAACGGCCCGAGGCGCTCGCCGATCGTCCGGAAGCCGTCGAAGTAGCCGGTGTCACCGCTGAAGAACACGCGCAAGTCGTCGTCGACGATGACCCAGGACGCCCACAGCGTGCTGTTGCCGTCGAACAGGCTGCGCCCGGAAAAGTGCTGGGCAGGCGTCGCGGTCAGCGTCAGGCCGGCGACGTCGACGCTCTGCCACCAGTCGAGCTGACGGACTTTCTTCGCGTCGATGCCCCATTCGATCAGGCGGTCGCCGACACCCAGTGTTGTCACGAACACGCCGGTGGTCGCCGCGAGCGCGAGCACCGTGTCGCGGTCGAGATGATCGTAGTGATCGTGCGACAGGATCACGCCGCGCAGCGGCGGAAGATCTTCAAGCGCGATCGGCGGCGCATGGAAACGCTTCGGACCAACGCGCCGAAACGGCGACGCGCGCTCGGCGAACACGGGATCGGTCAGCCAGAATTCGCCGCGCAGCTTGAGCAGCAGCGTCGAATGGCCAAGCCGGTACAGGCTGCGATCGGGCGCCGTGTCGAGCGCGGCGCGCGTCAGCGAATCGACGGGTAGCCGCCCCGCGGGCACGGTATGGCGCGGCTTGTTGAACAGCATGTTCCAGGCGATCCCGAGCGTCTTGCTCAACCCCTCGACCGGACGGGGCGCGACATTGCTGAAACGCTCGCCATTGTGCTGCGGCGAGCCGCCGGACAGTGCGCGGCCGCGCCGGGCGGCCGCCAAACCCAGAATGCGGTGAATCAAAACGAGAGGCGATGCCATGTCGGTTCGTCCGGAAGAGAAAGTACACTAAACAGTGTAGTTTATTTCTGGGATAAGTAAACTACCCGGTGTAAAATTTCTGGATGGATACCAGCACTCCCCCTCAGCGCCTGACCGATCGAAAGCGCGCGGCCATCGTCGACGCGGCCATCGAGGAATTTCTCGCGTCGGGTTACGACGCGACCAGCATGGACCGCATCGCCGCGCGTGCTGACGTGTCGAAGCGCACGGTCTATAACCACTTCCCGGGCAAGGAAACATTGTTCGCCGCCATCCTGCAAAAATTGTGGGATGCAACCCGGACAGGCAGTTCGCCAACCTATCGTGCCGATGTGCCGCTGCGCGAGCAATTGCTTGCGTTGCTGGATCGCAAGATGCGTCTGCTCAGCGATGAGGCATTTCTGTCGCTCGCACGCGTCGCGATCGGTGCGGCCATCCATTCGCCGGAACGTGCGCGTGACATGGTCGAGCGCCTCGGAGAACGCGAGGAAGACATGACGGTCTGGGTGCGGACGGCTGCGGCGGCCGGACGCCTGTCCGTCACCGATCCGGTGTTTGCCGCGCATCAGCTGCACGGTGTCGTGAAGGCATTTGCGTTCTGGCCGCAGATAACGATGGGCCAACCGCCGCTCGCGGAGCCGGCGCAACAAAAAGTCGCTGAATCCGCCGCCGACATGTTTCTCGCGTACTACGCGCAGCCGGAACATACCGACGCATCGCGCGGCGTAACGGACTGACCGTGTGTGTATCCGGTCGAACTTGCGCGAATCGAACCTGGCGCAACATGCATGATCGGAACGTGCTTCGTAACGACGCGCCGGCAAACCGGCAGATCCAGGAAAGCGACCGCGGGATGTCTTATCGGATCTCTGGCCATTCAGCGGAAATCGGCGATGCCGTCAGCGCACCTGAACCGAACGTGAGCAACGACGAATGAAGACGCTGTTGATCGTCTATCACACGATGACCGGAGGCACGCAACAGATGGCCGAAGCGGCCGCCGGTGCTGCGCGCGAGCAAACCGGCGTCGACGTGAGGCTGCAGCGCGCCGATGCGACGAGCGCGGACGACGTACTGGCCGCCGACGCCTATCTGTTCGCAACGCCGGAGAATCTCGCGGCAATGTCCGGGCTGATGAAGGATTTCTTCGACCGCTGCTACTACGCGGCGCTCGATCGCGTGAACGGCCGCCCGTATGCGGTGATGATCTGCGCGGGAAGCGATGGGCAGAACGCGCTGCGCCAGATCGACCGGATCGCGACCGGATGGCGCTTGAAGAACGTGGCGCCTGGCCTGATCGTCTGTACCCACGCGCAGACGCCGGAACGCATCCTCGCGGCGAAGACGATCGACGCCGCCGATCTCGCGCGCTGTGCCGAATTGGGCGCCGGTCTCGCAGCGGGGCTTGCACTGGGCGTTTTTTGATTGCCGGTGCTGCAACTGCGACGACTGTTCGACGCCCGGTGGTGCACGCGACGCGCGCATTCTGCCGATACGGCACTGGCCGAACGCCCGGCCCTTAACTGCCCTTTGGCGCCTCGGAAGGCCGATGATATTCGGGCCAAAGTCGTTTCACGAGATCGCGCGATGCGCCGTAGGCATGGCAACTATCGATCTTGAGCGGTTTCCCGTCGCTGTCGCGCGCCTCGAGCGACGACTTCCGCATGCCGACCATCGTCTGATAGGCCGTGGTGGCGATCGGGCCGAGCAACTCCTTCAGGTGCGTGCACGTATCGCAGGACGGCAGGCGCTTGCGGATCTCGCTGTTCCAGCCCGCGCCGATGCTCAGTCCGACAAGCGCCTGCAGCGAGTCGCCGCCGCCCGGGCACTGCGCATATGGATGCGACCGGAGGAACGTGGACACGGTGCGGACGACCATGTCGGCGTCGAAGACCAGCGTCACACCGAGGTCGTGGATCGGCGACAGCGCAGCGACCGTCCGCGTGCCGCCCGGCGGCGTGAAATCAAAGGTTTTGCGGTCCGCGAGGCAGGCCGTTACTTCGAACCGGCCGTCGCTGCGCCGATAGCCGCGCATGTCGATTTGCCGATGGTGAATCTCCTCGCGCGTGATGCCGTCGTGCGGGATGTCGTGTGGGGGAACCATGTCTCTGCTCCGTTTCGTACAACCGGTTCGTTCTTTTGGCAGGCAAGCGGGATGGCGGCGGGTCGCCGGTGGGGCTCGGCGAAACGGGCCGACGCACGCTGCCGACGACATCGATCCGGCCATACTACGCACTTTTCGGCCTCTTCGTGCGCCACGTGATGGATGCGGACGCAACGAGTCGTATGCGGGCACCGATGCTGTCGAATGGGTACGGCACTTGCGCCGATCCATCGTCGTGGTCATTGATTCGCTCGCAGCCGACGCCGCTGCCCGGGATGCAGAAGCGCAGCCGGGGCCGAGGCGCGCCGATGCGGCGGGATCGCGTTCGACGTCCGGAGGCGGAATACCACGTGTCGGGCGTCGATCGGTGTCGGCGGGGCAATCGCAGCACGGAAAATGGCCCCGATTTCCGCCCACGAGCGTGAACGGCGTGACTTCCGGAAACGTATCCATATAATGCGCAACACGACCGCATGGACGCATTTCCGGTACACCGAATCGGGCCAACGCAGACCAGTGAGTCAACCGGCCGCCGCGCGTACCGGTATACTTCCACTCCTGCCTTGTCCGGCATCGTGGCCGGGTGCCTGAAAACAGAGTGGCGTGCGCGATGCGGCCCCGTAGTGTTCCGCATCGGCGGCAGAGGGGTCGCACGCATGGCGGCGAAGCTTGTGCGCCGCGCGGCATGGCCGCACGAACCACACCTTATATTCCTGGTGGATTGAATTTATGGGTTTTGAACAACTTGCCGAATTGCGGGCGCAGCTCGCAGCGAAGGCCAAGCAGGAGCGCAACGCGAAGCGGCCGGCAGCGCCGGCGGACACCGGCGCGAAGCCGAAGTCCGGCGACCAGCCGCAGCGTGGCGCCAAGCCGGCTGCGGCCGGCGGCAAAGCAGCGCACCGCGCGAAGCCGGCTCCGGCGAAGCCGTCGGCGCCGGTCGATCCGGTCATCGTTGCGATCGGCAAACTGCAGCGTAAGTTTCCACGTGCGTTCCCGAAGAATCCGGCCCCCAAAGTGCCGCTCAAGGTCGGTATCTGGGATGACCTCGCACGTGAAGCACAGGCCGTCGGGCTCAACGAAGCCGAACTGCGTGAAGCGATGTCGACGTGGTGCCGTGGCAACCGCTACTGGTCGTGCCTCGTCGAAGACGCCGTGCGGGTCGATCTGCAGGGTAACGAAGCAGGGCGTGTCACGCATGACGATGCAGCTCGGGCACGCCGCCTGAAGGCTCGTCGCCCCGGCAACAAGGGCGCGGGGCAATCGGCCAAGGGCGCGCCGCAGCAGCCGAAGGCTGAGCAGCAAGCCGAGGCCGCCGCCGAGCCGCAAGCGGCAAACGTGGAAGCACAAGCCGATGCAGCGCCGCAGGTCGAGCAGCAAACGGCCGGAAACGCGTAATCCGCACCGCGCCGCTGCATACTGCACGGCGCTTTCCCGCAGGCACATCGCCTGCGGTGAATGACCCGACAGTCCGACCTGCCTCGACCGAGGGAGGTCAGGACTGCTCCCACCGGTGCTCGACGTGCCGGGCGCTTATCTATCCCACCTCGAACAGACCACGCGACCGGACGAAGAAAGTTCGCCGATCGATGCTGCACGCGCGTTGTCTCGACTGTGTCGTTTGCGCATGAACGGTACGCATGCCGCGCATACGGCGACGCTTCTTTCGATTGATTCGTGTTCCTAAAATAAAGGCATGCCGAAACCATCGACTGACGCGTGGACGATCCCACTCGGTCATCGTGACATGCTGACGCGCGATAATCTCGTCGATGTCGTCAGGTCGCACGCAAGCTCGCCGGCTGCCATGCAGCTTGCATTGCGAAAGGTCGAAAAGCCCACCGCGACGCAACCCGCTGCGACGGCCAGCGTCTTTCAACGTCAATTCGAACCGGATCATGCACTCGAGACATTCCGCGATTCTCGTCGCGCTCACCGCTGCCGCGCTGTTCGGCGCCGCGACACCGCTCGCCAAGGCGCTGATCGGCGCGATGTCGCCGTTCATGGTCGCCGGCCTGTTCTATCTCGGCAGCGGCGTCGGGCTCGGTATCGGGATCCTGCTTCGTCGCCTGCACAACCGGCAGGCGACGACCGCAGGCGCCGCGCCGCTGCAGCGTGCAGACCTGCCTTGGCTGGCCGGCGCGATTGCGGCGGGCGGGGTGGCCGGCCCGGCGTTGCTGATGCTCGGGCTGTCGAGCACGCCAGCGGCGACGAGTGCGTTGCTGCTCAATCTCGAGGGCGTGCTGACGGCCGTCATCGCGTGGGTCGTGTTTCGCGAGAACGTGGATTCGCAGGTGTTCCTCGGAATGGTCGCGATCGTCGCCGGCGGCACGCTGCTGTCGTGGACGCCGGGCCACGCAGGCGTGCCGGTCGGCGCGCTGCTGATCGTCGGCGCATGCCTGTGCTGGGCGGTCGACAACAACCTGACCCGCAAGGTGGCCGCAAACGATGCGATGGTCATCGCGTGCGCGAAGGGGCTGATCGCCGGCCCCGTGAACATCGGCATCGCGCTGGCGACCGGCGCGACGCTGCCGGCTGTCCCGGTCACGGCTGCCGCGATGCTGACGGGGCTCGGCGGCTACGGGATCAGCCTCGTGCTGTTCGTCGTCGCACTGCGTCATCTCGGCAGCGCGCGCACGGGCGCATATTTCTCGATCGCGCCGCTGTTCGGCGTCGTGCTGTCGCTGCTGATCTGGCCCGCGCTGCCGCCCGGGACGTTCTGGATCGCTGCCGTGCTGATGGCGCTCGGGATCTGGCTGCACGTTCGCGAACGACATGAACACACGCACACGCACGAGCCACTCGAGCACACGCATCGGCATCGGCACGACGAACATCATCAGCATGCGCACGATTTTGCGTACGACGGCAACGAACCGCACACGCATCCGCACGTGCATCTGCCAATCACGCACAGCCATGCGCATTTTCCGGACATTCATCACCGGCACCGGCATTGAGCGCGTCATGACCAGCAGGCGATACGGTGCGCAAGGTAACCGTTTATGGGGCGGGTTCTCCGGATAGCGATGCGACGACTCGAATGAGCAGCCCGGCAGCCGCGGTGGTTATCGCGCGTGGGGAAAGCAAAAGCCGAAATCCTCGCAGCCCGGGCACCCGGGGGCGGGGCCCGACGGTACATCGAGCGCGGCGGCCACTTCCTGTGCGAGGAATTTCTTCCAGCGCAGGTGAGCGACGTTGCGCGCGGCAAGCGCGGGGAAATAGCGATCGAGCATCGCGGATACCGCGTCGCGCCCGTCGAGCCCGAGATCGCGCCACAGATGATCGGGGCGAAGGCAGGCGTGCGCGATGATCGACGCGAGAAAGCCGGCGTCGTCGCGGTCGGCGGCGGGATTCGCGTCGTTCATCAGCCGCGTGTGCAGCGTTGCGACGAACGCCGCGTGAGGGGATGGCAGCACTGCCATCGCGGCCGTTGGCGCGAGCGCTGCGACATCGGCCGCAGGCAGGTGCGGAAACTGCCGCGTCAGCAGGCCGGCCAGTTGACGACGAGACAGGCCGAGCAGCCCGAGTTCGTTGCGGCGCGCGCGTGCCGCAACGAGTGCGCCGAACAGGCGTGCATCGGGTGTGTCGGCACTGGCCGCCGCGGACAGCAACGACTGCAGCGCCCGTTGCCGAGCGTGATCGAACGCGGTTGTCATCGCATGCATCCGACCGGCAGCCGCACGTCGCGATTCGCGTGAATGTGCGGTGCCAAACGGGTTGCCATCGCAATCGTCATGCGTTCATTCGACGCCGACGATCACGCTCGATGCCTTGAAGATCGCGGACGCGGCCGTGCCGCTCGCGAGGCCGAGGCGATCGACGCTGTCGTTGGTGACGATCGCGACGATCTCGGCGCCGCCCGCGGCCTGGATCACGACTTCCGAATTGACCGCGCCTTTCGCGACCGACGATACGGTGCCCGCGACGCAGTTGCGGGCCGACACCTTGCTGCTGTCGACGTCGACCATCACGATCACCGACGACGCCTTCACGAGTGCGAATGCCTTCGAGCCGGCCGCGAGGCCCAGCGAAGCCGCGCTGCCGTGGGTGATCACGGCGACGATGTCGAGGCCGTCCTGCGTGCGGAGCGTGATTTCGTCGTTGACGGCACCGGTCTTGACGGCGCTGACCTGGCCGGCGAAATGGTTGCGGGCGCTGGTTCGCATGATGGATCTCCGGGTGGATGCCGCTGGGGGGCAGCGGCGAAAGATGAATGGAAATGCATCGGCCAGTTTACCGTCAACGTGGGGGTTCGTCGTCCTTCCGACGCTATGGCGCGAATCAGGAAAGCCCGCCGCCGCCGAGCGTTCAGCCAGGTGCGCGTGATGTACTGAAGATGACAGCGCTGCCGTGATTACTCGCTGGTCGCGGGTGTCGCGGCGGGACGGGCGTCCGGTGCGGCCGTCGTACCGTCGGATTCCCACCCCCCGCCAAGCGCGAGGAAGAGCCGCACCTGGTCGGTCGCGACCTGGCCTTCGGCGGCTGCCACCTGCGCCTGCGCGCTCGTCAGCGTACGCGTCGCGTCGAGATCGGAGATAAACGACTCGCGGCCGGCCAGATAGAGGCGATGCGTTTCGTCGGCGGAATTGCGTGCCGATTCATACGCAGTACGCAGCGCTTCCGTGCGCTGCACGTCGGCCGCATAGGTTGCGAGGCTCGACTGCGTTTCGCGCAGCGCGTTCAGCACGACGCCGTCGAAGTGCGCGAGCGCGCCACCCGTCGCGGCTTCGGCCTCGCGTACGCGGGCACGCTGGCCGTTGACCGGGAACGACCAGCTGATCAGCGGGCCGAACGACCAGCGATTCGTCGTGGACGAGAACAGGTCGGCGGCGACACCGACCGAGCCGGCCGACGCGCCGATGCTGATCGACGGGTACAGCGCGGCGGTCGCCACGCCGATCCGCGCGGTCGCGGCCGCGAGTTGCCGCTCGGCTGCGCGCACGTCTGGGCGGCGGCGCAGCAGTGCGGCGCCGTCGCCGATCGGAATCGGCTGGCGCAGCTTCGGCAGGCGCTCGCATTCGGCAACGGCCTTCGGCAGGTCGGCCGGCGAACGCGCGAGCAGCGCGGCGAGCTGGTATTGCGCGACCTTGCGGCGGCCTTCGAAGCGCGGGATATCGGCGGCGAGGGTGCGCACCTGCGTCACGCCGCGCGTCACGTCGGTCTGGTTGCCGCGCCCGGCATCGCGCAGCCGCTGCGATAGCGCGACGCGCTGCTTCTGCAGCGCGAGCGACTGCTTCGCGACAGCCAGCTCGTCGCCGGCCGAGCACGATTCGACGTACGCACGCACGACGTCGGCGACGACCGTGATGCGCGCCAGGTCGCCGGCGGCCCTGACGGCTTCGCTGTCCGCGCGCGCGGCTTCGACGCCGCGCCGCAGCTTGCCGAACAGGTCGATCTCGTACGACACGTTGATGCCGACCGCGCCTTCGTTGACGACCGGCAGCTTGTTCTCGAGCAGGTATTGCTCGGCCGACTCCTGGGCGCGCTGCACGGCGGCTTCCGCGCCGCCCGAGAAGCCACCCTGCTGGCTTGCGACTTCCAGCGCCGCGCGCGAACGCGCGAGGTTGGCCGCGGCGACGCGCAGGTCGGTGTTCGACTTCAGTGCATCGCGCACGAGCGCGTTGAGCACGGGGTCGTCGTAGAGCTGCCACCAGTTGCCGGGCACGGCGTCGCGCGACACGAGCGTGCCGTTCGCATCGTCGAGCGCATGGTTCGCGAGCGGCGCATTCACGTACGCCTGCTGCGGCAGCGTGTAATCGGGGCCGACGGACTTGCACGCGCCGAGTGCGAGCGCAAGCGGCGCGAGCGTCGCGGCGAGGCGCAGACCGTGCCGCTTCATTGCGATGCTCCTGTCGCGCTGGCGGCCGTGCCGGAAGCCGTCGATACCGGTGCGGCGACCGCCGACGCGCCGGCCGCCGGCTTCGTTTGGTGGTTGCGGCGCGTGTCGGCTTCGCGCATCGAGACGGTCGCGGTACGGCCCGCGATCATCCGGAAATCGTCGGGTACCTCGTCGAGCACGACGCGCACCGGCACGCGCTGCGCGAGCCGCACCCAGCTGAATGCGGGGTTCACGTTCGGCAGCAGGTTCGCGCCCTGCGTGCGGTCGCGATCCTCGATCGCGGCGACGATGCTCTGCACGTGGCCGCGCAGCGCACGCGGCTCGCCCATCACGATGATGTCGACCTGTTGGCCGATGTGGATGCCGCGCAGCTTGGTTTCCTCGAAGTAGCCGTCGACGCGGAACGAATTGCGGTCGACGACCGACAGCACCGCGCGGCCGGCCGGCACGTATTCGCCGACGCGCGGCGCGCGGTCGTTCAGGTAGCCGTCCACGGGACTGACGATCGTCGTGCGCTGCAGGTTCAGCTTCGCGGTGTCGAGCGACACCTGCGCATCGGCGACGGCCGCTTCGCCCTGTTCGACGCGCGTGCGGCTTTCCTCGACCTGCTCGCTCGCGACCAGGTTGCCGAGCTGCAGGTTGCGGGCGTACTCGCGCTTCGCCTGCGCGAGCGTCGCGCGGCGCTGCGCGAGCGTGGCTTCGGCGAGCCGTTCAGCGAGCGCGTAGCGCGCCTGGTCGATCACGAACAGCACCTGGCCGCGCTTGACCTCCTGGTTGTCGGCGACCTGCACCGACGTGATGAGGCCCGCCACGTCCGGCGCGACCTGGATCACGTCGGCGCGCACGTGACCGTCGCGGGTCCACGGCGAGAACATGTAGTAGTTGACGATGCGCCACAGCACGATGGCCGCCACGACGACGACGATCAGGGTGAGCAGGATTTGCCCTGCCGAGAGCCAGGTTTTTTTCACGTTAGGTAGCCACGAGATGGTGGGACACGATCACGACGGCGGCAAACACGAACACGTAGATGCCGAGGTCGAAGATCGAACGGTGCCAGACGAGGCGGTAGAAGCCGACGCGCTCGAGCACGGCGCGCACGACGATGTTGATCAGGTAGGCGATCAGCATCAGCACGAGCGGGGCCGGCACGAATACGCCGAAGATGTCGATTTCGCCGATCATGGTCGCGGTCGGAAGGACGGATGGGAAAGCGGGATCATGCGCGGGCTCCGTCCGGCGCCTGCGGCGGCTGCCCGGCCGCGGCCGGATACAGCGACAGGCGCAGGCCGACGAGCGCGTGCAGCGTGTCGCGCAGCCGGCGATGCGTGGCGGGCGTGGCCGGTGCGGCGGGCGCGGTGGGCGCCGTGCCGTCGTCGGCCGGCGCGGCGCCCGGCAGGTTGCGGCCCGCGACGCGGCGCAGCGCATCGTCGATCGTTGCAAGCAGCGCGGGCGGTGCCGGCTGGCGCGCGTTCGCGGCGGCGCAGCGTTCGTAGTGGTCGGTGACGCCGGCCAGCACGCGATCGATCGCGTCGGGCACGTCGCCGGACAGCCGGCGGCGCGAGCGGCGCAGGTCGAGCGCATTGAGCGCGATGCGCAGGTCGCGGAAGCTCTCGATCGACGGGTGGCGATGATCGTCGGACGCGCCGAGGCGCGGCAGCAGATGCGTGACGCGGTCGAGCATCCGCGATGCGTGGTTGCGCTGGTCGTCGAGCGGCTGCGTCGACGCGGAACGCGCGACATCTTCCCAGCCCGAGCGCAGCAGGCGCCGCACCGCGAGTTCCGCACCGAACGGCCGCGTCGCGCGCGTCCATACATAGGCAAAGAGCAGCCCGGCGACACCCGCGAGGTTGCTGTTCAGGAACACGAAGAAATCGGCGTCGTACGCACCCTGGATGCTGATGAAGGTGGCCGTGTTCACGGCGACGAGCATCGTCACCATGTTGAACTGCGGGCGCGGCAGCAGCGTGCCGATCAGGATGAATGGGCCCGCGAACATCACGACGAGCATCGCGAAATCGTGCACGTGCGGCAGCACGACGAACAGGTACAGGCCCGCGAACACGACGCTCGCGGTCGTCGCGAGGAAGAACTTGAACACCAGCGGCGCCGGCTCGTCGAGCGCGGCGAAGAAGCTGCACGACACGGCCACGAGCGTGACGGCGGCGGCGCCGTCGTGCCAGCCGGACGCGATCCACAGCCAGCTCGCGAACACGATCGCGGCGACGACGGTCAGCGTCGAGAACAGCATCATCCCGCGATCGAAGAAGCGCTCGGTGCCGCCAAGCCGCCAGTGCCGGTAGCGCGGCTGCCAGACGCCCGCTTCGTTGCCGATCAGCGCGCGCAGCGAGCGGCAGTCCTGCCAGATGTCGATGACCTGGCGCAGCCGCCACAGCGCGTTCGACAGCAGCGCGCCGTCCCAGCTCGCGAGCGCGTCGTCGGCCGGCTGCAGCGCGGCGATGCGTTCGCGCAGGCGTTGCGCGACCGGGTCGTCGGTCATGTCGCCGTCGGCGCCGGCCCGGACGGCCGGCAGCGGCGCGTCGAACCATGTCGCGGCATCGGCAAGCAACTCGTCGAGCCCGGCCGGCCGGATATGCAGGTCGCGCATCAGCGCGATCAACGGATCGGCGAGCGACGACATCAGCGGCAGGAACAGCTGCATCCGGCCCGCGAGCGCCTGCGCGCGCGCGAGGATGCGCGGGTGCGCATGGTCGTAGCTCAGCTGGCTCAGCAGGAATTCGAGGCCCGTGATGGTCGCCGCGAGGCGTTGCCGGCACGCGGACAGCGCCTTGCCGGCGATGTGCCCGGACAGCGTCTCGCGGCCGTAGAACGCGGCATCCTTGAACCACGCGTCGGTGCGCTCGATCAGCGTCGGCGCGAGCCGGTTCGGGAAGATCGCGCTGCCCACCACGCTCGCGCACACGATGCCGAGCACGATCTCCTCGGTACGTGCGATCGCGACGTCGAACACGGTGGACGGATCGGTCACGGTCGGCAGCGCGACCAGCGGCATCGTGTAGCCGGCGAGCATGAACACATAGCTGCGCGCGGTGCGATCGGAGATCGCGAGGTAGAGCAGCGTGCCGCACCAGGTGGCGACGATGATCGCGAACAGCAGCGGCGTCTCGACGAACGGCGGCACGAAGAAGATCGCGGCGGCCGCGCCGAGCGCCGTGCCGAGCGCGCGATACAGCGCCTTCGAGCGCGTCGCGCCGACGAACGGGTTCGACACGATGTAGACGCTCGCCATCGCCCAGTACGGGCGCGGCAACTGGAAATACAGGCCGAGATACAGCGCCAGCATCGACGCGGCGAACGTCTTGCCCGAGAACAGCCAGTCGCGAAGGCTCGGGTAGGTCATGACGTGGCGTCACCGGTGTGAGAGGCGCGCGCGGCGGGCGTGTGCGGCTCGGACGCATTGAAGGCGTCGAGCACGCGCAGCGTCGCTTCGAGATCGGCGCGCGTGACACCCTTGAGCACCTGCGCGCGCAGCACGCGCAGGTCTTCCTCCATCTTCGCGGTGACCGCGCGGCCGGCGGCCGTCAGCGAGATCGTTTTCGCGCGACGGTCGTGCGGATCCTCGTCGCGGCGCGCGAGGCCGGCCGCGCACAGCTGGTCGAGCAGGCGCACGAGCGATGGCCCTTCGATGCCGACGTATTCGGCGAGCGTGCCCTGGCGCACGCCTTCGCCGAGGCGCCCGGCGATCAGCAGCGGCGTCGCGCACGCCTCGGACACGTTGTACGTAGTCAGCACGCCGTCACTGGTGCGGCGCCACTTGCGCGCGGACAGCACGAGAAGGCTGCTGACGGCGAGGCGGAGGTCGTGCAGATTGGTCATGGGCGAGATGATAGGGGCAAATTAATTCGATAGCAAACTATCGTTTTTGTCACCCGGATGACACGTCACACGCGGCGCGGCAGGCCCATCTGATGCAATTTAGGCGGCGTGCCGGGGATGGTCAAGCTGTAAGGTTTTGCCGGCACGGGCGGTGCGTTTGGCGGCTGCGATCGAATGGTCAGATGAAAGTCGTCCGGCAGGGCCGCTCGCGGGTCAGGCAGGTTCGAAGCCGGGGTTCGGCAAATCCGGCTTCGCGAAACGGCGCGCGGCATGCATATTGAGGCCGTTGCAAGCCACCTGGAGATTCCGCACGTGTCCCCTTCATCCTCGCAGCCGCCCGCCCCGACGTCGCTCGACGCGTGGCTGGGCAAGACCGAAACGCTCGGCGACGACATCACCGCGTTTCCGCTGAACGCGCTGGCCGCCACGCTCGACCGCCCGTCACCCGGCGACGTCGTGCCGCCGATGTGGCACTGGCTCTATTTCCTGCCCGTCGCGCCACTGGCTGAAGTTGGCCCCGATGGCCATCCGAAGCGCGGCGGCTTCCTGCCGCCCGTGCCGCTGCCGCGCCGCATGTGGGCCGGCGGCCGCCTGACTTTCCATGCGCCGCTGCGCACGGGGCGGCGCGCGACGCGCGAATCGACGATCGAGAACCTCGAGGACAAGACGGGCCGCAGCGGCCGGCTCGTCTTCGTGACGGTGCAGCACCGGGTCGAGTGTGACGGTGAGCTGTGTGTCGAGGAGGAGCACGACATCGTCTATCGCGATGCGCCGCAGCCGGGCGCGCCGGCGTCGAAGCCGGTCGCGGCGCCGGCAGGCGAGACGTGGTCGCGCACGGTCACGGCCGACGCGGTGATGCTGTTCCGCTATTCGGCGCTGACCTTCAACGGTCACCGCATCCACTACGACCGCAGCTACGTGACGCAGGAGGAGGGCTATCCGGGGCTCGTCGTGCATGGCCCGCTGATCGCGACGCTGCTCGTCGATCTCGTGCATCGCGAACGGCCCGACGCGACGCTCGCGAGCTTCGCGTTCCGCGCGGTGCGCCCGACGTTCGACGGGGAGCCGTTCACGCTATGCGGCAAGCCGTCGGATGATGGCCGGACGATCGAGCTGTGGGCGAAGGATCGCGACGGCTGGCTGACGATGCAGGCCACGGCGACCCTGGCGTAACGCGACAGGCGAGCGCGGGGCATACAGAGCGCGGTGCGTCGTCGAACGGGGTTGACGAACGGCATGACGAACGGGAGCCGATCGGATTCGTGCCGAGGAAGGCCGTGCGGTTCGTCGGCGCGCCTGTGTCATCCCGGGCGGTTGCCGGAACGCTTGCCGCGTCACGCCCGGCCGCATGCCGCTCAGGCGCGCGTGTCGGCCGACGGCAACAGCGCGGCGAAGCGGTCCGCGAGCGTCGGGCGCGACCGGGCCGGCCAGATCGCGCTCAGTTCGAAATTCGGCAGTGCGGCGCCGTCGCGGATCGGGCTGTATACAACGCCGTCGAAGGCGAACGCATGGATCGAGCGCGGCAGCAGCGATACGCCGCATCCGGCGGCGACGCACGCGACCACGGTCAGCGTGCGGTTGACGTCGAGCACGATGTCCACCGCATGGCCGGCCTGGCGGAACGCGCTGAGGATGCCGGCGCGGATCAGTGGCAGCTGATCGTGCGGAAACCACACGAGGCCGGCCGCGGCAAGCTCGGCCAGCGTGACGGCGCCGCCCGGCTGGCGCGGGAAATCCTTCGGCAGCACCGCGACGAGCGGATCGCGCCGGATCAGCTTCTCGCGCATCCTGCCGTTGACCGCGACCGGCGTATGCAGCAGCCCGATATCGATCTCGCCGCGCTCGAGCGCGATCGCCTGCTCGGCATTGCTCATCTCGCTCATCACGAGCTCCACGTCGGGCGCGCTCTCGCGCAACGCGCGGATCGCGCGCGGCAGCGTGTCGAACAGCGCGGCGCTGACGAAGCCGATCGTCAGGCGCCCGGCGCGCTGCGCGCCGATCTCGCCTGCCCGGTGCGCGGCCGCGTCGAGCCGCGCGACGCTCAGGCGCAGGTCGTCGACCATCGCGAGCCCGGCCGGCGTGAGCGCCGCGCCGCGCCGTGACCGGTCGAACAGCCTGACCCCCAGCTCCTTCTCCATCCGGTTCAGCGCCTGGCTGAGCGCCGGCTGCGCAATGCCGAGTTCGCTGGCCGCGCGTGTGAAGCTGCCGGCATCCGCGATCGCGAGGAAGTAGCGAACGTGCCTGATTTCCATAAGCATGTGTTATGAATAATTATTCGAAACATAGTAGCGAATTATCCAAATGATTCATAGGATGCACATCAAGCGTCGCCGAGACAGGCGGCGCCTCCGGTAAGCGGCGCGACGACGCGGCGCACGGCGACGACACGAGGAGACCTCCGTTGAACTGGACGCGCGAACTATCGACGACCGAACGGCGCACGTTGCGCGGCTGCTTTGCCGGCTGGGCGCTCGACGGCCTCGATACCCAGATGTTCAGCCTCGTGATTCCGGCGCTGCTCGCGACCTGGAGCATCGGCAAGGGGCAGGCCGGCCTGATCGGCGGCGCGACGCTCGTGTCGGGCGCGCTGGGCGGCCTGCTGGCCGGCGTGATCGCGGATCGCTACGGGCGCGTGCGCGCGCTGCAGATCACCGTGTGCTGGTTCTCCGCATTCACGTTCCTGAGCGCGTTCGCGCAGAACTTCGAGCAGTTGCTTGTGCTGAAGGCGCTGCAGGGCCTCGGTTTCGGCGGCGAATGGACGGCGGGCGCGGTGCTGCTCGCCGAGACGGTCGGCGCACGCCATCGCGGCAAGGCGATGGGCGTCGTGCAGAGCGCGTGGGGATTCGGCTGGGGCGCGGCGGTGCTGCTGTACATGATCGTGTTCGCGTGGCTGCCGGCCGAATGGGCGTGGCGCGTGCTGTTTGCGATCGGCGCGCTGCCCGCGCTGCTGGTGCTGTATATCCGCCGTGCGATTTCCGAGCCGCCGCGCGCGCACCCCGCGCGGGTGCACGCGGACGATGCGCCGACGGTGGGCATCTTCGACCGTTCGGTGCTGCGCGCGACGATCGTCGGCGGCCTGATCGGCGTCGGCGCGCACGGCGGCTATCACGCGATCACGATCTGGCTGCCGACCTACCTGAAGACCGAGCGGCACCTGTCGGTGCTCGGCACGGGGGCGTATCTCGCGGTCGTGATCGTCGCGTTCATCTGCGGCTGCTTCGTCAGCGCCTATCTGCAGGACCGGATCGGCCGGCGCCGCAACGTGATGCTGTTCGCCGCGTGTTGCGCGGTGACGGTGAACCTGTACGTATTCCTGCCGCTGAACGACATCGCGATGCTGCTGCTCGGGTTCCCGCTCGGCCTGTTCTCGGCCGGCATTCCGGCGACGCTCGGCACGCTGTTCAACGAGCTGTATCCGCAGAACGTGCGCGGGCGCGGCGTCGGCTTCTGCTACAACTTCGGCCGCATCGCATCGGCCGGCTTCCCGGTGCTGGTCGGGCACATGGGCGCATCGATGCCGCTCGGCACGGCGCTCGGCATCGATGCGGGCATCGCATACGGGCTGGTCGTGATTGCGGTGTGGTTCCTGCCGGAAACGCGCGGGCGCCGGTTGCCCGACGCGGTGGCCGGGCCCGGCGCCGACGGCGACGTGCAGGCCCGCGCCTCGCTGTAGTTTTCGTCCTTCGTTCATTCCGTCGCCCGTCACCCGCGATGCGGGCCGGGTACATCTTGCAGGCAGTCGTCATGGATCGAGCAGTGAATCCGCCGGTTGAGCCGGTTTCATCGGTGCCGAATGTCACCGCGTGGTACGCGTCGGCGGCCGCCGTCGCGGCGATCGACGCGCATGCGCACGTGTTTGCGCGCGGTCTGCCGCTCGCGCCGGTCGTGCGCCATGCGCCCGATTACGACGCGTCGCTGGACGCGTACGTCGCGCATCTCGCCGCGCATGACATCACGCATGCGGTGCTGGTGCAGCCGAGCTTTCTCGGCACCGACAACGCGTTCTTCGTCGACGTGCTGCGGCGCTACCCGAGCCGCTTTCGCGGCGTCGCGGTCGTCGATCCGGGGATCGACGACGACGCGCTCGCCGCGCTGGACCGCGCGGGCGTCGTGGGCATGCGGCTCAACCTGGTCGGCCTGCCGATTCCGGACTTCGGAACGCGGGCATGGCGCGCGCTGTTCGCGCGCGTCAATGCGCTCGGCTGGCATGTCGAGATCCATCGCGATGCGGCCGACCTGGATGCGATCGCCGCGAGCCTGCTCGCGCAGTCGTGCACGCTCGTGATCGACCATTTCGGCCGCCCGTCGCCGACGCTCGGCGAGCGCGATCCCGGCTTCCGCCACCTGCTGTCGCTGGCCGACACCGGGCGCGTGTGGGTCAAGCTGTCGGCCGCCTATCGCAACAGCCTGGCCGGCGACGGCACCGACGCGGCGCTCGGCGCCGCGCAGGCGCTGCGCGCCGCGTTCACGGCGGAGCGGCTCGTGTGGGGCAGCGACTGGCCGCATACGCAGCATCGCGAGCGTGTCGATTTCGGCGCGACCTGCGCGGCGCTCGAACGCTGGCTGCCCGACCCCGGCGAGCGCACGCGCGTGCTGCGCGATACGCCGCTTACCCTGTTCCGTTTCGACCAATGAGGCCCTGCATGACCGATCACACCGCCCTTCGTCGCGCTGCGTTCCGGCGCAGCATCGCCGCCCGCGAGGGATTGCTCGTTGCCGGCACGTTCAACGCGCTGAGCGCGCGGATCGCCGCCGATCTCGGCTTCGACGCGCTGTACCTGAGCGGCGCGGGTGTCACCAACATGTCGCTCGGCCTGCCGGATCTCGGCTTCGTCGGGCTCGGCGAGCTGGCCGAGCACACCGCACGCGTGCGCGACGCCGTCGACCTGCCGCTGATGGTCGATGCCGATACGGGTTTCGGCAACGCGCTGAACGTGCTGCATACGGTGCGCACGCTCGAGCGCAGCGGCGCGGACGCGATCCAGCTCGAGGACCAGGTATTGCCGAAGAAATGCGGCCACTTCGCGGGCAAGGAAGTGATCCCGGCCGCGGAAATGGTCGGCAAGCTGAAGGCGGCCGTCGACGCGCGCGTCGATCCGAACCTGCTGATCGTCGCCCGCACCGATGCGGCGGCCGTGCACGGCATCGACGACGCGATCGAGCGCGCGCACCGCTACGCGGCGGCCGGCGCCGACGTGCTGTTCATCGAGGCGATGGACACGCCGGAGGACGTCGAGCGGTTGCCCGCACTGTTCGATACGCCGCAGCTCATCAACATCGTGATCGGCGGCAAGACGCCGACCCGCTCGCGCGACGAACTGGCGCGCCTCGGCTATGGCGTGGTGCTGTATGCGAACGCCGCGCTGCAGGGCGCGGTGCGCGGGATGCAGGCGGCCCTGACGACGCTGCGCGACACGGGCCGGCTCGACGAGGATCCGGCGCTCGTCGCGCCGTTCGCCGAACGGCAGCGGCTCGTCGACAAGGCGCGCTTCGACGGGCTCGACGCGCGCTACGCGGCCGCACGGCAGCCGTAACGCCCGCGTGCGGCACGGGCGGCCGCAAGCCGGCCGCCCGATCCAGAACGAACAGGAGACAACCTTGGCAACTTCCCCCACCGGGGCGGCAGGCGGGCCGCCGCGCATCGGTTCGATCGTCGGCGGCCTGGCCGGCAACCTGATCGAGTGGTACGACTTTCTCGCGTACAGCATCTTCTCGATCTACTTCGCGCCGGCGTTCTTTCCGGCCGACCGGCCGACCGTGCAGCTGATGAACACCGCGGCGATCGCGGCGGTCGGCTATGTCGCGCGGCCGGCGGGCAGCTGGCTCGTCGGCCTCTATGCGGACCGGCGCGGGCGCAAGGCCGCGCTGACGAAATCGGTGCTCGCGATGTGCGCGGGATCGATGCTGATCGCCGTCACGCCCAGCTACGCGACGATCGGTGTGCTCGCGCCGGCGCTGCTCGTCGCCGCGCGGCTGCTGCAGGGGCTCAGCATGGGCGGCGAATACGGCACCAGCGCGACTTACCTGAGCGAGATCGCACCGCCGAACCGGCGCGGTTTCTACGTCGGCTTCCTGCAGGTGAGCGTGGTCGCCGGACAGCTCGTCGCACTCGGCCTGATGCTCGCGATGCAACGGATCTTCGCCGGCACGCACGACCTCGAACGCTGGGGCTGGCGGATTCCATTCTTCGTCGGCGGCGTGCTCGCGCTGTTCGCACTCTACATGCGCCGCAACGTCGTGGAGAGCGACGCGTTCATCGCCAGCCGGGCGCGCGCGGCGAAGACGCGCATGACGGCCGACCTCGCGGCACACTGGCGCGAGCTGCTGCTCGCGATCGGCATCACGGTCGGCGGCACCGTCGCGTTCTACACGTACACGGTCTACATGCAGAAGTACCTCGTCAACTCGGTCGGGCTGCACAAGGAAACGGCGACCTGGATCTGCACGCTTGCGCTGCTGCTGTACATGCCGCTGCAGCCGCTGTTCGGTCTCGTATCGGACCGCGTCGGCCGCCGGCCGGTGCTGCTGTGGTTCGGAATCGGCGGCACGCTGCTGTCGGTGCCGATCTTCACCGCACTCGGGCACGCGCACGAACCGCTCGCCGCGTTCGCGCTGGTCTTCGCGGGGCTGGTCGTGCTGAGCGGGTTCACATCGGTGCACATGCTGGTGAAGGCCGAGCTGTTTCCGCCGCAGATCCGCGCGCTGGCGGTCGGGTTGCCTTATGCGCTGACGACGGCGATCCTCGGCGGCACGACCGAATTCGTTGCGCTGCGGCTGAAGGCGAGCGGCAACGAGACGATGTTCTTCTGGTACGTCGCCGCGTGCGCGGCGATCTCGCTGGTCGTGTACTGGCGGATGCCGGAGACCCATCCTGCCAGGCGTGTGCGGGCTGCGCGACCAGCGGTGGGCGCCGCCGCGCCGCGCTGAATTGGTGCGCAGCAGCATGCGAAACGCTTATGGATAAATAACACGGCGGTAATGCTTCGCTTCGGCAATTGCTTCTAGTATCTGCAGGACGTCGACGGGCTGCCTGGCCGTCGGCGGCGAGCAGCGAGACACACGACATACATTAGTACATCTAAAAAAATGGAGTCGAGTCAATGATCGAACTATCCGAGGGCCAACGGATATCCGCGCGCGATGGCGTGCAGGGCGGCGCGCCGCCGCGTCAGTCGATACCGGTGCATCCGGTGTTCAAGGCGTACAACCGCTCGAAGCTGGACGACATCCCGCAGCTCGCGGCGCTCCCGCCGCGGATGCGCGAGGAGATCGGGCTGGTCGCGCGGGTGCTGCCGTTCAAGGTCAACCGCTATGTGGTCGAGCAGCTGATCGACTGGACCCGTGTGCCGGACGATCCGCTGTTCCGGCTGACGTTTCCGCAGCCCGACATGCTCGCGCCCGAGGACCTCGAGCGACTGGCCGTGCTGTCGCGCGACGCGGCACGCCACGCGGAACTGGACGCGCTGGTCGGGCGCCTGCGCGCGCGGATGAACCCGCATCCGGCGGACCAGCGGCTCAACGAGCCGGAACTTGACGGCGAACCGTGCCCGGGCATCCAGCACAAGTACGCGCAGACGGTGCTGTACTTTCCGAGCCACGGGCAGACCTGCCACGCGTACTGCACGTTCTGCTTCCGCTGGCCGCAGTTCGTCGGCGATGCAACGCTGAAATTCGCGTCGAGCGAAGCGGCGCGGTTGCACGCTTACCTGCGCGCGCACGGCGAAGTGACCGACCTGCTGATGACGGGCGGCGACCCGATGGTGATGAGCGCGGCACGCTTGCGCGAATACCTGACGCCGCTGCTGGAGCCGGGGCTCGAGCATGTCGGCAACATCCGGATCGGCACGAAGGCGCTGACCTACTGGCCGTACCGCTTCGTCAGCGATCCGGATACGCCCGAGCTGCTCGCGCTGCTGCGCACGCTGGTCGACGCGGGGCGCAACGTGACGGTCATGGCGCACCTGAACCACTGGCGCGAGCTGTCGACGGAGATCGCCGAGCAGGCCGTGACGAACCTGCGCCGCATCGGCGTCGTGATCCGCTCGCAGGGGCCGGTGCTGCGTCACATCAACGACGACGCCGACGTGTGGCGGCGCAACTGGGTCGGGCAGGTGCGGCTCGGCATCGTGCCGTACTACATGTTCGTCGAGCGCGATACCGGGCCGCGCGCCTATTTCGAGCTGCCGCTCGCGCGAGCGCTCGACATCTACAACACGGCGATCGCGTCGGTGTCAGGGCTCGCGCGCAGCGCGCGCGGCCCGTCGATGAGCGCGGGCCCCGGCAAGGTCGAGGTCGCCGGCACGCTCGACCTGCACGGGCAGCGCTACTTCCTGCTGAATTTCCTGCAGGCGCGCGATCCGCGCTGGCTGCGCAGGCCGTTCCTCGCGAAGTATTCGGCAACGGCCTGCTGGCTCGACCAGCTCGAACCGCCGGACGGCGATCCCGCGTTCTTCTTCGACGCGCCGTACCGCGCATTCGTCGACGCGCACCAGCACCAGCCGGAGCACGCATGATGGCGCCCGGCAAACGAACCGCCGACGTCGCGATCGTCGGCGGCGGTTATACGGGGTTGTCCGCCGCAATCCATCTGGCGGAGCAGGGCGCGACGGTCGACGTTTGCGATGGCGATCCGCCCGGCGACGTCCCGAGCGCATTCAACTTCGGTTCGGTCGCGAGCGTCGCGCCGGCATTGCCGCGCGGCCCGGGTTCGGCCGCGCAGGCGCAGGCCGCCGAGCGCGAGGCGGCGCAGGCGATCGCGTATCTGGCGCGCTTCGTCGACAGCCGCGGCCTCGCGTGCGGCTGGGCGCATCCGGGCCACATCACGCTCGCGTGCGACGACGCGTCGGCGGCGCAGCTGGCGCGCCGGTTCGACCACTACGCGGCACAACCGGACGCGCGCGTCGCATGGCTCGATGCACCGGCGGTCGCGCAGGAAACCGGTGCGGCGCATGCGATCGCCGGGCTGTTGAACCTGCGTTTCGCGCTGATCCGGCCACGCGCGCTGCGCGATGCGATGCGGATGCGGGCCGCGCGGCTCGGCGTGCGGATCCGGCGCGGCGCCCGTGTGCACGCGCTGCGGCTCGCGCCGGAGGCAGCCGCGCTCGACCTCGACGATGCGACGCTCGCCGCCGGCACCGTGCTGGTGTGCGCGGAGGACGCGTGGTCGTTGCTGCCGGACGACGTCCGTCCGCCGCTCGAACGGTACGGCACGCACCTGCTCGCGACCTGCGTGCTCGACGACGCGATGCAGCGCCGCATTTCGCGGCAGCCGCGCGTGTACGGCACGCTGTCCGCCGACAAGGACTACTTCCGGCTCGACGACCGCGGGCGACTGCTGTTCGGCAGCCGGCTCGGCCTTGCGCCGGACCTCCCGCCTGCGGATGCCGAAGCCGCATTGCGCGCGCGGCTGGCGACGTATTTCCCGGCGCTCGTGCACGTGAGCGTCGAGCGTGTGTGGTCCGCGCCGCTCGGCTTCACGGCGCACGGTGTGCCGTATGTCGGCACGGCCGGGCGGCTGGGCTGGTGCGGCGGCTATTGCGGCAGCGGGATCGCCACGGCGGTTCGTGGCGGCGCGGTGCTCGCCGGCCTCGTGCTCGGCCAGGCCGGCAGCGCCGTTCTTCACGATTCGATCACCGGTGCCGGGGAGGCGCGATGAACACTTTCGACATTCAGACGCTCGATGGCGCCAAGCCGCGGGCCCTTACCGGGGCGGAGGTCGACGTGCTCGGGATCGGGGTCGGCCCGTTCAACCTGAGCCTGGCGGCGCTGCTGGCGCCGCTGGACGGCCTGCGTTCGCTGTTCGTCGAGCGCAAGCCCGAGTTCCGCTGGCATCCGGGGCTGATGCTCGCCGATTCGTCGCTGACGACCAGCTTCCTGAAGGACCTCGTGACGCTGGCGGATCCGTGCAGCCGCTACTCGTTCATCGCGTTCCTGCAACGCACGGAGCGCCTGTACTCGTTCGCGAACGCGCGCTTTCCGACCGTGCGCCGCCGCGAGTTCGAGCAGTACATGCAATGGGTCTGCGCGTCGCTCGACAACCTGCGGTTCGACTGCGAAGTCGAAAGCGTCGTGCGGGACGGGGGCGCGCTGCGCGTCACGACCTCGCACGGCGTCGTGCGTACCGCGAACCTCGTCGTCGGCGTCGGGCTGCGCCCGACCCTTCCCGCGTGTGCACGGCCGCACCTGGGCGCCGACGTGGTGCATTCGTCGCAGTTCTGCACCGTGCGGCCGGCGCTCGCCGGCCGGCGTGTCGCGATCGTCGGCGGCGGCCAGAGCGGCGCCGAACTCGCGCTGCACCTGCTCGGTCTGACGGGCGATGCGGCGCCCGCGCATGTCGCATGGCTGACCCGGCGCGAGAATTTCCTGCCGATGGACGATTCGCCATTCGTCAACGAATGGTTCGTGCCGCAGTACAACGAACATTTCTCGCGGCTGTCTCCGGAGCGCAAGCGCGACGCGCTCGACACGCAGCGCCTCGCGAGCGACGGTGTCACGCTGCCGCTCCTGACGGCGATCTACCAGCGGCTCTACGAGATCACGCACATCGAAGGTCGCACCGGCTATTGCGCGCTGATGCCCGGCCGCAACATGGCCAACCTGCATCGCGCGGACGGCGGCTACGTGCTGAGCGTCGACGACGGCACCGGCGTGCACGCGCCGCTGCATGCCGACGTCGTGCTGCTCGCGACGGGGAGCGAATTCCAGATGCCGGGCGCGCTGGAATCGCTGCGCTTCGAGATGCACACGCGCAATGGCGTGCCGGAGCTCGACGACGACTATGCGGTGCGCTGGAACCGGCCGAGCGCCGCGCGGATTTTCTTCCAGAACGCCGCGCGCACGACACGCGGTATCGCGGACCCGAACCTGAGTCTCGCCGCGTGGCGCAGCGGCCGGATCGCGAATGCGATCGCGGGCGCATCCATCTACGAAGTCGGCACGCCGCCAGGCTTCGTCGACTGGCCGCACGGCGACGCGCCGCACGCTGCCACCCAACAATTCGTGAACTGACAGGAGCACACCGCCATGACCCATGCACCGGCCATGCTGTATCTCGACACGCGCGCGCTTCCGGGCGAGCGGATCGCCGAAATCGACGCGGCGCGCGGCCTCGGGCTCGACCTGTATGTGGCGACGCCGACGCCGGACGCGTTCCGCTCGTTCGGCTGCGCCGGCATCATTCCGACCCGGCTCGGCGATTACGACGCTGCCGAGCGGACCATTCTCGACTACCTGCGCGAACGTCGCGTCGAGCTGTCCGGCGTCGTCGCGTGGAAGGACCTCGAAGTCGTGCTCGCGAGCCGGTTGTCGCATCGGCTCGGGCTGCGCGGCACGGCGCCGGACGCCGCGCTCAACGTGCGCGACAAGGCAGCGACCCGCCGCGTGCTGGACGCGGTGCCGAACGCGAACCCGCGCTACGCGGTGGTCGGCAATGAAGCCGAGTTCACCGCCGCGCTGAAGCGGATCGGCGCGCCCGCGCTGCTGAAGCCGGCCGGCAACTCCGGCAGCCGCGGCATTTTCCCGGTCGACGTGCGCGACGACCCCGCCGAGGTGTATCGCGCATTTCGCGCATACAACTCGCCGGAGAAGGGCGAGATGTTCAGCCTGTACGGCGATCATGCGCTGCTCGAGGAACTGCTGACGGGCAGCGAGCACTCGGTGTCCGGCGTCGTCGCGCACGGCCGCGTCGCGATCAACGCGATCATCGACAAGACCTTCGACCGGTCGATCCCGATCCAGTACGAGAACGTGACGCCGTCGCTGCTGCCGGTCGACACGCAGGCGGCCATTCGCGACATGGTGCGCGCGGGCGTCGCGGCAACCGGCATCGACTGGTGCGGGTTCCACGCGGACGTGATGGTGACGCGCGACGGGCCGAAGATTCTCGAGATCGGCGGCCGACTCGGCGGCGAGTTCATCAACTCGCACCTGATCCCGTACAGCGTCGCGGGCTTTTCGCCCTATCGCACGGTGCTCGATCTCGCGCGCGGCGCGATCGACGGCCCGCTCGACGACCGGCTCGGCACGGCGTCGACGCGCGCGGGCCAGCGCATCGTGATGCCGCCCGGGCTTGGCCGCATTGCCCGCGTCGAAGGTTTCGAGCGACTGTGGCGCCGGCCTGAACTGCGTTTCCTGCAGGTCGTCGCCGGCAAGGGCGCGCAGATGGCGCTGCCGAAGGACGTGTTCAAGGCGTACGAGATCGCGTACCTGATCGCGCAGTGCGAACTCGACCGCGATATCGTGGCGCTGCTGCGCGAGCTCGCGGCCGACGTGACCGTCACGCTGGACTGAACCGGAGACCATCATGGCGATCGACACGATTCGCGACCCGCGCCACTACCTGCTCGTGCCGGCGATGCCGGCGCCGAACGGACGCCTGCACCTGGGTCATATCGCGGGCCCGTACCTGCGGCTCGACATGCTCGCGCGCCACCTGCGCAGCCGCGGCGAATGCGCGCGCATCGCGTGCGCGAGCGACCCGTACGATTCCTATATCCCGCTGCGCGCCGGGCAGGCCGGCGTCGACGCGGCGGCGCTCGCGCGGCAGAGCTGCGCGGGCATCGTCGACGATCTCGCCGACATGAACATCGACGTCGACCTGTTCGTCGATCCGCTCGGCGATGCGCATCACGACGCCTACCTCGCCGCGCACGACGGGCTCGTCGCACGGCTGGTCGCGCAGCGGTGCGTGTCGACGGTGCGTGAACGCCTGCCGTATTCGGCCGCGCGCGCGTGCTACGTGACCGGCAGTTTCCTGCTCGGCCGGTGCCCGCAGTGCGCGCGCGACGTCTCGGGATTCTTCTGCGAGGACTGCGGCGCGCATTTCCAGCCGGAGGACGTGCAAGAACCGTCGGCGCGCTGGGGCGAGACGCTGGCGATGCGCGAACAGGACAACCTGTTCTTCGACATCGCGGAGCCCGCCGCGCTGGTCGCGCAACTGGCGGGCACCGAAACCGCACCGGTGTTCGTCGACATCGCGCGCCGCCATCTCGACCGCGACGGCGCGCGCTTTCGCATGACGAGCCATGCCGGCTGGGGGCTGCCGTACGCGCTGAACGGCGAGCCGCGCACGCTGTTCGGCCATGGCCTGCTGTTCGGCGCGATCCGTTTCGTCGGCGATCTCTATGCGCGCAAGCACGGGCTGCGCGCGAACCCGTTCGACCGCGACTCGGACGTGATCACCGTGAACGGATTCGGGATCGACAACTGCGTGTCGCACCTGGTCGGGATCCAGGCAATGGCGATGGCCGACGGCGTGTCGAAGCCGTTCGACCGCTTCGTGATCAACCATTTCTATACGCTGGAAGGGCGCAAGTTCTCGACGAGCCTGCGCTGGGCGATCTGGGTCGAGGATCTCGCGGCCCGCACGCGCGTACCGTCCGACGCGGTGCGCTTCTTCGTCGCGTCGACCAATCCGGTCGACGCGCGCACCGACTTCGATCGCGATGCGTTCTGCCGGTTCGTGAACGGGCCGTATGCGACCGTGCAACGGCATGTGGCCGAGGCGATCGGCGGGCCGCTCACGGCGCGCGCGCCGGCCGACGAAACGGCGCGGGCGGCAGAAGCGGCGTGGCGCGACGCGCAGCGCGCGATGGATTTCGCGACGTTCGACCCGACCGCGCTGGCCCGGATCGTCGAACGCTGGAGTGCGCGCTTCGACGGCGCGCGTGCGGCCGGCGACCTGTACGGCTGGACGAAGGGCTTCGCGCTGCTTGCGTACCCGCTGATGCCGGCGCTCGCGCGGACCGCGTGGCGCGCGCTCGGGTTGCGCGGCGAACCGAACGCGGGCGATTTCGCGCGGCTGTCGTCGCCGGTCGTCACGCCGCTGGCGAGCTTCGATCCGGTCACGGCGGGGGAACTGGCGGCGGTGCTGCCGCCCGGCATGCGGGAGGTCGCATGATGGAAGGCGCACTCGAAGGGCTCGTGATCGTCGACCTGACGCGCGTGCTGGCCGGCCCGTTCTGCACGATGCTGCTGGCCGACCACGGCGCGCGCGTCATCAAGGTCGAACGCCCGTCGACCGGCGACGATGCACGCGCGTACGGCCCGTGGTACGGCGGCAAGTCGGCTTACTTCGCATCGCTCAATCGCGGCAAGGAGAGCATCGCGCTCGACCTGAAGGACCCGGCCGACCGCCGCGTGCTCGACGCACTGCTCGAGAAGGCGGACGTCGTCACCGAGAACTTCCGGCCCGGCACGATGGCGCGCATCGGCTACGACTGGGACACGCTGCATGCGCGCTTTCCGCGCCTGATCTACGGTAGCGCATCGGGGTTCGGCCACACGGGACCGTTTCGGGATCACCGTGCGTACGACATGATCGTCCAGGGGCTCGGCGGGATCATGAGCGTGACCGGCGAGCCCGGGCGCATGCCCGTGCGGGTCGGGCCGTCGATCGGCGACCTCGCGGCCGGCCTGTTCCTGACGACCGGGCTGCTGATGGCGCTCGTGCGGCGCGGCCGGACCGGGCAGGGCTCGAAGGTCGACATCGGCATGTTCGACTGCCAGCTCGCACTGATGGAGTATTTCATCGGCCGCTATTTCGCGACCGGTGAAGTCACCGGGCCGGTCGGCAGTTATCGGCCGGCGATCGCGCCGCCGTTCGGCGTCTATCGCGCGGCGGACGGCCCGCTCATCATCGCGGCCGGCAACGACAAGCTGTTCCGGCTGCTGTGCGACGCGCTCGGCGTGCCGGCGCTCGCGGCCGACCCGCGCTTCGCGGGCGGCGAGGCGCGCAAGGATCACGAGGCCGAGCTCGAACGCACGCTCAACGACCTGCTGGCGGCGCACGACGTCGAGCACTGGTGCGAGCGGTTCGCGCGTGCGGGGCTGCCGGCCGGCCCGATCAACCGTGTCGATCAGGCGGTCGTCCATCCGCAGACGGCCGCGCGCAACATGCTGATCGACGTCGACGATCCGGATGTCGGCCCGTACCGGCTCGTGGGGACGCCGATCAAGATATCGGGTTGCCCCGATCCGGCCACCCGCCGGGCCGCACCGGCGCTCGATCGCGACCGCGACGCGATTCTCGCGGAACTGGGCCTGGTCGGGGAGGAGGTGCACGATGAGCGCGCGTAAGTTTCCGCATGTCGGCGCGTTGCCGCCGGAGTCGCATGTGCCGGGCGTCGTGCTGCGCCAGGCCGATTTCGCCGGGCTCGGCGACGGCGAGATTCCGTTTCGCGGCGGCCTGTTCACGGTCGAGCCGAATTGCACGTCGCGGCTGGATGTTCACGCGGTGCGCGAATGCTGGATGATCGCGCAGGGCAGCGGCCGGCTGACCTACGACGGCGAGCCCGTGCGCGTGTGCGCCGGCGACGTGCTGTATTTCGAATCGCACCGGTCGCACCAGGTGCAGAACGACGGCGCGACGCCGCTCGTGATCAGCACCGTCTGGTGGCAAGCCGATGCGGGTTGATCTCGCGATCGTCGGCGCGGGCGTGACGGGCGCGACGATCGCGCACGTGGCGGCGCGGCATGCGGGTGCGCTGCGCATCGCCGTGTTCGATGCGCGGCCGCTCGTGCAGACCGCGACGGCGCTGTCGGCGGGCGTCGTCACGCCGTTTTGCGGCATCGGCGAACGGCGTGCGCGATCGCAGGTCGCGAACGCGTATTACGGCGCGTGGGCGCGGGCCGGACGCTGCGTGCGCGACGCGCCGTTCGCCTTCGTTGCGGCCGCATCCAACGCAGGCGGCCCGCTGTTCGCGACGCCGGTGCCGGCCGATACGCCGGATGCCGGCGACGCGCTGCTCGGCGCGTTGCCCGACGGCGTGCGTCTTTGGCGCGCCGGCCGTGCATGGCTGGTCGACGTGCCCCGGCTGGTCGCGCACTACCTGACGGGCGCGCGCGCCGTCGCGCGTTTCGACGCGCCGGTTACACACGTGACGCGCCATGCCGGCGGCTGGACCCTCGTGGCCAACGGCGTGACGCTGCACGCCGACCGGCTCGTCCGCGCGAGCGGCCCGTGGCCGGCCGTCGATGGCGAAGCCGACGACGACGCGCGCGGCGAAGCGCGACCGGACATCGTCACGAAGAAGATCGTCGCATTCGATGTCGACGGGCGCGCATTGCCGCCGGCACCGGACTCGCCGGTCGTCTACCTGCCGGACGCACAGGCGTTTCTCGCGCCGGTGCACGCGCGGCGCGGCTGGTTGCTGAGCATCACGTCGCACGCATGGGGGTGCGCCGCCGGCGCGCGCGTCGCGCCGAGCGCCGACGAGCTCGCACTGGCACAGGGGCTGCTCGCGCGTCATTTTCCGGGCCTGCGCGACGCGCACCTCGCCGCGCGCGTGGCGGTGGACGGCTACACGACCGACCGCAATCCCCGGGTCACACCGATCGGCCGAAACGGCTGCGCGGTGGCGGGCGCGTCGGGCTCCGGCGTGCGTTTCGCACCGGCGCTCGCGTATGAAGCGCTCGCCGCCGTCGGGTTGCCGTTCGACCCCGATCCGGACACGACCGCGCCCGAGCCGTCGCTTCTCGAACGCGCCGATTCACTGGTTTCCTCCTTCACCGAACCTGTTCAGCCATGCATACCGAACTCGCCTGGGTTGCCGTCGCACCCGCCTTCGCACTGATCTGTATCGGCGTCGCGGTGCGTCGCATCGCGCTGGTCGATGCGGCATTCTGGCCGTCCGCCGAGAAACTGACCCATTACGTGCTGTTTCCCGCGTTCCTCGTGCATTCGATCGGACTGGCCGGGCCGCTCGATGCGTCGTCGAAGTCGACGATCCTGCTGCTGACGGGCCTCACGCTCGCGGTGCTGGCCGCCGTCGTGCTCGGCTGCCGGCTGTGCGCGGTGCCGCATGCGTCGTTCACGTCGATCGTCCAGGGCTCGATCCGCTTCAACAGCTACATCTTCCTGTCGGTCGCGTCGGGGTTGCTGAGCCCTGCGGATTACGGGATCGCGGCGGTGGTCGTCGCGTACATGGTCGCGATCTCGAACACGCTCGTGCTGCTGTCGTTCGAGCATGGCCAGGCCGGCGGCCGCGGGCTCGTGGGGATCGTCGGCAAGGTGGCGGCGAATCCGCTGATCGTCGCGAGCGCGTTCGGGATCGTGCTGAACCTGACCGGCTGGCGGTTGCCCGCCGCGCTGGACCAGACCGTCGACGTGCTCGGCGGCGCCGCGTTGCCGTTGAGCCTGATCTGCGTCGGCGCCGCGCTGCGGCTGCCGTTGCCGCGCAAGGAAGCGGCGCTCGTGCGGGCGGGGCTCGTGACCACCGCGATCCGGCTGGTCGGGTTTCCGCTGCTCGCGCTGACCGCGACGAAGGCGTTCGCGGTGTCGCCGCTGTCCGGGAACCTGATCCTGCTCTATTCGGTGCTGCCGTGCGCGAGCAATTCGTATGTGCTGTCCACGCAGTACGGCGGCAACCACCGGCTGATGGCATTCGTCGTCGCGCTGTCGACGGTGCTGTCGTTCGTGCCGATTTTCATCGTCGCGCGTGCGATGTAGGCTGACACGCCGCGACGCAGCCGGCGCGGCCCGCATGGCCCGCCGTGCACAATAACCAACAAGACAGGAGACCCCCATGATTTCGAGGCGCTCGTTCAATCGCGCACTCGTCGGACTCGCGATGGCCGAGGTGCTCGGCGGATGCGCCGGTGCGATCACCGGCACGCGCACGATCACCGGCGTCGACACCCACGCGCACATATTCCTGAAATCGCTGCCGCTCGTGCCGGGCCATCGCTACACGATCGCGTACGACGCGTCGCTCGACCAGTACCTCGCGATGCTCGACCGGCACGACATGTCGAACGGCGTGCTGATCCAGCCGAGCTTTCTCGGCACCGACAACCGCTATCTGCTCGCCGCGCTGCGCGCGCAGCCCGCGCGCTTGCGCGGCATCGTCGTGATCGACCCCGCGCGCGATGCCGAGCAGGTCGCCGCATGGACGCCGCTCGGCGTGCGCGGCATCCGGCTGAACCTGATCGGCGAACGCGATCCGGATTTCGCGGGCGCGGCGTGGCGCGCGTTGCTGCCGCTTCTGCGCCGGTACGGCTGGCAGGTCGAGCTGCATGCGGAAGCCGCGCGCCTGCCGGTGCTGATGCCGCCGCTGCTCGACGCGGGCGTCGATGTCTCGCTCGACCATTTCGGGCGGCCCGACCCGCGGCTCGGGATCGACGATCCGGGCTTCCGCTATCTGCTGACGACGGCGGCGAGCCGGCGCGTGTGGGTCAAGGTGTCGGGCGCGTACCGGAGCGACCGTGCCGATCGCTGGCAGGCGTCCGGCCTGACCGCGATGCGTGCGGTGCGCGAAGCGTTCGGTGCCGAACGGCTGCTATGGGGCAGCGACTGGCCGCATGTCGGGTACGAGGGCGTGGTCGACGATGCGCTCGCGTACCGGTACATGGAGACGTTGCTGCCGGACGAGGCCGGGCGCCGGCAGGTGCTGGTCGATACGCCGGCGGCGCTGTACCGGTTCGATGCGAAAGCGTGAGCGGGCAGGGTCGGCGCGTTTGGCAGAACCCCTGTAATCTGCACACTGCCCGCGCCGCCATGGGTGCGGCTGCGGCTTGTGCGGCCAGTGCGGTGTTCCGAACGGCACCGCGCGCATCCGGCCCCCTTCCACGCATCGCATCAGGAGCACGTATCTTGGCAACCTACATCGTGTTTACACGGGAAAGCATGCAGGACCAGCAGGAATTCGACCTCTACCAGAGCAAGGTCGGCGCGACGCTCGCCGGGCATCCGGTGAAGGTGCTCGCGGCCTACGGGCCGCAGGAAACGCTCGAGGGCGAAGGCCCGGAAGGCGTCGTGATCGTCGAGTTCCCGTCGAAGGAAGCCGCGCACGCGTGGTATCACGGCCCGGAATACCAGGCCGTCGCCCAGCACCGCTTCAAGGGCGCGCGCTATCGCGCCGTGCTGGTCGAAGGCGTCTGAGCGACGTGCATCGGGTGTGTCCGGCGGCGCGCCGCGACGCCGGACGCCCGTCCCGCCGATGAAACCTTCGACTCCCGCCACCGCGCCCGTTCGCCCGTCGATGGGTCGCGCCGCAACCGTGCTGCTCGCGATCAGCGTCGCGCTTTATCTTGTCGCCATGTTCACCGCGCCGTTCCGCACCGGCGCACCGGCCCCGCATCCATGGGCCGACGGCTGGCAGGTGCTGTTGACGGGCTGGATGGGCGTGCTCGCCGGCATCTATGCATGGCTCGCGAATCCGCTCGTGTTTGCCGCCTGGCTGCTGACCGTGAAGCGCCATCGCGCGCAGGCGGTCGTGCTGGCCGGTCTGGCGCTGCTGTTCGGGATGAGCTTCCTGTCGCAGCACCAGATTGCCGTCGACGAAGCAGGGAACGTCGAACCCGTGCATCTCGACGCGATCGGCTACTGGTGCTGGCTCGCGAGTTTCGCTGCAGCGGCGGTCGGCGCGGCATGGTTGCCCGGGCGGACGAAGACGCGCTGATGGATTGCGGACGCTCGATGCGGAGGTCGACCGAGGTGACGATGCCCGGCATCGCGACGATCCGCGGCATCGGCACGTGACGCGACATCGCGTCTTGCGTGCCGATGCATTGAAGGCGCGACGCTGCTGTCGCGCCTCCCACGATCACCCGATGTGCGCCTGCAACGCACGCAGCCAATACGACACCGCCACCGCGCCGCCGTCCGGCGTGCCGATCGCGCGTTCGCCGAGATAGCTTGCGCGCCCGGCGCGCGGCGTCATGCGTGCGGTTTCCTGCGCGCCGTGCTCGGCGGCTTCGATCGCCGCGGCCCACGCACCCGCGGGATCGCGATCGTCGTCGAGCGCCCGCTCGAATGCCGCGACGGCCGGTACCAGCGCATCGAGCATCGTGCGGTCGCCGGCGTGTGCGCCGCCCAGTTCGCTGATCGAATCCACCGCGCCGCGGAACGCCGCGGCCCAGTCGCGCGCCGACGGCTCGGCGACATCGGCCAGCCGGCGCGACGCGCGCAGCAGCGCCGTCGCATAGAACGGGCCGGAGCTGCCGGCGATCGCGCGGCGCAACGCGGCGCCGAGCGCCGAGAGTGCGCCGGCCGGCGTGCCGTACGCGGCTTCCGGCAGCGCGAGGATCGCCTGCGCGGCGCGCAGCATGCTCGCGCCGAGATCGCCGTCGCCGGCCGCCGCGTCGAGGTCGGTCAGCGTCTGCTCGTGATCGATCAGCGTCTGCGCGACCGCGTGCAGCGCCGGTTGCAGGCGCGCGGCCCACGCGCGGCCGGCCGCATCGAGCGGCGGCAACGGCGCTTCCTGCACGGCGGCCGAGGCCACGCGGATCTGCGTATTCACAGCGCCGCCGCCCGGCCATGCGCGCGCCTGCGTCGGCGCGTCGAGCAGCACCGCGCGTTCGTCGTTCAGCCGCAGCACCGAGATCGAGCAGCCGGGCATGTTCAGCGCCGACAGGAACGTGCCGGCCCACGCGCGCGCGACGACGATGCCGCGCCGGTGCAGGTTGTCGTGCGCGGCGCGCAGCACGATCGCGAGTTCCATGTCCGGCGTCGCGCCGAGGCCGTTGACGAACAGCGCGACGCGTTCGCCGCGGTCGAGCACGAGATCGGCGACGATGCTCGACAGCAGCGTGTCGACCAGCGCATCGGCCGGCAGCGGCGCGCGGCGTTCGACGCCTTTCTCGCCATGGATGCCGAGGCCGAGTTCGATTTCGTGATCGCCGAGGCTGAAGCCCGACTTGTCGGCGCCCGGGATCGTGCAGCCGTCGAGCGCGACGCCCATCGTGCCGAGTTCGGCCGCCGCGTCGCGCGCGATCGCCGCGACGCGGGCGAGCGGCAGCCCGCGCGCGGCGGCCGCGCCGGCGAGCTTGTGGATCAGCACGGTGCCGGCGATCCCGCGCCGCTGGCCACGCTCGACGCGGCCGCGCAGCGACACGTCGTCGGCGACGATGACCGTCTCGACCGGAATGCCTTCGGCGCGCGCGAGTTCGGCGGCAAGCCCGAAATTGAGCCGGTCGCCGGTGTAGTTCTTCACGATCAGCAACGCGCCGTTCGGGCCGGCGCTCGCGCGGATCGCGGCGAGCACGGCGTCGGTGGACGGCGACGTGAACACTTCGCCGCAGACGGCCGCGCTCAGCATCCCTTCGCCGACATAGCCGCCGTGTGCGGGCTCGTGGCCGCTGCCGCCGCCGGAGAGGACGGCGACGGGGCGCTGCGCGGGCTCGGGCAGCGGCTGGCGGACGAGCACGTGCTCGTCGCCGAGGATCGCGACATGCGGCGACTGCCGTGCGATGCCTTCCAGCATTTCTCGCACGACATCGGACGGGCGGTTGACAAGCTTTTTCATGGCGACGGGTTCCGGACGGTGAACGAGGCCTGGCCGGGCCCGCACGGGCGCCGGACGGCCTTTCGTGTTGCGCAGGATCGTGCGGGCGCTGTCGCCGGGGGCAGGCGGTCATGGAATGGATGACCTTCCGCACGGGCGAAGCGACGCGCACGCTTCGCGCCACGATACATCAGGTTCGGACGTTGATGCACGGAGGGCGGCGCATTCCTGGCGAGGCAAGAGATGCCAGTTCGGCCGCGGCGATCTACGGCACATGACTCGCTATATCAACCTCGCTTCCGTGACAGCCGCGTGCAGCGAACCGGTGACGCATCGACTGACCCGAGCGGGGGCGCGGAGAGCGTTGGGAGGCCGCCGTGGTTTCGCCGTTGTCGGGATTCCCGGTAACGTGGCCCGTGCGGGCACGCAGCGCTGCCGATTTCTGCAATCCGACCAGACGACCGACCTTGTCCCGTATCCGGTTGGCCGACATCTGTCGGACGATTGATCCGGCGCGTGCACGGGCGGCCGCAGCCGTCAACGCCGCACTTCTATCGGCAGGTGGGGCGTCGGATTCGAGGGGGCGTGCTCCGCAGTGAGCGCGCTACGGACAACGGATCATGCCCAGGCTCGACTTTGTTCCGTTCCATGGCGGCGCCCAGCCGCTTCGCGGGTCCCTCGGTTCTTCCATCACCGATGTGACAAATGCGTGTCATGAGTGAATATGTTTTTTTTCGCTTGATTACCACCCTGTCGCACTGGATAGAATGCTACGCGTTCCTGATGAATACGGAACGGTTCGTACATATTTTTGCTTCGACCATAGCTAAAAAACTGGGGATCCCAACATGCGAGACAACGGAGCATCGACGATGCCATCCGAGGAAATCGTCCCACTCGGCGACATCGAGAATATTGCACGACGCCATTTCGTGATGGGGCTCGGTGCAGCGCTTCTGGCCGGATGCGGCGGCGACGGAAGCGACGTGGTGACAGACGGTGAGCGACCATCGGCGAACGGCATCGGTCAGGCGTCCCGAGGTGCTCCAGCTCCGGACGGTATCGATGCAGGCGCGACGTCGGCAGGCACTGCCCAAACCCGCGCCTTCACGCATCCCGGCTTGCTGCATACCGCCGCGGATTTCGAACGCATGCGCGCTAAAGTCGGCGCCCACGCGTCCCCGTGGATCGACAGCTGGAACGTGCTCGTCGCCAACGGTCACACGCGCCTGACGAACAAGCCGAACCCGCAGGTCGGCATCTATCGCGGCAATGATCCCACGCATGGTCAGAACTACGGCGCGCTCTACAACGATATCGCCGCCGCCTATGGCGACGCGCTGCGCTGGAAGGTGTCGGACGACACACGCTACGCCGACAAAGCCGTGGAGTATCTGGACCAATGGGCCGCGAAGCTGACGACGCTTGGCGGCAGCGACGTGGCGCTCGCCGCCGGCATCTACGGCTACGAATTCGCCAACGCCGCCGAAATCATGCGCGGCTACAGCGGCTGGAGTCCGGCCGGGCTTGCCGCGTTTCAGGCAATGATGCGCAATGTCTTCTACCCGGTCAGTCACGCTTTCCTGACCCGTGTCGACACCGCGATGGACACGCACTACTGGGCCAACTGGGGCCTCGCTAACATCGCGTGCATCCTGGCCATCGGCGTGCTGTGCGACGATGCCGGGCTCGTCAACGAGGCCGTCACCCATTTCAAGACCGGCGGCAGTAACGGCTGCATCCGGCAAGCCGTGTACTACCTGCACCCCGGCAACCTCGGGCAATGGCAGGAAGCCGGCCGGGACCAGGGCCACAGCACGCTCGGCATTGCATTGACGGGCGCCATTTGCGAGATGGCGTGGAATCAGGGCATCGACCTGTACGGCTATGACAACAATCGCTTTCTGGCGGGCGCGGAATACGTGGCCAAGGCCAACCTGAAGCAGGCGGACGGCGCGTTCTACACGGTGCCTTTCATCACGTACCAGAACAGCGCCGGCGTCACCCAGACGCAGTTCGCCGCCGGTGGGCGAGGCGACGCGCTGGGGCGGCCCTGCTGGGCATTGGTGGCCAACCATTACATCAACCGCAAAGGTCTGGCGGCGCCTTATACCAAGCGCGCTGCCGAACTGGTGGCACCGGAAGGTGGCGGCGGCAACTATGGTCCCAACAGTGGCGGCTTCGATCAGCTTGGCTACGGCACGCTCACTTGCACGCTCGACCCGGGCACCCCCGCCGCCACGCCGACCGGCCTGACCGGCTACGCCAGCGCGGGCAAGGCGGTGCTGTCATGGTGGGGCAGCAGCAACGCCGTCAGCTACAACGTGAAGCGCGCCACCATTGCCGGCGGCCCGTACAAAACCATCCAGAGCGGGATCACCGATCTGCTGACCTATACGGATCTGCCAGCCGCTGCCGGCACGTATTTTTACGTCGTGACAGCGCAAACGATTGCGGGCGAATCGGCGCTCTCCAACGAAGTGAAAGTGATCACGGCGCAGCAGTTGCTCGCGCACCTCACGTTTGACGAAGGCAGCGGCACCACGGCCGCCGATAGCTCGGGCAACAGGCGCAATGGCACGCTCAACGGCGCAACGTGGGCAGCGGGGCACAGCGGTAACGCGGTCTCGCTCAACGGCTCGGGCGCGTATGTCGCGTTGCCCGACGATTTGCTGGTCGACGTGTCGGACTTCACCATCGCCTCCTGGGTGTTCTGGAACGGCGCGCAAACGTGGGCACGCCTGTTCGACTTCGGCACGGGCTTCCACCGCTACATGATGTTCACGCCGCGCGCGCAGTTGCGCAACGGCTGGGCCGGCATGCGCTTCGCCATGACGGCCAACGGCCCCGGTGACGGCCCGCCGGAACAGATCATCGACGCCCCCACCGAGCTGCCGAGCAAGCGGTGGGTGCATGTGGCCGTCACGCTTTCGGGGTCGACCGGCACGATCTACGTGGACGGCACGCCCGTCAGCACCAACACGGCGATGTTCCAGGCGCCGTTCCGCTTGGGCAGTACCACGCAGAACTGGCTGGGCAAATCGCAATACAGTGCCGACGCCACGTTCCACGGCCTGATCGACGATTTCCGCCTCTATCGCGGTGCGCTCAGCGCTGCGCAGATTGCGTCGCTCATGACGAGTTGATCACGCAGGGCCCGACGGCGGGCCTTGCGATGGACCTCTTTTTTAAGGACTTCTGATGACCGTGTTTTCTCAACGATGGATTGCCGCTGCGGCGATCGCGTGTGCGTTATGGGGCTGTGGCGACGGATCCGATAGCGCGACAGGCGTGCCCCGTGCGGGCGCCAATGCAGTCGCCAATCGTAGCCAGATCGGCGGAAATGGCAGCGGCAGCAACCTGCCGGCGGCCAGCTGGACCAGCGTCAAGTGGGGTGGCGGCGGCTATGTGACCGGCCTGATCTACCATCCCGTCAACGCGAGCCTGCTGTACGCACGTACCGACGTCGGCGGCGCGTACCGCTGGAACGCGACCAACTCGACGTGGACGCCCATCACCGACGGCATCGGTTTCGGCTCGGGCGAGGGCGATTTCCACGGCGTCGAAAGCCTCGCGCTCGACCCGAACAACGATCAGCTCGTCTACATGGTGACCGGCATTACCGTGACGCAGGGTCACAACGGCCGCATCTACATCTCGAGCAACCGCGGCAACACCTGGACGCACTACGACCTGCCGTTCCCGGTGGGCGGCAACGACAACGGCCGCGCCACGGGCGAGCGCCTGCAGGTCGACCCGAACAATCCGTCGACGCTGTTCTACGGATCGCGCACGGCCGGCCTGTGGAAGAGTGCCGATTCGGGCCGCACCTGGACGCAGGTCACGGGTCTGTCCTCCACCACGATCAGCGGCGGCAGTTCCCCGATCGGCGTCGAACAGGTGATCTTCGATACGTCGGGCAAGGGCAGCGGCCAGCCGACCTGGATCATGTGGGCCACCGTCGCCCCGGACTACGCCAACGCGGCGGGCCTGACGTCGACCCTGTACAAGTCCACCAACGGCGGCTTCTCGTGGACGCCGGTGCCTGTCCCGCCGACGGTGTCCGGCTACTACATCCCGCACGTCGTGCGCACGTCCGACGGCAACTTCTACGTGGTGTTCAACGCGGGCGTCGGCCAGGGCATCGGCGGACCGAGCTATCTCTACAAGTTCGGCGGAAGCAACGACAGCAACTGGACGCTGCTCAACCGCCCCAGCAGCAACGGCTTTGGCGGCCTGTCCGTCGCCGGTCTGGGCGCGTCCGCCCGCATCGCACTGGGCCTGACCGGCTGGAGCGACACCAGCAAGACCATCCAGCTATCCGACGACGGCGGCAGCACGTGGCGCGAGATCGAGGCCGGCATGCCGCACACCGGCACTGCCACGGGTGGCTGCGCCGGCTGGGTCGAGAGCGTCGCCATCGACCCGGCCAATCGCGATCACGTCATGCACGTGCACGGCGGCGGCATCTGCGAAACCATGAACGCCTCGTCGCCCACGCCAACCTGGCGCCCCAAGGTCGACAACCTCGAGGAAACCGTGACGCTCGCGCTCGTCACGGCGCCGCCCGGCGCGTCGTACAACTTCATCAACAGCGCCGGCGACATCGGCACGTGGGTCAATACGGATCTCTCGACGAGGCCGACGAAAGGCCCGTTGAACACGTGGAGCAGCGGCAATTCGGCCGACATGTCGTGGTCCGATCCGACGTACATCGCCGCCGCGGGCGTCGACAACGCCAACGGCCATGCGACCAAGGGCTTCTGGTCCGGCGACAGCGGCAATAGCTGGTCGACGTTCGCGTCGCTGCCCAACGGCGCCGCGGCAAGCCAGAGCAACGTGGGCAACCTGGTCGTCCCGTCCCGCAACAACGTGACCTGGGCACCGCCGGACTCGGTGCCGTCGTACACGACAAACAATGGCGCCAGCTGGACGGCGACCAACCTGCCGGCGTTCGGTGCCACATGGAACGGCTTCCCGCGTGCCTACCGCCTGGCCGCGGACCGCAAGAACCCGAACAAGGTCTATGCGTACGACTCCGGCGGCGCACCGTGGGGCTGGCAGCGCGGCAAGATCTACGTCTCGAACGACGGCGGCCACACGTTCGCGCTGAGCCAGGGCTCGGTGAACGCGAACCTGGCCTGGAATGCGTGGGGGGAGACGTCGATGGCGGTCAATCCGAACGTGGAGGGTGATCTCTGGCTGGCCGACGGCACGGCCGTGTACCACTCGGTGGACTCGGGAGCGACCTGGACGAAGCTCGGCGTCTTTGCGTCGACCAGTGACACACCGGGCGCCACCGTGATCGCGTTGGGCAGGGCACCGGCCGGTTCGTCGTACTCGGCCGCGGTCTATGTGGAAGGCACATTGAACGGCGTCTGGGGCATTTACCATTCCGATGATGGGGGGGCAACGTGGGCGCGCTTCAACGATGACGCGCACCAATTCGGCGGCTCCGGCGTGATGGCCGGCGATTGGAACACGTATGGCCGGATTTACGTCAATGGCGCCGCTCGCGGTCTGATCTATAGCAATTGAGGTTGAGCGGCCGTGAGGGGCCATTCTCGACGTCGATGTCACGGCGCGCTGACCAACGAGCATGGGTGTCCACCGATTGGGGAGGTGGACACCTGTGGACGACAAAGACGTTGAGTTGATCGTTTACCGCTACGGTACGATCGCCTGCTCAAGCTCCGGCTCGGGCCGCGATACATCAGGTTTGAACGTTGATGCACAGAACGCTGCGCGATCACGCCGGAGCGAGGCAGCGGTGCGCCCCCATACGCAGCTACTTCACCGCCGCAATTTCCTTCGCGCGAATCAGCCGCGCCCGCAGCACATTGCGGCTGATGCCGAGCAGCCGTGCGGCCTGGATCTGGTTGCGGTGGCTGAATTCGAACGCGACGCGCATCACGGTGTCCTCGATGCGTTCGAACAGGTTGCCGTGATCCTCGTCGAACAGCTCGCGCAGCGCGCGTTCGAGCGCGGCTTGTGCGCCGGTGGCCGGGTCGGGTTCCGGCGCCGACGTACTCGAGGCGGCCGTCGGCACACCCGGCGACGCGATATGCAGATCGGCCTCCTGCAGCGAGTCGTTCCGACTCACGAGCAACGCGTGATGGATCACGTTCTCGAGTTCGCGGATGTTGCCCGGCCAGCTGTGTGCCTCGAGCCGGCGCTCGGCGCGCGGGTCGATGCTGCGCGGCCCGTAGCCGAGGCGGCTGCGGTAGTCGTCGAAGAAGTGGCGTGCGAGCGGCAGGATGTCGCCCGGGCGTTCGCGCAGCGTCGGCACCGCGAGCTGCACGACGTTGAGCCGGTAGAACAGGTCGCCGCGAAACTGCCCGTTCGCGACGGCCTGCTGCAGATCAACGTTGGTCGCGGCAACCACGCGCACGTCGATCGGCACGCCGGTGCGCGAACCGAGCCGCACGACTTCGCGCTCCTGCAGCACGCGCAGCAGCTTGACCTGCATCGACAGCGGCAGGTCGCCGATCTCGTCGAGAAACAGCGTGCCGCCGTTCGCGGCCTCGAACCAGCCGGGCTTCGCGCTGAACGCGCCGGTAAACGCGCCTTTCTCGTGACCGAACAGTTCGCTCTCGACGAGCGTCTCGGAGAAGGCGCCGCAGTTCACCGCGATGAACGGCCCGCTGCTGCGGCGGCTGAGGCCATGCACGTGGCGCGCGATCAGTTCCTTGCCGGTGCCGGTCTCGCCGACGATCAGCACGTTCGCGTCGCTCGGCGCGACCAGGCGAATCCGCTCGAGCAGCGCGACCGAGCGCGGATCGACGAACACCTGCGCGCGGGCACGAATGGATGTCGCGAGCGCGGGGCGGTCGGGCAGCGTGAGGACGGGCGCGGCGTCGGGCCACGCATCGGTAGGGGTGTGATTCACGAGTAGAAGCCCGGCGTCGGATAGGTTCGCTTGAGCGCCCATTCGCCGATCTCGCGAATCTTGTACGCGAGCGGGTCGTGGAGCGTGTGGGTGCGCAGGTTGCGCCAATGTCGGTCGAGCCGCAGCGCGCCGTGCGTCGCGCGGGCGCCGGCGACGTCGAACATCCGCGTGCAGAGATCGAGGCCGGTGCGCGCGGCCGACACCTTCGCGGCGGCCGTGGCGAGCGCGACCTGGCCGCGCTCCGCCTGGGTGAGCGCCGCATCGCGGGACCATGCGGCGTCGAGCCGGTCCGCCGCGCGGTCGGCGAGCACGCGCGCGGCTTCGAGCCCGACCCAGAATTCGCCGTACTGGCCGAGGATGTACGGATCGTCGCCGGTGCTCGCGACCTGCGCGCCGGGCCACGGCCGCGCCTCGTGCAGCGTGTAGTGCCGCGCGTCGTTGAACGCGGCTTCGGCGATGCCGAGATACACGTTCGTCAGCACGAGCTGCGCGACGAGCGGGCGCAGGCACGCGAACGGCGTCGACAGCGGGCCGGGATCCGTCAGCAGTTCGTGATCCTCGACGCGCACCTTCTCGAACGTGACCGTGCCGCTGTCGGTCTGGCGCTGGCCGATGTTGTTCCAGTCGTCGGCGATCGAGATGCCGCTGCGCTGTGTCGGCACTGCCGCGATCAGGAATGCGCGCGTCTGCGCATCGTGCGCGGACGCGATCAGCATCTGCGAATCGAGCGCCCCCGAGCAAAAACTCTTCTGGCCGCTGAATTCATGCCATGCGCCGCGCGAGCGGCTGATCGTGCGCGCGTCGAGCGGATTCAGCGCATTGCCCCAGAACCACTGCTGGCGCGCGGTGCGTTCGAACCACGATTCCCACTGCGCGGGCGCGCCGAACAGCCGCACCGTTGCGAGCATCAGGTGGTGGAAACCGAACACGTGCGCGAGCGAACTGTCGGCGGCCGCGAGCACGCGGACGACGTCGAGCGTCGTGCGCCAGCTCGCGCCGAGGCCGCCGTAGGCGGCGGGGATGCTCAGCGCGAGCAGGCCGCTGTCGCGCAGCTGATCGCGCTCGGCCTTCGGCGTGCCGCCCTGCAGGTCGCGCTCGGCCGCGGTGCGTGTAAAGCCGGCTGCCAGGCGCTCGGCGATTTGCAACGCGTCAGGGGGCGCCGGTTCGTCGCGGGGCGGCGCGACGACGCGCAGGCCTTCCGCGCGCGGCGATACGGAAATGGGTGTCATGGCGATGAATGTGTCGGGTTGCCGCACGAAAACGGTCAGGCCGCGGCGGGCGTTGCTGGCCGGGTGCTGCGTGATCAGCAGAGTGTTCAACGTTTCGCGCAACGCGGGAAACATCGATTTCTGATAACCAATGCGGGATTGCTGCGCTGGACGCAGTCGCGCACGGCACGGTCGCGCGGCACGGCGATCGGCGGCACGCAACGCGACGATGCGGCAGCCATGCCGGCGCTACTGCAACGGTGGGAGGCGTCGCGCCGGCGCGTGAACGGGAAAAGCGGGCGTCAATGCGTGCCGATGGATGCCGTGCGCCTGCCGGAATCCGTGTCGAAGCGGAAAAACCTGCCTGCCGCACATCGCGCTGCTGATCACGCAGCAGTACATCAGCAGCGTTGTTTCCCCGAGTTCATCGCGCTGCGGAATATGGTTGTGATGCCATCGCTGGCACGCTTATCGACGGGCGCGAACAACGGCGGCGCCGCGACTGGTGGTCGATCGCGATGCATTTCGTCATGCAGACGATCGGTTTCCGTCTCGATCATCGAAATGGCACGCTCCTTGCTGACCGAAGACGTGATGGGTGCGTCGGCACCCGACTCGACAATGGGAATGCAACCGATGAGCAATGCAATCAACGTGGTCGCGATATCGGGCGGCTTGCAACGGCCGTCGCGCACGCTGGCGCTGACCGACGCGATCGTCGCGGCGCTCGGTGCCGCGCTGCCGATCGAAACACGGCTGATCGAACTCGGCGAGATCGGCAGTCGGCTGGCCGGCGCGCTGACGCGCGCGCAGGTGCCGGCCGACCTCGATGCGCAGATCCGCGCGATCGAGACGGCCGATGCGCTCGTCGTCGCGAGCCCCGTGTATCGCGCGTCGTACACGGGCCTCTTCAAGCACCTGTTCGACCTCGTGCATCACGAAGCGCTGATCGACGTGCCCGTGCTGCTCGCGGCCACCGGCGGCAGCGAGCGTCATGCGCTCGTGATCGACCATCAGCTCCGTCCGCTGTTCAGCTTCTTCCAGGCCCGCACGCTGCCGATCGGCGTGTATGCGTCCGAAAGCGATTTCGACCAGTACCAGATCACGAACCCGGCGCTGCGCGCGCGTATCGCGCTCGCCGTCGATCGCGCGGTGCCGCAACTGCGCCCGCATGCGCTTTCCGTCGCGGCCGCGTAGGCCGCCTGCGTTTTCTTTTCCGACCAGGACACACTCATGAGCCATCCCGACTCTTCCGCCGACGGCGTCAAGTTCGCCTACTGGGTGCCGAACGTCAGCGGCGGCCTCGTCGTCAGCACGATCGAGCAGCGCACCGACTGGAGCCTCGAATACAACCAGCAGCTCGCGCGCACGGCCGAGGCGGCCGGCTTCGACTACGCGCTGAGCCAGATCCGCTTCACGGCCGGCTACGGCGCCGAATATCAGCACGAGTCGGTGTCGTTCAGCCAGGCGCTGCTGCATGCGACGACGAAGCTCAAGGTGCTCGCCGCGATCCTGCCGGGGCCGTGGCATCCGGCCGTGGTCGCGAAGCAGCTCGCGACGATCGACCACATCTCGAACGGGCGCATCGCGATCAACGTCGTGAGCGGCTGGTTCAAGGGCGAATTCACCGCGATCGGCGAGCCGTGGCTCGAGCACGACGAACGCTATCGGCGCTCGAAGGAATTCATCCAGGCGCTGAAGGGCATCTGGACGCAGGACAACTTCACGTTCAAGGGCGATTTCTACCGCTTCAACGACTACACGCTGAGCCCGAAGCCGGTGCAGAAGCCGCATCCGGAGATCTTCCAGGGCGGCAGCTCGCGGGCGGCGCGCGACAACGCGGCGAGCGTGTCGGACTGGTACTTCACGAACGGCAATACGCCGGAGAACCTGAAGGCGCAGATCGACGACATCCGCGCGAAGGCGGCGGCGAACAACCATCGCGTGCGCATCGGCGTCAATGCGTTCGTGATCGCACGCGATACCGAGGAAGAGGCGAAGGCCGTGCTCGACGACATCATCCGGCACGCGCACGTCGAGGCCGTGCACGCGTTCGGCGATGCGGTGAAGCAGGCCGGCAAGGCATCGCCCGAAGGCGAGGGCAACTGGGCGAAGTCGACGTTCGAGGATCTCGTGCAGTACAACGACGGCTTCCGTACGAACCTGATCGGCACGCCGCAGCAGATCGCCGAACGCATCGTCGCGCTGAAGGCGATCGGCGTCGACCTCGTGCTCGCGGGGTTCCTGCATTTCATCGAGGAAGTCGAGTACTTCGGCCAGCGCGTGCTGCCGCTCGTGCGCGAACTCGAGGCGCAGCAGCAGGCGGTTGCCGCGTGACGCGGAGGCCGGTGCGCGGCGCGCGTTCACGCATGCCGTGCGCGGGCCGATCGAACGGGTGACATCGACCGCTCTTGCAGGTCATCCAGGTTCAACGTTTCGGATATCGAAACAGGAGGCTGGCGGACGCTTCGCGGCACCGCCGGCCGGTTCATGCGCTTTACCGGAATCTACATGTCTACGGAATTCACCGAAGAAAACGTGCAACCCCAAGCGGGCACCCCACACGCTTCTGTTCCCGTCATCGGCTCGGATGCCGAGGCACTCGACGTCGCGCACCAGGTCGCGGCACGACTGGCCGAGCACGCCGCGTTGCGCGACCGCGAGCGGAAGCTGCCGTTCGACGAGATCGAGCTGTTCTCGTCGAGCGGCCTGTGGGGCATCACCGTGCCGCGCGAATACGGCGGCGCCGAGGTGTCGAACGTGACGCTCGCGGAAGTGATCGCGATCGTTTCGCAGGCCGACCCGTCGCTCGGCCAGATCCCGCAGAACCACTATTGCCTGATCGAGGACATCCGCCTCGAAGGCAGCGACGCGCAGAAGCGCTTCTTCTTCGATCTCGTGCTGAAGGGCACGCGCTATGGGAACGCGTTCTCGGAAGCGGGCGGCAAGAACGTGCTCGATATCCAGACGCGTGTGCGCCGCGACGGCGACGCGTTCGTGCTGAACGGCCGCAAGTTCTATTCGACCGGCACGCTGTTCGCGCACTGGATTCCGGTGCTCGCGCTCGACGAGTCGGACCAGGCCGTGCTCGCGTTCGTGCGGCAGGGCGCGCCCGGGTTGACGGTCGTGGACGACTGGAGCGGCTTCGGGCAGCGCACGACCGCGAGCGGCACGGTGATCGTCGAGAACGTGCGCGTGAGCCCGTTCGAAATCTTCCACACGCAGCGTTCGTACGACCGCCCGACCTTCGCGGGCCCGTTCGCGCAGATCACGACCGCCGCGATCGACCTCGGCATTGCGCGCGCCGCGCTGCAGGACACGATCGCGTTCGTGCAGCAGCATGCGCGCCCGTGGATCGACAGCGGCGTCGAACGCGCGAGCGAGGATCCGCTGACGGTCGCGCAGATCGGCGACATCGCGTACCGCGTGCATGCGGCCGAAGCGCTGCTCGCGCGCTCGGGGCGCTTCGTCGATGCGGCGAAACGCGAGCCGAGCGAGGAAACGGTGGCGCAGGCCGCGATCGCGGTGGGCGAGGCGAAGATCGCGACGACCGAGGTGTCGCTGCTCGCGGCGAGCAAGCTGTTCGAGCTCGGCGGCAGCAAGTCGACGCTCGCGAAATACAACTTCGACCGCCACTGGCGCAACGCGCGCGTGCATACGCTGCACGACCCGGTGCGCTGGAAGTATCACGCGATCGGCAACTACTACCTCAACGGCGTGAAGCCCGCGCGCCATTCCTGGAATTAGCCGGATCGTGCCGGCGTATTTCCCGCGACGAAACATGGGCGAGGAAACCCGGTGGCCGCATTGTCCTCATTGGCAGCCAGCACCACTGTATAGGCGGCCTGCGCGGCCTTGCTTCATTCCTGACGAGATAAATCGATGAGTCATCCAGCAAGCACCGCGCAGGCATTGCCTGCGCACCATACCGTGCCGCAGGCAGGCGGCCTTCGGCGCAACTATCTGAGCCTGCCCGAGCTGATCGCGCAGTCGATCGGCCTCGTCGGCGTGTCGGGCGGGATCGGCGTGCTGATCCCCGCCGTCTTCGCGACGGCCGGCAACGGCACGTGGCTGGCCTACCTGTTCGCGATCGTCGCGCTGTTGTTCGCGTCGTGGAGCATCTCGGTGTTCGCGCGCGATTCGGCGTCGCCGGGCGCGCTGTATGCGTACGTGTCGGCCGGCATCGGGCCGGTCTGGGGCGCGATCTGCGGGTGGTCGCTGCTGATCGCCTATGCGGTGGCCGCCGCGGGCATCCTGCAGGGGACGATCAACACGTTTCTGGTGCTGGGCCGCGAGACCGGGCTGCTCGGCAGCGCGACGCCGCTCGGCGCGGTGCTCGGGCTCACGGTCGTCACCGCGTTCGCCGCGTGGTACATCGCGTTTCGCGACATCCGGCTGTCCACGCGCTTCACGCTGTTCGTCGAACTCGCGACGCTGCTGCTGATCGCCGTCGTCGTGGTCGGGACGATCGCGTTCGGCGGGCATCCGGTCGATCGCGCGCAACTGACGCTGGAAGGCGTGAAGCCGACGCAGTTGCAGCTCGGGATGGTGCTCGCGTTCTTCAGCTTCACCGGGTTCGAGAGTGCGACCGTGCTCGGCGCGGAGGCGCGTGACCCGTTCCGCGCGATTCCGCGCGCGGTGCTGATCAGCGTCGTCGGGCCGGCGATCCTGTTCGTGATCGGCGCGTACGGGATGGTGAGCGCGTTCCACGGGCAGACGCCGCCGCTCGATCAGGTCGACGGCCCGCTCGCGGTGCTCGCGCATCGGCTCGGGGCCGGCTGGGTCGGCGTGCTGATCGATGCGGGCGTGGCGCTGAGTTTCTTCGCGGCGTTCTTCTCGTCGATCAATGCGGCGGCGCGGATCGTCTATGCGTTCGGGCGGCAGGGCGTGCTGCATGCGTCGACGGGCCAGGCGCACGAGCGGAATGCGACGCCGCACGTCGCGGTGGCGCTGATCGCGGTGCTGGCGCTGGTGACCGCGCTGGTGTTCACCGCGCGCGGCACCGCGCTGCTCGATTCGTATGGTTATCTCAGTTCGATCGCGACGTACGGCTGGCTGCTTGCGTACGTGCTGGTGGCGATCGGCGCGCCGCTTTATCTGCGCCGGCAGCGCCGGCTGCGTGCGCGGCATGTGGCGATCAGCGTCGTGGCGGTCGTGCTGCTCGCGATTCCGCTGGCCGGCAGCGTGTATCCGGTGCCGGCGGGCGTCTATGCGTGGCTGCCTTATGTGTTCGTCGCCTTGCTGGCGATCGGGCTCGGGTGGTTCCTGGTGCTGCGCGTCCGGTTTCCGGAACGGCTGCGCGAGCTGGAGGCCGAGCTGCTGACGAAGTGACGAAGTGACGAAGTGACGAAGTGACGAAGTGACGGCGTGGCGCCGCTGGCGGGTGGTCGGCGGTGACGGCTTGATATTGATCCGGATACCGAATCAGGGGGGCGGTGCATACCGACGCATCCGCGCGCTGCTTACTCGGTCGCGTCGAAATCGTCCTCCCGGCCGTTCAGCATCGCGGTCAGCGTGCGCAGGCCGGCATCGAGCTGATCCATGCTCGGCGCGGCCAGCGCGAGCCGGACTGCGTTCGGCGCATGGCCGGACGACACGGCGAAGGTGGTCGACGGCGTCAGCCCGATGTCGCGCCGGGCCGCGGCTGCGACGAGGGCTTGCGAACGCCAGTGCGCCGGCAACGTCAGCCACAGGTGATAGCACTTGCCGTTGGTCCGGACATCGAAACCCGCGAGGCGCTCGATCGCCAGCGCCTGACGCGCGCTGGCGTCGATGCGTTTCAATCTCGCGAGTTCGGCCACGGTGCCGTCGCGCATCAATCGCTGCGCGGCTGCAAACGCGAACCCGGAAGCGGTCCATCCCCCCGAGCGTACCGACGCCATCACGCTTTCGCGCAGCCGCGGCGGCGGCACGATGAAGCCGAGGGTCAGGCCTGGCGTGACCCGCTTGGACAGGCTGTCGATCACGATGCAGGCATCCGGAGCGAGTGCGGCCAGCGGCGGCTCGTCGCCGAGAAAGCCGTAAACGTTGTCTTCGATGACCGGTATGTCGAGCTTGTCGACGACACGCAGCAGGTCGGCGCGGCGAGCGGCGCTCATCGTCGTGCCCAGCGGATTCTGGATGGCTGGCTGAACGTAGATCGCCGACAGCCTGGCCTCGCGGTGAGCCTTTTGCACGGCGTCGGGCCGAACGCCGTCCTCGTCCATCGCCAGCGGCACCAGCGAGATCCCCAGCTTGGCCGCGATGCCCTTGATGAACGGGTAGGTCAGTGCTTCCACGCCACAGCGCCCGCCGGTCGGCACGACCGCGGCAACGGCCGCGGCGATGCTTTGCCGCCCGTTGCCGGTAAACACCAGCTGGTCGGGCGACGGGGCCCATTCATGCTGCGCCAGATACGCGGCGGCAACGCTTCGGATGGCCGGGGTCCCGGTACTCGTCGCTTCGCGTAACGCGGCGTCGAGCTCAGCAGGTCGGTGCAATCCGCGCAGGCTTCTGGTGATCAACGCGGTCTGGGCCGGGACGGTCGGGTAGTTGAACTCGAGATCGATCCGAACGCCGCGCGGCTCGCCCGGCGCAGCAGCCCCGCGTCGCGTCTCGCCCGACACGAAAGTGCCCCGGCCGACTTCACCGACCACCAGGCCGCGGCGCAGCAGTTCCGCGTAGACCCGTCCCGCCGTCGATGCGGCGATGGCATGCAGGTCAGCGAAATGACGCTGCGGAGGCAGGCGGTCGCCCGGCCTGAGCGTGCCGTCGGCAATCTGGGCGGCGATCGCGTCCGCCAATTGCAGATACTCGGAATTCGACATGGATTGCACCGATAACAATGATTATTGAACCGAGGTCAATGTTTTAATTGCACTGAGTTGAACGGCGGTGCATTCTGCTTTCATCAAGTCGATTGTACCGGGGCTGACATGCTTGTGCGGCCCGTGCGGCCAACGGTGCGTTGGTGTACCGCGTCTCCCCGGCATCCCATTGGAGAAGCAGCATGCGTGCAACGCGTTCAACCTGGATCCACCGTGCGGCGATGCAGCCGGTGCGACCCGCTCCGTGGCTGTCCGTCACGCCGCGAATCGAACCGGTAGGGAGGTCGTGATGGCGACGTCAGCTGCGATGGGCCTGCAATTGACGCTGGCCACGATCCTGATCGCGTTTGCCGGTGTGTTCGTGATCGCGTTCATGCGCGGCGCGTTCGGTGGCGGATTCGCGATCATCGGCATTCCGCTGCTGTCACTCGTGATGGACCCGGTGACGGCCGGCGGCTTGCTCGCCCCGTTGTTCATCGCGATGGACCTGTTCGCGCTGCGGTACTGGAAGCCGTCGACGTGGTCGAAGCCCGACCTCGCGTTGCTCCTGCCGGGGCTGGTGATCGGTATCGGGTTCGGTTACCTGGCTTTCCGCTTCCTCGACCATCGCGCCATCGAGTTGTTGATGGCGGTGGTCACGCTGGTCTTCGTCGGGCTGTGGGTGAGGGGCGGCGCGAAACCGACGGTTCGTCCGCGTTCGTCGCCGAAGGCCGTCTCGGCCGGCCTTGCATCGGGCGTCACGACGATGGTCGCGCACTCGGGCGGTCCGCCGCTCGCGATGTATCTGCTGCCGCTCGGCCTCAGCAAGGAGATGTACGCGGGAACGACGAGCCTGTTCTTCACCGTGGGCAATGCGATCAAGGCGGTGCCGTGGCTGCTGATCGTGCAGCCGACCGCGAACGTCTGGGCGTTGATGGCGGTGTGCCTGCTTGCCATTCCGGCCGGCGTGGTGTGCGGCTGGCGGCTTCACGGCAGGCTGGACCAGCGCCTGATTTACCGGAGTTGCTACGGATTGCTCGCGGTGACCGCGTTGAAACTGCTCTGGGACGGCGTTTCCGGCTATCTCGCGTAAAACCGGCGCGCGGCTGTCCTGGTTCCGGTGGCTACAAATCAGTAGTACTGAGATGAAAAACCGCGAAAACAGGAGCATGCGTGCCAATCGATATCCGTCCGCCGGCGCCCTCGCGGCGTCAATTCATGCGCGTGGCCGCAACGGCCGCCGTCTTGGACGGCCGGACCGAGGGACTGACACGGGACGACGTGCTCGACAACGTCACGCTCGATGGCGTGATTGGCGCACTATGCCATGCCCGCCATCTTCGACGCATCGACCACCATCTGCACGCCGAGCCCGCCAAGAATGAGCCCCATCGCCCAGCGCTGCGCGAGCAGCAGCGTCGGGCGCCCGTGCAGGAACGTCGCGATGCGGCTCGAACAGATCGCCACCAGCCCGTTCGCGCAAGCGAACGCGGTAATCAGCAGCGAACCGAGAAACAGCGATTGCCCGAGCACGCTGCCGTTCCCGTAGTCGATGAACTGCGGCAGCAGCGAAATGAACAGCATCGCGAGCTTCGGGTTCAGCACGCTGGTCGTCGCGCCCATCGCGAGGAGCCGAAGCGGGCGCTCGCTCGGCAACGCCCGCACCTCGAACGGCGAGCGGCCGCCGGGCCTGACAGCCTGCCACGCGAGATACAACAGGTATGCCGCCCCGACCACGGCCAGCCCGCTGCCCGCGTAGGGCACGCTCATGAACAGCGTCGTGATCCCGAACGCCGCACCGAACATGTAGAACAGGTAGCCGATCATCACGCCGCCGAGCGAGATGAGCCCCGCGGTGCGTCCCTGCGCGATCGAGCGCGACATCACGTAGACCATGTTCGGCCCGGGCGTGACCGCGAGCATGCCGCCGATGACGAGAAATCCGTAGAGCGATCCGGACGTATGCATGTCTGAAGATTCCTGCAACGAGTGAGGGCTGACGAGATGCATTGTCCGATCGTGGAGGAGAACAGTAAAACGGGATAAACTGAATCGATTAATCAGTTTTTCTGAAGACGATGAAAAAGCTCGACCTCGATGTGCTCGCGATGGTGGTGGCCGTCGCGGAATCCGGATCGTTCGCGCAGGGCGCGCAGGCCGTGCACCGGTCGCCGTCGGCGGTGAGCATGCAGATCAAGGCGCTGGAAGATGCGCTCGGCAAGCCGCTGTTCATCCGCGACACGCGCAACGTGACGCCGACCGACGACGGCGCGATGCTCGCCGAATACGGCCGCCGGATGCTGGCGATGCGCGACGAGGCCTGGGCGTCGGTCGTGCGCCCGGAGATCCGCGGCCGCGTGACGATCGGCGTGCCCGACGATTACATTTCGTCGCTGTTGCCGCAGGTGCTCGGCAAGTTCGCCGCGATGCATCCGCGCGTGGAAATACGCGTGATCGGCCAGCCGAGCAGCGCGCTCGTGCCGATGCTGAAGGACAACACGGTCGACCTCGCGTGCCTCACGCGGATCAAGGGCGTGACCGGCGAGCTGATCCGGCTCGAACCGCTCGTCTGGGCCGGGTCGCCGAAGCGCAATGTGTGGGAAGAACGGCCGCTGCCGGTGGCTTTTTTCACGCACGGCGGCAGCGCAGCGCGCGATCATGCCGTCAAGGCGCTGAACCGGCGGAAGATCCCGTACCGGATGTCGTACGAGAGCCCGAGCCACCTCGGCCTGCTCAGCATGGTGGAGGCCGGGCTCGCGGTCGCGCCGCTGGCGCGCTGCTGCGTTCCCGATCATCTCGTGCAGCTGTCGGAAAGCCACGGGCTGCCGCCGCTTGGCGAAATGGAGGTCGTGCTCGCGCGCAGCGCGCAGTCCGCGCGCCCGCCGTGCGACTACCTGGCCGAGCAGATTCTCGGCGAATGGCGCACCTGAGCGGCCCGACGACGGCCGCGTTTCAGCACGACTTCAGCAGCCATTCGCGGAACGCGACGAGCGACGGCAGCGTCTCGTTCCCCGGCGGGTAGACGAGGTAGTAGCTGCGCTGGCTGGTGATCGCGTCGCCGATCGACACGAGCTCGTGGCGGCTCAGCTCGTCTTCCACCAGCACCTTCGGCACCAGCCCGATCCCCATCCCGGCCCGCACCGCCTGGATCAGGTGCGACGTGAGCTCGAAGCTCGGGCCGATGCGCATCTGCCGATGGTCGAGCCGATAGTGCGAGAACCACTCCGCCCACGCCTGCTGGTTGCTCGTCACGCCGAGCAGCGTCTGCTTCGCGGCCCACGCCGGCGTGCGTGCGTCGGCCTTGCGTCGGCTTCCGCTGCCGGTGTCCGGCGGCGCGATCGCGATCAGGAACTCGTTGTACAGCCGGTGCGCGTGCAGGCCCGGCCAGTCGCCCGCGCCGACGGTGATGGCCGCATCGAGGTCGTCGTTGAGGAAATCGATGCCGCCGATCCGCGAATGGAGGTGCACGGTCACGCCCGGATGCGCGGCGTAGAAATCGTGCAGGTGCGGCAGCAACCATTTCGAGCCGAACGTGGGCAGCGTCGCGAGCCGCAGCGTGCCGGCGCCCGCCTGGTGGGACATCGCCTGCAGCGTCGCGCCGCGGATGCGCCCCAGCGCACCGCTCAGCTCGCTGAAGTAGCGGCGCCCGACCTCGGTCAGCTTGACCGAGCGGCCCTCGCGCCGGAACAGCGGCACGCCGAGCTGATCCTCCAGCGTCTGAACCTGGCGGCTGATCGCGCTCTGGCTCAGCGACAGCTCCTCGGCCGCGCGCGTGTAGCTTTCATGCCGCGCGGCGGCCTCGAACACCAGCAGCAGCGACATCGACGGGGTGAGGCGACGGTAATTCATGAGTTTTATGCAATATTCGCCGGGGCAGAATTCGTTTGTTTATCGTGCAATATCCAAAGATACTGGAATTCCCGGTCGCGTGGAAACTTGCTAAAAAATCATGTTTCGGCCACGCGAACCGGCCGGTTCCACCCACACTGCCGCTTTTAGCCCATGTCGATCGCTTCGTTGCCCCGTCCCGCTAGCCCGCCCGCGCATGCGTACCGTGACTTTCTCGCCGCGCTGCAGGCCGCCGGATTCGCCGGGGAAATCCACGCGGACCATGCGAACCGGACGGTACAGGCCACCGACAACTCGATCTACCAGCGTCTGCCGCAAGCGGTGATCTGCCCCGCGCATGCGGACGACGTCCGGCTGCTGGCGCGGCTGCTCGCCGAGCCCGCGCATCGCGACGTCGCGGTGGCCGCGCGCGGTGGCGGCACGGGCACCAACGGGCAGTCGCTGACCGACGGCGTGGTGGTCGACCTGTCGCGCAACATGAACCGGATCCTCGAAATCGACGTCGAGCAGCGCTGGGTGCGCGTGCAGGCGGGCGTCGTCAAGGATCAGCTCAATGCGGCGCTGAAGCCGCACGGGCTGTTCTTCGCGCCGGAACTGTCGACGTCGAACCGCGCGACCGTCGGCGGGATGATCAACACCGACGCGAGCGGGCAGGGTAGCTGCACGTACGGCAAGACGCGCGACCACGTGCTCGAGCTCGATTTCGTGCTGATGGGCGGCGAGCAGCTGCACAGCGAAGCACTCGCGGACGACGAGCTCGAGCGCCGCTGCGCGCGCGAGGACCGCATCGGCAAGGTCTACCGCACCGCGCGGCGCATCAGCGACGACAAGGCGGCGCTGATCGAAGCGAAGTTTCCGAAGCTCAACCGCTGCCTGACCGGCTACGACCTCGCGCACCTGCGCGAACCCGACGGCCGCTTCAACCTGAACAGCGTGCTGTGCGGCGCGGAAGGCTCGCTCGGCTTCGTCGTCGAGGCGAAGCTCAACGTGCTGCCGATCCCGAAGGTTTCGGTGCTGGTCAACGTGCGCTACGCGGGCTTCATGGACGCGCTGCGTGACGCGCGCGCGCTGCTCGCGCACCAGCCGCTGTCGATCGAGACGGTCGACTCGAAGGTGCTGATGCTGGCGATGAAGGATTTCGTGTGGAGCAGCGTGGCCGAGTATTTCCCGCAGGACGACGCTCGGCCGACGCTCGGCATCAACCTGATCGAATTCAGCGGCGACGATGCGGACGACGTCGACGCGCGTGTGCGCGCATTCGTCGACCATCTGCGCACCGATACGAGCGTGGAACGCCTGGGCCACACGCTCGCGGCCGGCGACGACGCGGTGAAGCGCGTGTATGCGATGCGCAAGCGCGCGGTCGGCCTGCTCGGCAACGTGCAGGGCGAGGCGCGCCCGCAGCCGTTCGTCGAGGACACCGCGGTGCCGCCCGAAAACCTTGCCGCGTACATCGCCGAATTCCGCGCGCTGCTCGACGGCCACGGGCTGCAATACGGGATGTTCGGGCACGTCGATGCGGGCGTGCTGCACGTGCGGCCGGCGCTCGACATGAAGGACCCGAAGCAGGCGGCGCTGGTGCGGCCCGTGTCGGATGCGGTGGCCGAACTCACGCAGCGCCACGGCGGCCTGTTGTGGGGCGAGCACGGCAAGGGCGTGCGCTCCGAATATGCGCCGGCGTTTTTCGGCGAGCTGTATCCGTCGCTGCAGCAACTGAAGGCCGCGTTCGATCCGCACAACCAGTTCAATCCGGGCAAGATCGCGACGCCGCCGGAGAACACGATGCGGCTGCTCAAGATCGACGAAGTGCCGACGCGCGGCGACCACGACCGGCAGATCGACGAGCGTGTATGGCAGAGCTACGGCACCGCGATGCACTGCAACGGCAACGGCGCGTGCTACAACTTCGATCCGGACGATGCGATGTGCCCGTCGTGGAAGGCGACGCGCGAACGCGTGCAATCGCCGAAGGGGCGTGCGTCGCTGATGCGCGAATGGTTGCGCCTGCAAGGGCAGGCCGGCGTCGACGTCGTCGCGGCGGCGCGCGCGCGGCAGCCGTTCCTGGGCGGCCTTGCCACGCGCTGGCGCAACAGCCGCGCGGCGCGCAACGGCGAAGCCGATTTCTCGCACGAGGTGTACGACGCGATGGCCGGGTGCCTCGCGTGCAAGTCGTGCGCGGGGCAGTGCCCGGTGAAGGTGAACGTGCCGGAGTTTCGCTCGCGTTTCCTCGAGCTGTATCACCAGCGTTACCTGCGGCCGCTGCGCGACTACCTGATCGGCTCGCTCGAATTCACGATGCCGTGGATGGCGCGGGTGCCCGCGCTGTACAACGGGCTGATGCGGACGGGATGGGTGCGCACGCTGCTGGAGCGGCACGTCGGCATGGTCGACAGCCCGCTGCTGAGCCGCTTCGATCTCGCGGCCGTGATCCGTCAATGGCACGTGAAGCCGGCCGATCCGCAGGCGCTCGCCGCGCTGAGCGACGCGCAGCGCGCACGCAGCGTCGTCATCGTGCAGGACACGTTCACGCGCTATTTCGATACCGAGCAACTGGCGACGCTGATCGAACTGGCGGCGCGTACGGGTTTTCAGGTGTGGCTCGCGCCGCTTGCACCGAACGGCAAGGCGCTGCACGTGCAGGGCTTCCTGCGCGCGTTCGAGCAGGCGGCGATCCGCAATGCAACGCAGCTGGCCGCACTGGCACGCTCGGGTGTCGCGCTGGTCGGCCTCGATCCGGCGATGACGCTCACGTATCGGCAGGAGTACCTGAAGGTGACGGGGCTCACCGATGTGCCGAAGGTTGCGCTGCCGCAGGAGTGGTTGCTGCAGGCGCTGCCGGAAGCTGGCGACGGTGTCGGCAGCGTGCCCACGTCGTACCGGTTGCTGCCGCACTGCACCGAGAAGACCAATGCGCCCGACAGCGGCAAGCAATGGGCCCAGGTATTCGCGCGGCGCGGGCTGCACTTGAAGGTCCAGGCGACCGGGTGCTGCGGGATGTCGGGTACCTACGGGCACGAGGCGCGCAATCTCGCGACGTCGAAGACGATCTACGCGCAGTCGTGGGCGTCACACGTGGATGGGCCGGAGGACGAAGGCGAGGCGCTGGCGACCGGCTATTCGTGCCGCAGCCAGGTGAAGCGGATGTCGTCGAAGCAGGTGCGCCATCCGTTGCAGGCGCTGCTCGATCACATGCGGGCGGTGGGGTGATTGGTCGGGCGTCGCGTGTCGCGTTGCCCGTGAGATGACTTTCGAGTCAGCGTCGAGCGGCAAGCCTCGTGCCGTCGTCGACGCATGCCGGTGCTCAGGCGTCGGCTTTCGCCGTCTTTCCGGAACGCGGTTTTTCCGCCGCAGGAAACGCACCGCCGCCGCGCGGCCGTTTCGGTTCGATCCGCATCTGCCGGATCACGCGCCGGAAATCGATCTCGTGCGCGGCCATCGTGCCGATCAGTTTCGCGATGACCGCGAGGTGGGACGGGACTGTGCCCTTGCTCGAATAGTTCGTGATCGAGCTTTCGTTCATCCGGATCAGGCGGGCGAATTCGCGCGCCGTCAGCTGTGCCTTCTTCAACTCCTGTTGAAATTCCGCATACGCCATTGCGCACATGATGCTTCGTCTCCGTGAATCAGAATTCGGCCCGCGCGGCGCCGGCGCCGACGGGTGGCGTGCCCGTCGCACCGGCGCCGCCGCGGGTTACATCTTCACCTGGTCGAGGAAGGTCTTCTTACCGCTCTTGTAGCCGTAGATCGAGATGATCCCGTGCGTGAGGTCGCCCTTCGAATCGAACGTCGTCGTGCCGATCACGCCTTCGTACTTCGTCGCCGGCATCGCCGCGAGGATCTTCGCCGGATCGGTCGAGTTCGCGCGCTTCATGGCGTCGACCGCGATGTAGACCGCGTCGTACGCGAACGGTGCATCGAACTTGATGCCCTGGTTGAAGCGCTTCTGGTACTTCGCGAGGAAGTCCGCGCCGCCCGGCATCTTCTCGAGCGCGGCGCCGGCCTGCGAGCACAGCACGTTGTCGGCCGCCGGGCCGGCCAGCTCGGCCAGCGAGTCGGTGCACACGCCGTCGCCGGACAGGATCTTCGCGCGCAGGCCGAGCTGCTTCGCCTGCTTCGCGAGCGGGCCGCCGGTGGCGTCCATGCCGCCGTACATGATCGCGTCCGGGTTCTCGCCCTTGACCTTCGTCAGGATCGCGCGGAAGTCGACCGCCTTGTCGTTGGTCGCGTCGTGCGACAGCACCTTCAGGCCGAGCGCCTTCGCCTTCTTCTCGAACTCGTTCGCGAGGCCCTGGCCGTATGCGGTCGAATCGTCGATCACCGCGACGCTCTTCACGCCCTTCGACTGCGCGTAGCTCGCGAGCGCCGGGCCTTGCTGCGCGTCGGTCGCGACGACGCGGTAGGTCGTCTTGAAGCCTTGCTGCGTGTAGGTCGGGTTCGTGGCCGACGGCGAGATCTGCACGATGCCCGCGTCGCTGTAGATCTTCGACGCCGGGATCGACGTGCCCGAGTTCAGGTGGCCGATGACGGCGACGACCTTGTCGTCGACGAGCTTCTGCGCGACCTGGGTGGCCTGGCGCGGGTCGGCCGCGTCATCCTGTGCATCGAGTTGCAGCGTGATCTTCTTGCCGCCGATCGTGAGACCCTTCGCATTGATTTCCTCGACCGCGAGGCGCGCACCGTTCTCGTTGTCCTTGCCGAGGTGCGAGATGCCGCCCGTCGTCGGTTCGACGCTGCCGATCTTGACGACCTGGTCGGCCATCGCGGTCGACGCGGCCGCGAATGCGGCGGCAGCCAGTGCGACGGTGATCAGGGGTTTGCAGCGCATGCCGACAGTGCTTCGTTCCATCTGCCATCTCCGATTTGAATGTCTTTCTATTGACGTCTCGACCGGCCGACGGCGAGGTCGGGGCGATCGGACGAGTCTCCATACCCATCATGGGCTTCACTGCATCGCGTCCTGCCCCGCGACGTGCCGCCCGGGTGAACGGGCGAATCGGGGCCTGAAACGGTGCAATTCGTATGAATATATATGAAGCCGATTTTGCGCGCTGCAGCGAATCATGTAGCGGGGCGGGCGCAGTGCGGCCAGCGCCCGAAATTCGAAGGCGCCGGATGCCGGAAATCGTGCGCCGCGGCAGGCCACAGGCTGCGATTCGCTGTCGACGGCCTTACGAACGCATCCATTATTCGGCCGGCGGCCGGGACGAAGCCATGGACACTGATGCACGGTCAATCCGGAACTGTTCGGTCGATTTGTCTGCACAGTTTGGACGATCTCGATTGCGCATCCGGTTGCGGGGCCCTGTCTCATCGGGATTGATGTCCTCGTTGTAACGCAACTAACGGTCAAGTTCGGCGACGTCGGCGAACGGATGCGAATCGACAGCCCGCGGCACGCATTCCGCTTTGCAAACACCGGGGTTCGCCCCGGCCGGCTCGCTTGGGAACGTCGGGCCGATCGTGCCGGCCCGATTCGGCACCGATCCTAGGACCGTCCGCGCAACGCCACGAAAATCACGCCGGCAATCGCCAGCAAGCCGCCGCACACCGTCTCGATGCCGGGTCGCTCGCCCGTCAGCGCCATCGACAGAACTGTCGCGACCGCCGGCGTCAGGTAGAGGAAGTTGGCGGCGCGCGCCGCGCCGAAGTAGCCGAGTGCGAAGGTCCAGGTCGCGTAACCCAGCGCGGCGGGGAAGATGCCGAGCATCAGCACGGCCAGCGCGGTGTCGCGCGACCCGCTGCCCAGCGCCACGAGCGCGCCCGGCAGCCACGGCGTGAGCAGCAGCGCGCCGGCCAGCAGCGTATACGCGGTGCAGGCCAGCGCGCCGTACACCGGAATCAGCCGCCGCTGCAGCACGAAATAGCTGGCCGAACACAGGGCCGCGCCGAGGATCAGCGTGCTGCCGGCTCCGAGGACCAGGCCGCCCGGCTGCCCGCGCGCGATCACCGCGATCCCGGCGAGGCTGACCAGCGAGCCGAGCCAGCCCCAGCGATTGAAGCGCTCGCCCAGAAACACGGCGGCCAGCAGCGCCGTGAAGATCGGCAGCGTGTTCACGATGAAGCTCGCCGCGCCGGCCGAGACGGTCTGCTCGCCGGTATTGAGCAGCGCGTTGTAGAGCGCGATGCCGAGAAAGCCGCATAACAGGAAGCGCAGCGCGTCGCCGCGGGTCGGCACGCGCGGCCGCCGCACGGCGAGCCACGCGACGATCAGCACGGCCGCCGTGGCGAAGCGCGCCGCCGCGAGCTGCAGCGGTGTCAGGCCATGCAGGCCGATCCGGATGAACGGGAAAGCGGACGCCCACGAGACGATCGTGAAGGCGACCGCGCCGGCCGCGATCAGCGGCTGCCGCGCAGCGCGCGACGACGGGGTGGAGAGCGTGTTCATGCGTCCATGATGCGGTGTGGCAAGATGCTAAGCTAGCGCACAGATCAGCACGCAGATATGACGACGATTCACAGCTCGATCCGGCGGCCGGCCGGTGCTTCGACCCGCGCGAAGCGCGCGCCGGCGGCGTCGCCCGCCGCAGCGCCGGCGCCGGGTGCGCGGCCGCCGCTCGCGAGTCTCGAGACGGTGTGCACGGTCGCGCGCGAGGGTTCGTTCCTCGCCGCGGCCGATGTCTCCGGCGTGACGCACGGCGCGATCAGCCGGCGGGTGGCCGCTGTCGAAAACTGGCTCGGCCTGCGGTTGTTCGAACGCCATGCGCGCGGCGTGCGCCTGACGCCGGACGGCCAGCGCTTCGTCGGCCGGATCGAGCAGGCGTTCGCGATCATCGACAGTGCGGCCGATCAGTGGCGCTCGCCACGTACGCCGCGACTGGTCAGGATGAGCGTGGTGCCGGCCTTCGCGCAGCTCTGGCTGCTCGAGCGCCAGCATGCGCTCGAGAGCGAGGCGCCCGCGTTACGGATCGAACTGGGCATCGATCTGCGCAACGTGGATATCGCCGGCGGCGAAGCGGATCTGTCGATCCGGTACGGGCGCGGCAACTGGCGTCAGCTCGACACCCGTGCGTTCATGCCGGAACGGCTCTATCCGGTCGCGCATCCGCGGCTTGCCGCGCAACTGGCGAAGGCGCGCCGCCGGCGCGGCGATGCCGCGCTGCTCGACATGCCGTTGCTGCACGATTCCGATGTGACCGGCTGGCGCACGTGGTTCGATGCATTGGGCGTGCCGTTCAAGCCGCGCGCGCAGGATCGCCGTTTCGAGGATTACAACCTCGTGCTGGCCGCCGCCGAGGCCGGGCTCGGCGTGGCGCTGGCGCGGGTACCGCTCGCCGACGCCTATTTCAAGCGCAGCGAACTCGTGCGCGTGAGCCCGCACGAAGTCGATTCGGTGCTCAGGTATTACTTCGTGCATGCGAAGGGGGAGAATCGGCCTGAGGTGCTGGCGTTGATGGAGCGGATGCGGGCGGCGGTGGGGACAGGCGGCTAGCCCTGGCCGGTGTATCGTGTCGGCCCGCCCCGGTAGCGGGTGGGAGCGAAAAAGCGTTGTGCGATACGCGGCACTAGGCTCGGGCCGCCGGATCGACGACAATGCGACCGCGAAAAACGATGAGGTGGAGAGATGAACGAGATTCGAAAAGGGATGCATCCGTGCGGATGCAAGCGAGGTCAACAATGAACAAGCCGGACAAGTCGTCGAAAGCGCGTGCCGCACTCGACCAGCTGTTTTCGGGCATGGCGCCCGCGGACGCGACGCGCGCGTCGCGTCCGGGCAATCCGTTCGAAGCGAGCGCCGACGACGCATCCGCCGGCACGGGCGGGCGCGGCGGTATCGAGGTCACGCTGTCGACCCGGATCCAGTTGCGCGGCTATCCGAATGCGAACGCATTCATGAAGCGCATGGCCGAAGCGTGGGGGCTGGAGTGGGGGATGTACGACAGCGTCAAGGCCATCGCGACGCTGCCCGTCGGATGGCGAGCGCGCCGGCTGCCGGAAGTCACGCAGATCGTCGACGGACACGACGTGCTGCGCGCGGAGAGCAGCCTGCAGGGCGGCGAGATGTCGTATCTGAAAGTGCATCCGCGGTACTACATCGACGCGCGCAAGGGGTTCGGCTGGGGCAAGTCGTCGAAGGCGTCCGACGATCCGGATCTCGACGGCCCCGACTGGAACTGCTTCGTGATCGATCGCGAAAAGTCCATCGAAGTGCACGAACTGACGACCTCGTCGCTGAAAGCCGACATGGACAACGCGCGGGCGACGTTGCTGAAATGGCTGGACGAGAACTATCCGAAACATCGCGATCCTTTCGCTTACTGGTCGGATTGCGAAGGGGCGTCGTAATCTTGCGTGGCTGCCCGGTTCGGGTTCCGGTTCACGGGCACGCGCTGCGCGACCGGCGCCGGAGCGGGTGGGCTGCAAGCCGCTTCGATGCATGGGCCGGTTGCGACGGGAGCGTCAATTGAAACGAGCCAGTGCCGTCCCGGTTCTCTGGGCAGCGTTCGGTGCGGCGGCCGGTTCGACCGTCGTCGAGCTGCTGCTCTGGCCGATCGTCGGCGACGACGCGATCGGCAACCTGTTACGCGACACACGCCTCACGGCGGCCATCGTGATGGGGCACGGCGTGCTCGGCGCGTCCGCCGGCTTCGATCCGTGGGTCATGGCGGTGGCGACCCTCGTGCATCTGGTGCTGTCGCTGGTCTATGCGGCCGTGCTGGCGAACGCGATTCGCAACCTGTCGCTCGCGGCCTCGCTCCTCGCAGGCGGCGCGTTCGGCCTCATCCTGTACGGCGTCAACCTGTACGCGTTCACCGCGATCTTCCCGTGGTTCATCCCGGTTCGTGGCGCGATCACGCTCGTGGCCCATCTGGTATTCGGGATCACGGCAGCGGCTGCCTACCGCTTCGCCAGGCGCTAGGCCGGGCGCCAATCGACGGTGCCTGCGTCGATCATTCGCACCAGACCCCTGGAATAAGCCGGCGCGCTGCATCGTTTAGCCGTCAGGAGACCCTGCACGAAGCGGCGGCACGTGAGCGCCGCGCGATGAATCGTGCGCGAGCAATCCGATCTGCCGGGCGCCGTCAGCCGCGCCCGCGGTCGAGTGGTCGGGGACAATCAGGCAGGAGCCGATCATGGGCAACTGGTTTCGATCCGGGATAGGGTTCGTCTGTCTCGGCTGTTCCGCGGCGGTCTTTGCGCAAACGTACGACGATCTGGCGGACGAGACGACGAACTGCCGGGCGGTCGTCGCGCAAGTGAACATCGACGGCACGGAGCAGCAAATCGTCGGGCGTGCGTGCCTGCAGGACGATGGCACATGGCAGTTCGTGCAGAGCGCCGATGGTAGTGTTTTATGGTATCCGGCGGCGGACTATCCGTATGCCGACCTGGGGTACTGGGGGCCGCCGCTTTTTATCGGCGCAGGTGTGGGCTTCGTGTTCGTCGATCGCTTCCACCACTTCCATCATTTCCACCACTTCGATCGCGTCGTCCACTTCAACGGTGGGGACCATCGCCGCGTCGGCGTGCCGATCGGCGCCGGCTTTCACCACGGCGCGTTCCCGGCCGGCACCGCCGGCCACGGATTCGGCGGCATGCATCCGTTCGGCGGCGCGAGCGGATTCGGTGGAATGCGGCGACATTAGGCGGTGTTTGCGGCCGGACGCGCTGCCGCCGTACACCTGCTAATCGAGCCGCCCGCGCAAATCGTCGAACGGAATCATCACGTGCGTGCGATACGCGGGCCGCGCTTTCAGCCGCTCGTACCACGCTTGCACATGCGGGAGGTCCGGCCGCGCGATGTCGAGTTCGAAGTAGCGATACAGATGCGTGCCGGCCGCGATGTCGGCAAGCGTGAGCGCGTCGCCCGCGAGAAATGGCTGACCGGCCAGCGCCGCATCGAGCGCCTGGAAGTGCCGCGCGCACTGCGCGATGCTTTGCTCGACGCGCACCGTGTCGCGCTGCTCGGGCGGGGTCCGGAAGTAGCCCCGGAACACGCCGTTCAGGAACGTCGGCTGCAACGTGGTTTGCGACCAGTCCATCCAGCGGTCCGCGCGCGACTGTTCGGCGGGGTCGTCGTGCCAGAAGCCGGGGCGTCCGTAACGCGCGGCAAGATAGCGCAGGATGCTGTGCGATTCCCAGACGACCGTGCCGCCGTCGTCGATCACGGGGATGCGCCCGTGCGGATTCATCGCCAAAAAATCGGGCGTGTCGAGCACGCCGAACTGCCCGCCGGCCGGCACGTGCCGATGCTCGAGCGCGAGCTCGTCGACGAGCCACATCACCTTCTGGACGTTGAATGCATTGCGGCGCCCCCATACGGTCAGCATGCCGGCCTCCTTGTGTCGTGCGGAACGGGATCGCGACAGTGTAAACGCCGCAGGCGCGCACCGAGGTGCGCGCCTGCCGGCTGCCGTCGAGGTCGTCGTCGTTGCCGTGCGGCGACGCGATCAGAACTTGTGGCGAATCCCGACGATCGCGAGTTCCTGCGTATCGGTGCCGGAGTTCACGCCGTACGAGCCGACCGACGCGGCGGCCTTCACGACCGCGCCGTTCGCGTTGAGCGTGTTGCCGCTCGCCTTCTGGTAGCCGAACAGCGCATACAGGTCGGTGCGTTTCGACAGCGCGTAGTCGGCACCGAGGTTGACCTGGTTGTAGTGCGCGGAACTCGGCCCCGTCAGCGACGTGTAGTTGTAGCCGACGCCCGCGCGCAGTGCCGGCGAGAACTGCCAGTTGAAGAACGCCGAGCCGTTGTTGAATTTCGCGTTCTGGCTGAACGCCGAGAGCGTGTCCGCGCCGTACTGCGTGTTCGAATACGCGAGGCCGAAGGTGGCGGGCCCGGCCACGTACTGGCCGGCCACGCGCACGATCTGGATCGACTTCGCGCTCGAGAAGCCCTGGTTGATCACGGTGTTGAACAGCGTATCCGAGCTGCTCGACCACGTGCGCACGCCGTTCGCGACGGTGGAGCCGCCGTTCGCGTAGAAGAAGCCGGCGCCAAGCGACAGCGGGCCGTTCGCGTAGCTTGCGCCGAAGCTGTACGTGCGGCCGCTGCCAGTGGCGCCCGCGACGCCGCCGAAGCCGTACAGGCCTTCGAACTGGAAGCCCGAGATCAGCGGGCTCGTGTACTTCACCGAGTTGCTGACGCGCAGGCTGTTGTCGTAGTTGTCGAGGTCGCCCGGCGTCGCGAACACGCCGCCGAAGTAGTTGTCCTGCGTGAGGCCCTGCACGAGATCGACGACCGGATCGTACTGGCGGCCGAGCGTCACGGTGCCGTACGTGCTGCTCGCGAGGCCGACGACAGCCTTGCGGCCGAATTCGCGCGAGCCCTGGCCGAGTGCGCCCGTGCCGATGTTGAAGCCGTTCTCGAGCTGGAACAGCGCGGCCAGGCCCCCGCCGAGATCCTCGGTGCCGCGCAGCCCCCAGCGGCTGCCCGACAGGTTGCCGCTGCTGAACTTGACGAGGCTCGACGCGTTGCTGCCGTTCGCGTTCTGCGCGTTGTGCACGTAGGCAATGCCCGCGTCGGCGATACCGTACAGCGTGACGCTGCTTTGCGCGTGCGCGCCGGCGGCGAAGAGCGCGGCCGGCAGTGCGAGCAGTGCGAATGAACGGATCTGTTTCATTGTTGGATTCCCCCGTGGATCGATTGGTCTGACGAGTCGGTGAACGATACGGACGGCGCATCGTCGAGGGAACCAATAAATTGTCGGATCGTTATGAGGCGGCGCGGAGGTGGATGCGTGCGCAACGAATGGGCGGCGCGGGCGGGTCACCGGCGCATCGCGACGGGCGTGCCGCACGATCCCGTGCGCAGATCAGTGGCGAGCGTCGCCCGATGCGAACCGCCGCGGCAGTGCGGCATTCAACGTGTCATCCGCTTCGGGCTGCCACGGAAAGCGATCGCGGCCGAAACCGCCGCCGATCGCTGCGCCGTCATGGCTTATTGCTCCACGCTTTCCGCATCCGCCGTTTCCCCGAGGAACCCGCCACTCTGGTGCGCCCACAGCGCCGCGTAAATACCACCCGCCTGCAGCAACTGCTGGTGCGTCCCTTCCTCGACGATGCGCCCTTCGTCGAGCACGATCAGCCGGTCCATCGCCGCGATGGTCGACAGCCGGTGCGCGATCGCGATCACCGTCTTGCCGCTCATCAGGTCGTCGAGGCTGCGCTGGATCGCGACTTCGACTTCGGAATCGAGCGCGCTGGTCGCCTCGTCGAGCACGAGGATCGGCGCATCCTTGAGCATCACGCGCGCGATCGCGACGCGCTGCCGCTGGCCGCCCGACAGCTTCACGCCGCGCTCGCCGACCTCGACGTCGTAGCCGCTGCGCCCGTGACGGTCGCGCAGCCGGTCGATGAACTCGGACGCTTCGGCGCGCACGGCTGCGTCGTGCATCTCGCGCTCGGTCGCGTCGGGGCGACCGTACAGCAGGTTCTCGCGCATCGTCCGGTGCAGCAGCGACGTATCCTGCGTGACCATCCCGATCGCGCCGCGCAGGCTGTCCTGCGTGACGTGCGCGATGTCCTGCCCGTCGATCCGGATCGCGCCGCCGCCCACATCGTAGAAGCGCAGCAGCAGGTTCACGAGCGTCGACTTGCCGGCGCCCGAGCGGCCGATCAGGCCGATCCGCTCGCCGGGCCGGATCGTCAGGTTCAGCCCGTCGAACACCGCGCGATCGTTGTCCTCGTGCGCGAACTGCACGTTGTCGAACACGATCTCGCCGCGCTGCACCGTGAGCGGCTTCGCGTCGGGCGCGTCGACCACGCTGTGCACCTTCGTCAGCGTGTTGATGCCGTCCTGGATCGTGCCGACGTTCTCGAACAGCTCGGTCATTTCCCACATGATCCAGTGCGAATAGCTCGACAGGCGCAGCGCCATCGCGATCACCGCCGCGACGACGCCCGCGCTCGCCTCGCCATGCATCCACAGATATAGCGCGAGGCCGGTCGAGCCAACCAGCAGCAGCGTCGACAGCAGATGGTTGACGACCTCGAACGCGCTGACGAGCCGCATCTGCGCGTCGCCGGTCGCCTTGAACGCTTCCATCGCGCGGCGCGCGTGGTCGGCTTCGCGCCGCGTGTGCGAGAACAGCTTGACGGTCGTGATGTTCGAATACGCGTCGGTGATGCGGCCCGTCATCAGCGCGCGCGCATCGGCCTGGCGGCTGCCGACGGCACCGAGGCGCGGCACGAAATACGCGCACGCCAGGCCGTAGCCGAGCGCCCACAGCGCGAGCGGGATCATCAGCCGCCAGTCGAAGCTGGCCGCGAGCGCGAGGATGCCGATCAGGTACGCGGCGACGCCGATCACGACGTCGACCGACATGAACAGCGCATCGCGCACCGCGAGCGCGGTCTGCATGATCTTGGTCGTCACGCGGCCGGCGAACTCGTTCGCGTAGAACGACAGGCTCTGGTCGAGCATCAGCCGGTGAAACAGCCAGCGCAGCCGCATCGGGAAGTTGATCGCGAGCACCTGATGCTTGACCATCGTATGCAGCGCGATCAGCAGCGCACTGCCGGCGAGGATCGCCGCGAACCCGGCGAGCGTGCCGAAGTGCCGGCCGCCGAAATCGGCCGGCGTCGAGGACGCGAGCCAGTCGACCACGCGGCCCATCATCGCGAACAGCGCGGCTTCGTACGCGGCCAATGCGGCCGACGTCAGCGCGATCAGCAGGATCCAGCTGCGCGCGCCTTTCGTGCACGCCCAGACGAACGAGAAGAAACCCCGCGGCGGCGTGACGGGATCTTCGAGCGGGAAAGTCGGCAGGCGCCGTTCAAACCACGAAAACATCGACTTGTTCTCCTTGTGCGGCCCGACGCAGCGGGCGGGCCGATGATGCCGGGGCCGGATGCGACGCGGTCATCGTGTGCCGGCACGTCCGCCCGGCCGATGGACGTTGCGCCGCGATTCGCGTGGCCCGGCGTGAAGTGTCGCATCGATTCGATCGTGCTGCAGGCCGGTTGTAAGCCGCCCGGCCAGGCGAACGGCGTCGTCCTTGCGCGGCGGGCTCGCAGGCATGGTCATCGCGCCCTTAAAAAAGTCCTTGACTGTCTATCTATGAGTAGATAAAGTTCGATCCATGGAAACGAAACCGACCGTCCGCGAACAGATTCTCGATCATGCAATCACGCTGATGATGCAGCGCGGTTACAACGGCTTCAGCTATCGGGACCTGTCCGACCTGGTGGGCGTGAAGACGTCGAGCATCCACTACTACTTCCCGTCGAAGGACGATCTGGTGCTGGAAGCGGTGGCGGCTTACAGCGACGAAGTCCTCGCGGCCGTGCGGGCGATCGATCCGGCGCTGCCGGCCGACGTGAAGCTGAGCCTGTACACGAAGATGTTCGGCCGCACGCTGGGCGACGGCAACCTGATCTGCCTGTGCGGGATGCTCGCGTCCGACATCGAAACGCTGCCGGAGAACGTGCGGCAGGCGGTGCAGGCGTTCTTCACGGCCAACGAGCGCTGGCTCGCGGAATTGCTGGCGCAAGGCGCGAAGGAAGGCACGCTGCAGTTCAGCGGCGAGCCGGACACGGCGGCGCGCACGTTGTACGCGGCGTTCCAGGGCAGCGTGCTGGCCAGCCGGCTGTTTCATACGCGGGCGCGTCTCGAGGATGTCGAGGCCGTCTGGAAAGCGCGGTCCTGACGGGCGGCGCACGAGCAGTGAGGCGGTTCGCCGCCTTTTTATTAAATCTTGTTATCTATCATGTAGTAGATAGATAGGTGGCTGGCGCAGAGGAACCAATCCTCTGCATTTTTGGGGATGTTTGTCTATCTATGAGTAGATAAACAAATGCGAAGCCGGCGAAGAAGCCGCCGGCACGTGGTCCCCGGTTCGAGGGCTGTTTCATTCATTTGCTGAAAAAGGAGTCTGTCATGTCGATCGAAAAAGTGCTGTACCGCGCCCATGCAAAAGCCACCGGCGGCCGTGACGGCCGTGCGACGGTGCCCGAAAGCGGCCTCGACCTGAAGCTGACCACGCCGCGCGAGCTCGGCGGCGCGGGCGGTGCGGGCGCGAACCCCGAGCAACTGTTCGCCGCCGGCTACAGCGCGTGCTTCATCGGCGCGATGAAGTTCGTCGCCGCGCGCGACAAGATCGCGATCCCCGCGGACGCCGCGATCGAAGGCAGCGTCGGCATCGGCGCGATCCCGAACGGCTTCGGCATCGAAGTCGAACTGAAGATCTCGCTGCCGGGTCTCGATCGCGATGTCGCGCAAACGCTGATCGACCGCGCGCACGTCGTCTGCCCGTACTCGAACGCGACGCGCGGCAACATCGACGTCACGCTCACGCTCGTCTGATCAGTCGCACTGCAAACCATCCATCGCCATTCAAAGATTCGACCAAGGAGTTGCACCATGAAGATCGTCAAGCCGCTGCTGATCGCCGCCGCCGTGGCAGCCGCATTGTCCACCGCACCTGCCGCGTTCGCCGCCGGTGCCGACGCCGTCGGTCCCGACGCGACGACGAGCGCATTCCTCGCCGTGCTGAACGGCCAGAAGGGCCCGGGCCTCGAAACGCTGAGCCCCGCGAAGGCGCGCCAGGTGCTGGTCGATGCGCAGAACGGCACGAAGGTCGACCTGTCGGGCATCGACGTGTCGAACCGCACGATCGAGCAGGACGGCTTGTCCGTGCCGGTCACGATCGTCCGCCCGCAAGGCGCGACGGGCACGCTGCCGGTGTTCGTGTTCATTCACGGCGGCGGCTGGGTGCTCGGCGATTTCCCGACACACGAACGCCTCGTGCGCGACCTCGTCGTGCAATCGGGCGCCGTCGCGGTGTTCGTGAACTACACGCCGTCGCCGGAAGCGCATTACCCGGTGGCGATCAACCAGGCGTATGCGGCGACGAAGTGGGTGGCCGCGCACGGCGCGGAGATCGGCGTCGACGGCAGCCGTCTCGCGGTGGTCGGCAACAGCGTCGGCGGGAACATGGCGGCCGTGGTGACGCTGATGGCGAAGGACAAGGGCGGCCCCACGATCCGCTTCCAGGGGCTGATGTGGCCGGTGACGGACCACAACTTCAACACGGGCTCGTACAACGCGTATCAGCAAGGGCACTTCCTGACGCGGCCGATGATGAAGTGGTTCTGGGACGCCTATACGAAGAACGAAGCGCAACGCAACGAGATCTACGCGTCGCCGCTGCGCGCGAGCACCGCGCAGTTGAAGGGCCTGCCGCCCGCACTGATCCAGGTCGCGCAGTTCGACGTGCTGCGTGACGAAGGCGAAGCGTACGGCCGCAAGCTCGATGCGGCGGGTGTCGATGCGACGACCACGCGCTACGACGGCACCATCCACGATTTCGGCCTGCTGAACGCACTGGCCTCGGATGCGCCGACGAAAGCCGCGACGAAGGCGATGGCGAACGAGATCGCGACGCGGTTGAAGTAAGCGGGGGCCCGCACGCGCGCCGCGCTTGACGCGGTGCGCGTGAGACGACTCGGCGGCGGGCAGATGCCCGCCGTTTTTGCATGCCGCCGGTGCGCCGCCGACTATCCCGCGTCGGCCCGGCGCTGCTGCCCGGGGGCCTGCGCATGCAGCAGGCGTGCCATCGCCGCGCGCAGCTTGTCGCTCGGCACCGGCTTGTGCAGCAGCACGAACCCGCCGTGCTTCAGCCGGCCGGGCCGCCGCGCGGTCGTGTCGCCCGTGATCAGCATCGCCGGAATTGCCGTGTTGTACTCGTCGCGAATGCGCGCGATCGCAGCGATGCCGTTCTGGTCGCCGTGCAGATGCAGGTCGCAGATCAGCAGGGTCGGCCGGACCTCGCACGATGCCAGGCACGCGATCGCGTCATCGACCGACGCGGCCGTGACGACCTGGTAGCCCCAGCGCTCGAGCAGCATCGACATGCCGGCGCGGATCGCGCTTTCGTCGTCGATCACGACCACGAGGTGCGCGGCGGCCGTCGCCTCGTCGACGGCGATCTCGTCGGCGGCGCCCGGCAGCACGGCCGTGTCCAGCCGCACCAGCTGCAGTTCGAAGCATGAGCCTCGCCCGGGTTCGGAGCGCAGCGTCAGCGGACAGTCGAGCAGCCCCGCGAGGCGCCGCACGATCGCCAGCCCGAGGCCGACGCCCCGTTCGGGCTCGTCGCCGCGACGGCGCAACTGGTAGTAGTCGTCGAATACGCGCGCCTGCTGGTCAGCCGGAATGCCGCGCCCGGTGTCGATGAATTGCAGGCGAACGTGCTGGCGTGTGCGCCGGCAGCCGACGACGATGCGTCCGGTGTCGGTATAGCGCACCGCATTCGACAGCAGGTTGCGCGCGATGCGCTCGATCAGCACCGGATCGGAATCGACCACTGCGGTGCTGCGCACGTACGACAGCGACAAGCCTTTCCCGTGCGCGTCGGCGGCGACTTCGCGGCACACGCGCTCCAGCACCGCGCTGATCGCGAACGGCCGGCGATGGACGGGCACGACGCCCGCATCGAGCCGCGAGATGTCGAGGATCGCGGTGAACAGCGCGTCCATCGCGTTGACGGATTGGTCGATGCGATCGACGAGCAGCGTGCCGTCGGCCGGCATCGGCACGTGCCGCAACGCGCCGACGAACAGGCTCAACGCGTGGACGGGCTGGCGCAGGTCGTGGCTCGCGGCCGCGAGAAAGCTCGACTTGACGTGCACGGCCTCCGTCGCGAGATCCTTTTGCCGGCGGAAATTCTCGGCCAGCTGCGCGGCGCGCTGGCGTTCGCGTTCGGCGATCCGCTGTGCGCGGATCAGTTGCAACTGCATCTCGATCTGGTCGCGGAATTCCTCGACGAGCCGGATGTAGCGCTCCGAATACGCATTCTCCTTGCAGTCGAGCAGGCAGATCGTGCCGAACGGCGTATTGTCGGGCCAGCGGATCGGCAGGCCGAGATACGAGACCATGTTGACGCGCAGGTCCGGATTGTTGCGCCACTGCGCGGATTGCCGCGCATCCGGCACGACCAGCGTAGCGCCGCTCGCGATGACCGCTTCGCAGTAAAGCCCTGAGCCGTGCAGTTCGGCCGATTCGCCGGGATAGAACGGATTGCCGGTGTTGCGGCTCGCCACCAGCACCTGGATGTCGCGGCCGACGTTGCGCATGATCAGCCCGGCCGGCACGCCGACGATTTCCGCCATCAGGTCGACGAGGCGCTGCCAGCGCGCGATCACGTCGGCGGCGAGGTCGAACGGGACTTCATGGTCGGCCGGCGCGTCGGACGGCTCGTCGACAGGCGTCATGCGCACGCTCCTCGAACGGGCGGAGACAATGAGGAAAATTTAGGCGTTCCGCGCCGGCATGGCAATGTCGCGACGCAAGCCGGCGTCGGATCAGATGAGGCCGGCCTTCCTGCCGGCTGCCGCTGCCTGGGTGCGATTGATGACGTTCAGCGCTTTGAAGATCGCGGTGATGTGCGCCTTGATGGTTTTTTCGGACAGGCCCAGCTTGTCGGCGATGACCTTGTTCGGCACGCCTTCCGCGAGATAGCGCAGCACTTCGACCTGTCGTTGCGTCAGCATCGAACCGCGTGCTGCAGCGGCGCCGTCCTGATGCTGCAGCGCGGGGTCGTCGAGCACGAGCGGCGGTACGTAGCGTTCGCCGTTGAGGGCGATCCGGATCGCGGACAGCAGCGTGCGCGGGCTGGCGGACTTCGGCACGTAACCCATTGCGCCCTGCGCGAACGCGCTGCGCACGGCGCCGGGATCCTCGGACGACGACAGCACGATGACCGGGAGCCCCGGGCGCATCGTCGCGAAGACGGCGAGCGCGTCGAGGCCGTCCATGCCCTGCAGCTTCAGGTCGAGCACGATGGCGTCGAGGTCGGTGTGATCGTCGAGCAGCCGCACCGCATCATCGGCGCTGCTCGCCTGGACGACGACCGTGTCGTCGTCACTCTGGCGCAGCAGCATCTCCACGCCATCCCGCAGGATCGCGTGATCGTCGACGATCAGAATTTTCATGAGGACGCTTGAATAAGTGAATCCGGAGTCGGGCCGACACGAACGAACCGGATTGTACAAGACGAAAGTCTTAATACTAAAGTCGCTTTTGTCCTGCATCTGTCTTGCGTCTAACGTCGCATTTACATTCAGCGGAATATCGTCGAGACTCAATCACGACAGTTCGCAATGCAGGTGAATGCAGGCACGCCATTCGATGCGTCGCCGGCATCGCGGCGATGCGAGCGACGAAGCAAGCGGCCCTCTACGGGATTGAATGACGGCGCGCTGCACGCACACGATGTGCGTCGTTCGGCAACCGTGAATTTCGGTTATTCATGCCGAACGAAAAAATTAACGGTTCGTAATAACCGGATGATCGGCACGCATTTTGACGATGAATCATTGATCCTGATCGCGCATGAATCGAGGTGAACGATGAAGGTTGCCAACGACAGCGATGCAATGTGGGAACTGAACATGTCGTATCTCTGGCTTGCGCAGCGACTGCTGCAGTCGGATCGCGCAACCGGCATGTTCCGCCTGGGTGTGACCGCCGATGTCGCCGCCGCGCTGGCCGCGCTGTCGATGAAGCACATGAACGAGCTCGCGTCCGCGGGGCAGTTGATCTGCGCATTGCGGCCGGGCCGGTACGGTGTGCTGTCGGCACTGACCCGCGCGACACCGCCGGTCGATCTCGTGCGCGTGCACACCGCGATGGTGCTGGCCGGCCTTGCGCTACCCGACGAGGAAACATCATGAACGGCCGGGCAGGGCGACATGGCCTCGCGGACGACGCGCAACTGACGATTCACGCGGCGGCGCTGATCCGGCTCGGCGCGCGGCTGCAGATGCTGGAAGTGGAGTGCGGATTGCCGCGCGACCGTCTCGTGCGGCTGTATCGCGAAGTGCGCGGCGTGGCCGCGCCGAAGGGGTTGCTGCCGTCGTCGATCGACTGGTACATGACGTGGTTCGCGAACCTTCATGCATCGCTGTTCCACAGCATCTATCGCTTCCTGCGCAACCAGGCGGGCTGCACGCGACTCGAGGCGCTCGTCAAGGCCTATACGCTGTATGCCGAACAGGGCGATGCCGCGTCTTGCGCGTTGCCGCTGGACCTGACACGCGCCTGGATGCTGGTGCGCTTCGTCGATGTCGGCGTGCTCGACATCGCCCGATGCCGGGATTGCGGCGCGGCGTTCATCACCTACCGCCACGCGCTGCGCAGGCATCCCGTGTGCGTCGCCTGCCGGCTGCCGGCGCGTGCCGGCAAGCGCGCGGTCGGGACGTCGCCGCGCGTGGCGCCCGGCACGCGTCATGCGCGACGGCACGACGCACAGGTCGCCGTCGCGTCCCGTCGCGACAGCGGGAGCGCCGCGGACGAATCATCGGGAGAATGGTGTGCGATCTAGCGGGGCGAGGGCGGCCGCGGCACGACCCGCGCGGTCCGCGGCGAATCACGCTGGTCGGCGCCTCGCGTCGGCCGGGGCGGCGCGTTCGCCCGATGGCGAAGGCTGCGCGCATCCTGTGCGCATCGAGCCGGCATCGTGAACCTCCGCGGTCTCTCCATCCGGCAGCGGATGCGTGCCGGCTTCGTGCTCGTCGTGATGCTGACGGCAGTCGCGTGCGGCACGAATCTGTGGGAAAGCTATCGGCAGTATCGGCGGGGAATGCTCGACCTGCGCGATTTCGCGTTGATCGAGTGCGTGATGATCGCGTCGAACCGGATCTCGGCCGAACGCTGGCCGGCCAACCGGCTGCTGGCGCTGCGGCGGCGCGATTCGGCCGCGCAAGCGCAGGCCGTGCGCGATGCGCGCGCGCACACGGATCAGGCGCTCGATGCGCTGCGAGACGACCTCACGCGGGCGGCGGCGCTCGGTGCATCCGAGCGCGGGGCCGCGCTGCACACGCTCGAGTCGATACGCGCCGGGCTGGCCGGCGCGCGCGGCGAAGTCGATGCGCTCGCCGCGCGGCCCGCGGCGGCGCGTGCGACGTGGCAGGTGCAGGCTGCGCAGGACCGCATGTTCGCGGCCGCCGACGATCTGGCGGCGCTGACCAGCGGCGTGATGGCGGGCACGGCGATGCGTCATCCGGACACGGCCGGCGCGCTGGTCCTCGCGCGCCTGCTGGGCGACCTGCGTGAATACACCGGCCGGCTCGGCGCGCTGTTCGTCGCGCCGCTGGTGAGGAACGAGGCGCTCGACAATGATCGGCTGGCGCGCATCCTCCAGATGCGCGGGCGCATCGTGCAGCTCCGCGCACTGATCGCCGGCGCGATCGCGCCGCTGCTCGACGACGCGATGCTGTCGAATGACCTGGCCCGGTTGAACGACACGATGGACGGCAGCTTCCTGCCGCTCGTGGCCGCGACGCTTCGCGCAGGGCGCACGGGCACCTATGTGATGAACGCGGAGGATTTCGCGTCGCGGATCATGCGCGACCTCGACGCATCGGCGCACTTGCGCGACCACGTGCTCGACCTCACGCGGGCGCGCGCGGTGGCGCTGCGCGATGCGGCGCGCGTCCGGATGACGCTGTCCGGCGCCGAGGCGGCGTGTTGCATCGCGATCCTGTTCCTGCTCGTGCGCGGCACGCACCGGACGCTGTCGAAACCGCTCGATGCGCTGAGCCGGCGCATCGTCGCGTTGAGCGAGGGCGACGTATCGCCGATCGTCCGGATTCCGGGGACGAGCCCCGAGATCGCGCACGTGAACGATGCACTGGACGCGCTGCGCGGCGCCTACGTTCATCGCACGCTGCTCGAGCGGCAGCGCAACGACATGCTGACGCTGTTCTCGCACGACATGCGTGCGCCGCTCACCTCGGTCATCGTGCTCGTGAACGCGCCTGCCGCCTGCCCGCCCGACTGCGCGCTGCGCGAGCGTCTTCACGAGATCGGCGGGCTGGCGCGTCATACGCTGGCGATGGCGGACGGTTTCGCGCAGGTGTCGCGGGCGGAGGCGGGCGAGTACGCGTCGGAACTCGTCAACGTGGCCGACCTGATGAATCAGGCTCGCGACGAAATCTGGCCGCGTGCGCGGGACAAGCACATCGCGATCGACGACGTCCCGTGGTGCGACGACGCGCTCGTGCACGGCGATCCGGCGCTGCTGTCGCGTGCGCTGGTCAATCTGCTGGGGAACGCGGTCGACTACAGCGCGGCGCATACGCGCATCGCGTGCAGCGTCGAGGTGACGGACGACGGTGCTTCGGTATGCTGCGTGATTCGCGACGACGGCTACGGGATCGCGGCCGAGGATCAGGCGCGCCTGTTCGAGCGTTACCGGCGCTTTCGTCTGCCGGGACAGCCCGACACGAAGGGTGTCGGGCTCGGCATGGCGTTCGCGAAGGCGGTCGTGGACCGGCACCGCGGCGAGATCCACGTGCGCAGCGCCCCGTGGCAGGGCACGACCGTGACGCTCACGCTGCCCGTGGCCGGCGTGTCCCGCCACGCGCACGAGCCGGGCAGGGCGATGCCGACCGAACCGGTGCCGGGATGATGCGTGGCGGCGGGAGGCCGCACACCGTGCAGCAGCCGGTGGTGTCGTCCCGCAGCCGCACGCGGCGATGTTCGATCGCGCGTGAAGTTGGTAGGATCGCGCGTATCGTTCACGCCGGCGCCGCAAGCCGCCGGCGATCGGTCGCGCGGCCGTCCGGCAGCGCGGCCCCGTTCGGGAGAAGCGGTTCATGCTGCAGGCGTTCGCGGTCTTGCTGACCTTCCAGTGTCTCGGGGAAGGCGTGTCCTACCTGTTCGGCCTGCCGGTGCCGGGCCCGGTGATCGGCATGCTGCTGCTGTTCGGCTTCGTGATGCTGCGCCCGCAGGTGGCCGACGCGATCGAGCCGACCGCGCTCGAGCTGCTGCGCCATCTGTCGCTGCTGTTCGTGCCGGCCGGCGTCGGCATCATGGTGTCGGCCGACCGCGTGCGCGGCGATGCGGTCGCGGTCGTCGTCGCGCTGGCGGTGAGCACCACGCTCGCGATCGCCGTGACCGCGCTCGTCACGCGCGCGCTGCTGCGGCGCCAGCGGCGCGCGGGCGGCGCGGCGGAGGGCACGCGATGACGGCCTTCCCGACACTCGGCGCGATCTGGGTCTATCTCGCCGCGACCCCGCTGCTGGGCCTGACCATCACGCTGCTCGCCTATCTGCTCGCGCAGGCCGTCTATGCGCGGGCGCGCTTCAACCCGCTCGCGAACCCGGTGCTGATCGCGGTCGCGCTGATCGTCGTGCTGCTGACGATCACCCGCACGCCGTATCCGACGTATTTCGAAGGCGCGCAGTTCGTCCACTTCCTGCTCGGCCCCGCGACCGTCGCGCTCGCGCTGCCGCTGTACCGCCAGTGGTCGAAGCTGCGCCGCGCCGCGGTGCCGCTGCTGGTCGGCCTGCTCGCGGGTTCGCTGACCGCGATCGTGTCGGCGGTGGGCATCGCGGCGCTGTTCGGCGCGTCGCACCAGACAATCGCGTCGCTTGCACCGAAATCGGCGACGACGCCGATCGCGATGGCCGTCGCGGCCGAAATCGGCGGGATTCCGTCGCTCACCGCCGTGCTCGTGATCTCGACCGGGATTTTCGGGGCGGTGTGCGCACGCGGGATCCTCAATGCGCTGCGGGTCGACGAACCGGCCGTGCGCGGCTTCGCGCTCGGCGTCGCGTCGCACGGGATCGGCACCGCGCGCGCGTTCCAGGTCGGCGAGGAAGCCGGCGCGTTCGCCGGGCTCGGGATGGGGCTGAACGGCGTGCTGACCGCCTTCGTCGTGCCGATCCTGCTGCCGGTGCTGTCGCGCTGGATCTGAGCGCCGGCCGGGCCGGGTTATCGGTTTCCCTGATGGCGCCGGCGCGGCGCCGAAACGGCGGCTCTCGCGGTGCGCATGTATCGTGGCCGTTATCAGGAGAATTCAGGAACGCACACGGACAACGGAATACTGATCGGCTAACGTTGCAACGGCGCCGATGTCGCAAGCGGTCGCGTGCGCGCCGGTGTTCGACCCATTATCAACAATCGACAAGGAGATCCGGCCATGAAGCAGTCTCGCGTGGTATCGGTGGCAGTGGCAGTAACGGCGTCGTTCGGTCTGCTGTTGACCGCCGCGCCGGCGGCATACGCGCAGGATCCGGCGTCCGCGCCGACGCAGAAGCAGCTCGACAAGGCGCAGAAGAAGGCGGCCCGCAAGGCCGCCCGGGCGCGGCATGCGTCGGACCTGAAGGCGATCGGCACGGGCAGCGGCTACCGGTTGACCAACGACCAGAGCAACTATCCGCAGAACGCCGCGCAGAAGGCGCCCGCGACGAAGGCGGCGCCGGCCGCCCCGGCATCGGGCCAGTAACGGCCGCAACCCGGGCACAGCGCGAACGGCGCCGGATCGACCGGCGCCGTTCGCGTATGTGCGGGGCGGCCCGAACCGCCGGGCCGCCGCGTTACGACGCGAGCTTGCTCGCGATTTCCGCGACGTGCTTGCCCTGGTAGCGCGCGATGTCGAGCTCGTTCGCGCTCGGCTGGCGGCTGCCGTCCGCGCCCGCGAGCGTGGTCGCGCCGTACGGCGTGCCGCCGGTGATTTCGTTCATGTTGACGAGGCCGCTGCAGGCGTACGGCACACCCACGATCACCATCCCGTGGTGCAGCAGCGTCGTGTGGAACGACGTGATCGTCGTTTCCTGGCCGCCGTGCTGCGTGCCGGTCGACGCGAACACGCTGCCGATCTTGCCGACGAGCGCACCCTTCATCCACAGGCCGCCGGTCTGGTCGAGGAACGTGCGCATCTGGCCGGCCATGTTGCCGAAGCGGGTCGGCGTGCCGAAGATGATCGCATCGTAGTCGGCGAGTTCGTCCACCGTCGCGACCGGCGCGGCCTGGTCGACCTTCACGCCGATCGCGCGGGCCTGGTCGACGGGAATCGTTTCCGGCACGCGCTTGAGCGTGACCTCGACGCCGGCCACCGATTTCGCGCCTTCCGCGATGTGCTGCGCCATCGTTTCGACGTGCCCGTAGGACGAGTAGTAAAGAACGAGTACCTTGGCCATGTTGCGAATCTCCGATTAAAAGGGCCCCGCGTTCAGCGGGGCCCGGTTTCCCGAACGGGCGTCATGCCCATTCGGCCGTCACTTCGACCGGACGCAGGTCGAACACCAGCACTTCGGCATCCTTCCCGTCGGCGAACGTCAGCGCCTGTTCGTCGCGGATGCGCACGCCGTCGCCTTCGCCGAGCGTCACGCCGTTGACCGTCACGCTGCCGCGTGCCACGTGCACGTAAGCAAAGCGGTTCGGCGCCAGTTCCAGCGTCGCGCGTTCATCGCCGTCGAACAGGCCCGCGTAGATCCGCGTGTCCTGCCGGATCTTCAGCGAACCGGCGTCGCCGTTCGGCGAGACGACGAGCGCGAGCTTGCCGCGCTTGTCGTCGGCCGTGACGTTCGTCTGCTGATAACGCGGCTCGGCACCCTTTTCGGCCGGCCCGACCCAGATCTGCAGGAAGTGGACCGGCAGTTCCGGCGAGTGGTTGAACTCGCTGTGGCGCACGCCGGTGCCGGCGCTCATCAGCTGCACGTCGCCCGGCACGATCACCGAACCGGTGCCCATCGAGTCCTTGTGTTCCAGCGCGCCGTCGAGCACGTACGACAGGATTTCCATGTCGCGGTGCGGGTGCGTGCCGAAGCCGCGGCCCGGGGCGACACGGTCGTCGTTGATCACCAGCAGGTCGGAGAAGCCGACTTGCTTCGGATCGTAGTAGTTCGCGAACGAAAACGTATGACGGGAGCTGAGCCAGCCATGCTCCGCACGGCCACGTTGGTTTGCTGCACGGGTTTCGATCATGATTTTTGTTCCTCAAGACGCCGGACCTCGGAAGTGAGCCCGGCCGTTCGTTGAGATGAATCTTAGGTCAATCGATTTGACAAATAAATGGCTGTAGAGATAATGACTGTCGCTATGGAGTGGACAATATGGAACTGAACGATCTCAGGATCTTCGTCGCGACGGTCGATGCGGGCAGCTTCACGGCGGCGGCCGACCAGCTGATGCTGTCCAAGCAATTCGTCAGCCGGCGCACGATGGCGCTGGAGGCGTCGCTCGGCGTGCGGCTGTTGCACCGGAACACGCGCAATCTCGCGGTGACCGAATCGGGGCAGGAGTTCTATGCGCGCGCGCAGCGGATCCTCGCGGAGATCGCCGACGCCGAGCAGGCGATGTCGGTGCGCAGCACCGAGCTGCACGGGTCGCTGAAAATCAGCGCGCCGCTGTCGTTCGGGATCACGCACGTGTCGCCGCTGATCGCCGAATTCCTGTCCGCGCACCCGGCCGTGCGGCTGAACCTCGACCTGACTGACCGGCGCGTCGACCTGATCGGCGAGGGCTTCGATCTCGTGCTGCGGATCGGCTCGCTCGAGGATTCGACGCTGATCGCGCGCCCGCTCGGCGCGTGGCGGATGATCGCGTGCGCGAGCCCCGCGTACCTGAAGCGGCAGGGCACGCCGCAGACGCCGGCCGATCTCGCCGGCCATACGTGCGTACTGTACGGGCGCGAGCGGCGCATCGGCTGGGAATTCCGCGTCGACGGCGCGGCGCGCACGTTCGACGTGCAGGGGCCGCTCGTCGCGAACAACGGCGAGGTGGTGCGCGACGCGGCGATCGCCGGGCTTGGCATCGCGCTGCTGCCGGATTTCATCGTCGGCGGGGCGCTCGACAGCGGCGCGCTCGTGCCGGTGCTCGACGCGTACGCGCCGTCGCCGATCACGCTCAATGCGGTGTTTCCGCAGCATCGTGAAGGGTTCGTCACGCTGCGCACGTTCATCGGGTTTCTCGCGGAACGGCTCGGCGACGCGGCGCCGGCCGCGAAGGGCGGGGCGGGCCGGGCGCGGTAGCGGGCCGGTTTGCGGGGAATGGGGGTGCTATTCTCCGCATGATTTGCGGAGAATATTGAGTCATGCGGTGAATCGGTGGGATAATCTCCGCATCATGAGCGGAGATTACACCTACATCTGGGAGTCGGCCGACTGGCCCGCGTGGCGCTTCGACCTCCCTGCACTGGCGACGCCACTCGCCGACGTCAGCCGTGCGCAAGGCATGCTGGCCGGCCGGCTGGCGGATGTCGGCCTGGCGCTGCGCGACGAGGCCAGCCTCGCCGCGTTGACGGAGGACGTCGTCAAGACCAGCGCGATCGAGGGGGAAAGCCTGAACGTCGCATCGGTGCGGTCGTCGATCGCGCGCCGGCTCGGGGTCGACATCGGCGCGCTGGCGCCGGTCGATCGTCACGTCGAGGGCGTGGTCGACATGGTGCTGGACGCGACCGCCCATGCGGCGGCGCCGGTCACCGACGCCCGTCTGTTCGGGTGGCATGCGGCGCTGTTTCCGACCGGCTATTCGGGGATGTCGCGGATCACGGTCGGCGGCTGGCGCACCGATGCCACCGGGCCGATGCAGGTCGTGTCCGGCCCGATCGGCCGGCAGCGCGTGCATTTCGAGGCGCCGCCCGCCGCGCGCCTCGCCGGCGAGATCGCGCGCTTTCTCGCGTGGCTCAATGCCGAGCCGGTCGAGCCCATGCTGATCCGCGCCGGCCTGGCCCACCTGTGGTTCGTCACGCTCCATCCGTTCGACGACGGCAACGGCCGGATCGCGCGTGCGCTCGGGGATCTGGTCCTCGCGCGCGCCGACCGCAGCCCGCAGCGCTTCTACAGCCTGTCGGCGCAAATCCAGCGCGAGCGCAACGCGTATTACGACGTGCTGGAGCGGACCCAGCGCGGCTCGCTCGACGTCACGGAATGGCTCGCGTGGTTCCTGACCGCGCTCGGCAGGGCCATCGACCACGCGCACACGACGCTCGACGCGGTGCTGGTCAAGGCGCGCTTCTGGCAGCGCTGTGCGGGCTTCGCGATGAACGAACGCCAGGTGAAGGTGATGAATCGCCTGCTCGACGGCTTCGAGGGGAAGCTGACCTCCACCAAGTGGGCGGCGCTGGCGAAGTGCTCGCAAGACACCGCGCTGCGGGACATCACGGAGCTCGTCGAGCACGGCGTGCTGCGCCGCTCGTCGTCCGGCGGCCGGAGCACGAGTTACGAGCTGATGCCGGTTAGCGGCTGACGCCGGCCCGGGTCATGACCGGTGGGCGTTGGCCGCGACGGAGCGCAGTCGGGTTGCCGCTTCGATCGTTGCCGCGTTGACCGGGCAACACAGAGCTACACCGGGCCGCGCCGGGCAGTGGGCCACTGGCCCAAGCGATTGCCCGCGTCTGGCACTATCCCGCGCCTTTTTGTCTTCGAATACTGGATTCGAGCCCGGATGTCGTACCGGCGACATCCGCCGCCCCCGCGTACGCCCCTTCCGTACGAACCCGCTTTCAAGGAGACACGCATGCTCAGGTACCTGATCGGCATCGGTATTCCGTATCTCGGCGTGATCGGCGTGCTGCCGTGGGCGGCCGCGCAGGACCGCTACGTGCTGGGCGTGCCGTTCATCTTCATGTGGATCTTCGCGTGGTTCGTGCTGACGTCCGGCTGCCTGTTCGCGTGCTGGATGCTGTTCGACCGCCGCGCGAGCGGCGCCGCCTAGCGCACGCATCCGCTGCTTGCGGACCGCCGGCCACCCGCGCTTTCCGGCGAACCCTACGCATTCCTTTCCTTCGCAGAGGTGCGCATGTCCACGGTCGTCTTCGTCGCGCTGATCGCGCTGTCGCTCTATCTCGCCATTCGATCCGGCCGCGGCCGCGGCAAGCAGAGCGTGCATGACTTCTTCGTCGCGTCGCGCCAGTTCGGCACGGCGCTCGTGTTTTTCCTGACCGCCGGCGAGATCTACAGCATCGGCACGATGGTCGGCTTCCCCGGCGGCATCTACGCGAAAGGGCCGACCTACGGCGTGTGGTTCCTCGGCTACATCCTGCTCGCCTACCCGATCGGCTATTTCGTCGGCCCGAAGATCTGGGAGGCCGGCAAGCGCCACAACGCGATCACGCTGCCCGACCTGTTCAAGGGCCACTACCGCAGCCGCGGGCTCGAGCTGGTCGTTGCGTGCGCATCGATCCTGTTTCTGATCCCGTGGGGGCAGCTGCAGTTCACCGGCCTCGTCGCGGCGCTGAAGGGGCTCGGCTGGCACGTCGAGCCGCTGTACCTGATCCTCGTGTGCGCGGCGCTCGCGTTCACCTATATCGCGATCTCCGGCGTGCGCGCATCGGCGTACATCGCGATCCTGAAGGACATCCTGATGCTGCTCGCGATCGTCGTGACGGGCGTGGCCGTCGCATGGCAGGTGGGCGGCGTGCATCCGGTGTTCGACGCCGCGAGCCGGCAGGTCAGCAACACGATGAGCGGATCGCAGCTGCGCTTCTCGATGAGCACGATGCTGTTCCAGTCGCTCGGCTTCTACCTGATGCCGTTCGCCGCGCAGAATTTCTTCACCGCGCGCGGGCCGGACGCGATCCGGCGCACGCAGGTCGTGATGCCGCTGTACATGCTGATGTATCCGTTCCTCGTGATCGCGTCGTACTACGCGATCACCGCGAACCTGACGCTCGCGTCGCCGAACGACGCGTTCTTCGCCGCCGTCACGCACCTGCTGCCCGGCTGGCTGATCGGCCTCGTCGCGGCCGGCGCAGCGCTGTCGGGGCTGCTCGTGCTGGCCGGCATCTGCCTCGCGATCGGGCCGATCGTCACGCGCAACCTGATGCCGAACCTGCCCGAGTCGCGCCAGAAGCGTGCGGCGAAATACGTGATCGTCGGCTACCTGCTGCTGTCGATCGCGACCACGATGCTCGCGCCGAACCTGATGCTCACGCTGATCAACACCACGTACTACGGCGTCACGCAGTTTCTGCCGGGCGTGCTGATCCTGCTCGCGGGGCGCCGGGTGCGGCCGGTCGCGGTCGGGGCCGGGATGATCTGCGGCCAGGTGCTCGCGATGATCTTCTACGTGCTCCATGTCGACTTCGGCGGCATCAACCTCGGCCTCGTGTGCCTCGTCGTCAACGTGCTGGTCGTCGCGGCCGTGCATGTGATGCTGCATGGCCGTCCCGTGAAGCAATACGCCGTATCCTGACGCATCGGCGTTCCACCGCAAGGAGAACCGCATCCCATGCCAGCATCCGCAACCCCGGCCGCACCCGTGACGGTGTTTACGGCGCGCCGCATCCTGACGATGAACCCGGCGCAGCCGTCGGCCACGCACGTCGCCGTGCGCGACGGCCGCATCCTCGCGGTCGGCGACGCCGACGCCGCCGCCACGTGGCACGCGCGGTTCGGCGCGTGCGCGACCGACGACACGCTGCGCGACAAGGTGCTGATGCCGGGGCTCGTCGAAGGGCATTGCCACCTGATGGAAGGCGCGATGTGGGACGCCGTGTACGTCGGCTACTACGACCGGCGCGGCCCCGACGGCACGCTGTGGCCGGGGCTGCGCTCGCTCGACGCGGTGCTCGAACGGCTCGGCGAAGCCGAGCGCGCGATGACCGACGACGGGCCGCTGCTCGCGTGGGGCTTCGATCCGATCTTTTTCGGCACCGCGCGGCTGACCGCGCACGAACTCGACCGCGTGTCGGCGCAGCGGCCGATCGCGATCCTGCATGCGAGCGTGCACCTGATGAACGTAAACGGCGCGATGCTCGCGCGCGCGGGCATCGACGAGGACACCGACATCGACGGCGTGACGCGCGATGCCGACGGCCGCCCGACCGGCGAGCTGCAGGAGTTCGCGGCGATGCTGCCGGTGTATCAGACGATCGGCGGCAAGCTCGCGATTTCCGCGAGCGAGAAGCCGCACGCCGTCTGGAATTTCGGGCGCGTCGCGCAGCTGGCGGGCGTGACGACGGCCACCGATCTCGTCAACGACCTGTCGGCCGATGGCAACCGCACGCTGCGCGAGGTCACCGCCGATCCGGATTATCCGGTGCGGATCGTGCCGGCGTTCGCGCCGCAGCGCAATCCGGCGCGCTCGGCCGACAGTGTGCTGGCGGAGATCGAGCGCAATACCGACAAGCTGCATTTCGGGCCCGTGAAGTTCATCGTCGACGGCTCGATCCAGGGCTTCACCGCGCGCGTGCGCTGGCCCGGTTACGCGGGCGGCCAGCCGAACGGGTTGTGGCTGATTCCGCCCGCCCAGCTCGTCGACGTGTTCGAGCCGTTTCATCGCGCGGGGCTGCAACTGCACGTGCATACCAACGGCGACGAAGCGACCGACGTCGTGCTCGACGCGATGGCGACGCTGCTCGGGCGCCATCCGCGCCCCGATCATCGTCATACGCTGCAGCATTGCCAGATGGCGGACGCCGCGCAGTTGAAGCGCGTTCGCGCGCTCGGGATGTGCGTGAACTTCTTCGCGAATCATCTGTACTACTGGGGGGACGCGCATTACGGCCAGACCATCGGTCCCGATCGCGCGAACCGGATGGATGCGGCCGGTTCCGCGCAGCGGCTCGGCATTCCGTTCGCCTTGCATTCGGACGCGCCAATCACGCCGCTCAATCCGCTGTTCACCGCATGGTGCGCGGTGCAGCGCGAGACGGCGTCCGGGCGCGTGCTCGGGGAAGGCGAGCGGATTTCAGTCGACGATGCACTGCATGCGATCACGCTCGGCGCGGCTTATACATTGCAGATGGATCATCTCGTCGGCAGCATCGAGATCGGCAAGTTCGCGGATTTCGCGGTGCTCGATGACGATCCGTCGGTCTGCACGCCCGCACGCCTGAAGGAACTCGCCGTGTGGGGCACCGTGCTCGGCGGGCGCGTGTTCCGGTCGCCGCGATGAGCACGCAGACCGACGCCGTCCTGCCAGCTGCGGCCGCACTCGCGCCGATCGACCTCGCGGTGATCGGCGGCTATCTCGGCGCGGGCAAGACGACGGTCGTCAACGCGATCCTGCAGGCGCCGCATGGCCGGCGCATCGCGGTGCTCGTCAACGATTTCGGCGCGGTGAACATCGATGCGCGCCTCGTGCGGGCGCGCGGCGACGACGTGATCGAACTCGACAACGGCTGCATTTGCTGCACGATCGGCGGTGCGCTCGTCGATGCGCTGACACGCGTCGCGACGCGCGACGTGCGGCCCGAACTGCTGCTCGTCGAAGCGAGCGGCGTGGCCGATCCCGCGAAGATCGCGCAGATCGGGCTGCTGAACGGTGCGTTCCGGCTGACGTCGGTGCTCGTCGTCGCCGACGCGCTCGCATGGCGCGACACGCTCGCCGATCCGCTCGTCGGCGCGATGGCGCAGCGCCAGCTCGACGGCGCGGGCGCGATCGTCGTGACCAAGCTCGACCGCGTTGCGCCGGAACGGCGCGACGCGGTGCTCGACGACGTGCGCGCGTGTGCGTCGACCGACATCGTCGTCGCCGCGCGCCATGGCGAGATTCCGCTCGCGTTGCTGTTCGACGCGGCCGTGCCCGATCGTGGTGCGATGCCGGCGGGTTTCGCGCGTTCACACCGGGCGATCGGACATGACGCGATGCCGGCGTTCGCGAGCGTCACCGTCGCCGCGCCGGACGTGCTCGACAAGGCGCGGCTGCGTGCATGGTTGAAGGCATTGCCGCGCACGATCCTGCGCGCGAAGGGCATCGTGCGCGTGGCCGATGCGCAGGGCGCGGTCGCCACGCGCGTGTGCCAGGTCGCCGCGCGGCGCATCCGGTTTTCGTCGATGGAAGACGAAGGGCTGACCGCGCACGAAGGAGACGGCGTGATGGTGTTCATCGGGTTCATCGATGCGGCCGTGGAAGCTGCGTTGCGCGACGGCATCGTGCAATGTAGCGCGGCTGCGTCGACGGTTGCGCTGACATCGACCATGGATTGATCGGCGCCGCGCATTCGGGTTAGGCTTCGGCGAGCAACGGCATGCGCCGCATGCCGGGCCGGGCGTTTTTACCTCGAATGCCGCGTGCAGGTAGCTTCTGCAGGCGCGCGATCCAGCGACGATCAAGCCGATGACCCTCCAGAACCAAAAGAATGCGCGCGGGCAAACCGCGATTTGCGCCCGTGCCGTGCGGCACACGCACTTGCGATCCGTCGCGGCCGCCGCGTTGCTGACACTGCTGCCGCTCGCCGCGCATGCCGCCGGCTTCGACTGCGCGAAAGCCGCTTCACCCACCGAGAAGGCGATCTGCGCGGATGCCGCGCTGTCGAAGCTCGATGGCGACCTGACGACGGCATGGAAGCAGGCGCTCGGAAAAGGCGGCGATACGGCCGCGCTGAAAGCCGCGCAGCTGAAGTGGCTCAAGCAGCGCGACCGGTGCGGCGGCGACGCGCAGTGCCTCGGCGATCGCTACCGCGAACGGCTCGCGAGCCTGAACGGCAAGCCGCTGGCCGCCGACCGCTGGCAGCAGACGTGGTACATGACGAGCGACAACCCGTCGTTCGGCGGCGTGCTGACGTTCACCGGCACGGCGCCGCGCCTGCATTTCGAGCTGGGCGGCAACAACGGCGCGAATACGGGCGGGCTCGACGGCGACATCGTGCTGCACGGCGACAGCGGCACCTACCGCAAGGACAAATGCCGGATCGATTTCGAACGGAAGGGCGGGCGCATCGGCGTCACGCAACACGGCGCGGATTTTGACTGCGGTGCGGGCTCGGGCGTCTCCTACGACGGCCAGTACGTGACCGCGTCGCAGTTCCAGGCCAAACCGGCGGCCGACCTGCTGAGCCTCAAGGTCGTCGACGACGCGACGCAGAACGCGACCGCGCACAAGCTGCTCGGCGCCGATTATCAGACGCTCGTCGACAACGTCAACTACAGCGCCGACGAGAAGGATCTCGACGGGCTGAACGCGCACGTGAATGCGTACTGGGTGCGCGGCATCGCGACGACGAATGCCGCGATCGTGATGCGCCGCGGGAATGACCTGTGGATCGGCCTGCTCGTGTTCGACGCGAAGAACGACGTCCGGATGCGCTATTACACGAACGTGCCGGCGTGGAAGAAAAACGTGCCGAAGACCATCCAGGCGTGGCACGACCATCTCGACAAGACGCTGCCAGTCGACGTGATGCAGTGACAGGCGGGCCGGGCAGTCGAAGCCGAGCGGCGCATCGTCATTTTTTACGTCCTGCCCGAACCTGCGCCGGCGCCGCAGCCGATTCCCGCATGCGCAACTCCGGCAGCACCGCATGACCCGGCCCCGTTGCACCGTTCTCGAGTGCGTCGAGCAACGCCTGCGCGGCCTGGCGCCCGATCGCGTGGGTGTCGACCCACATCGTCGTCAGCGGCGGCTGGATCTCGCGCGCGAGCGCGATGTCGTCGAAGCCGGTGATCGACAATTGCGCGGGCACGTCGATGCCGAGCGCCTGCGCCTCGAGCAACGCGCCCAGCGCGAGCGCGTCGTTGCCGCAGATCACGGCCGTCGGCCGCGTGGCCGCGTCGCTGTCGGCGATCGCGCGCAGGCTCGCCCGCCCGAACGCGATCGTGGCCGCGCCTTCGTGCTGATGGACGGGGCGCACCGCGAGCCCGCGCGCGGCCAGCGTGTCGTGAATGCCGCGCAGGCGCGCTTGCACACGGTCGTTGTCGGCGGACGGCTGCATGATGATCGCGAAATCGCGGTGGCCGAGGTCGAGCAGGTGGGTAGTGAGCCGCGCGAACGCCGCGCGGTTGTCGAAGCCGATGCAGCAGTGCGGGCTGTCGTCGCGATACGCATAGGTGACGACGTACGGCACGCGGTGCATCGCCAGCAGTTCGAACAGTTCCGGCGGATACGCTTCGCCGACGAGCGACACGGCTTCCACGCCGCGCGACAGCATCGCGCGCACCTGGTCCAGCGCCTGCGCGGGATCGTAGTTCGAGCAGCCGAGGAACAGCGTGATGCCGTGCTCGGCCATGACCGTCTGCATGCCCGCGACCTGCGAGGCGAACACCTGGTCGTCGAGCGTCGGAATGATCGCGCCCGTGATGTGGGTGCGCGTGGACGCGAGCGCACGGCCCGCCGCATTCGGGATCCAGTTCAGCGCGCGCGCCGCGTCGCGCACGCGCTGCTGCACGTCGGCCGACACCTTGCCGGGATCGTTGTACACGCGCGAAACGGTCGCGGTCGACACGCCGGCCAGCTTCGCGACATCGCCGAGCACCGAGCGGCCGCTGCCGCGGCGCGCGCGGGGCGCGCCGGCGCGGGACGGGGGCGAGCTCATCGGCTGTCTCCAGGCGTGGCGGCGGTGCCGGCGCGGTGCGTTGTCAAATGCGTCATTGTTTACCCTCGGTTCGTGGTGGCGCCGCTTGCATTCTCGCTCGACCCTGTGAGAATGTAAGCGCTATCTTGACGTGCTTCCGTATTATGTCAGACGCATATTCTATCCATATCGTGAAATTTTCATCGACGACGGCCATTCCGGCCTTTTTGTCCGTCGCAAATGTAAGCGGTTACATTCGGAAATGAGAGACACCCCTTCCCCGCGCATCGCCGTCGTCGGCAGCGTGAACATCGACCTCGTCACACGGGCGCCGCGCCTGCCGGTGCCGGGCGAGACGCTGCTCGGCACCGATTTCCAGACCGTCCATGGCGGCAAGGGCGCGAACCAGGCGGTCGCGGCCGCGCGCCTGGGCGCGTCGGTCGCGATGATCGGCTGCGTCGGCGACGACGCGTTCGGCGCGCGCCTGCACGACGCGCTGTCGGCAGAGGGCATCGACGTGACGCACCTGGACCGGATCGGCGGCACCGCGACCGGGGTGGCCACGATCACGGTCGACGCGGGCGGCGCGAACAGCATCGTCGTCGTGCCCGGCGCGAATGCGCGCCTCGATGCCGACCGGATCAACGCGGCGCGCGACGCGATCGCCGGCGCGGCGATGCTCGTGAGCCAGCTCGAAGTGCCGGTCGCTACCGTCGCGCGCGCCATCGCCTGTGCCTCCGCGCACCACACGCCGGTGCTGCTCAATCCCGCGCCCGCGCAGCGGCTGTTCGACGCGCTGCTCGCACGGGTCGACTACCTCGTCGTCAACGAAACCGAAGCCGAGTCGCTGACCGGCATCGCCGTCGGCGACGATGCGTCCGCCGTGCGCGCCGCCGATGCGCTGTGCGCGAAGGGCGTGGGCAACGTGCTGGTCACGCTCGGCGCGCGCGGCGTGTGCTGGCGTGGCGGTGCAGGCAACGGCCGCCTGCGGGCGATGTCGGTGGTCGCCGTCGATACGACCGCGGCCGGCGACACCTTCGTCGGCGGGTTCGCGGCCGCTCGCGCGGGCGGCGCGTCGATGGACGACGCGATCGGCTTCGGCCAGCGCGCCGCCGCGATCAGCGTGACGCGCCACGGCGCGCAGACCTCGATTCCGACGCGCAACGAAGTGGCATGCCTGGAACCTTGAATTCCGCATCAGACGGACAGGCCGGAACCGGCCGATATCACTGACATGGAGACAACCGCAATGAACGAAACCCCAACCGTTCCGCCCGCCCCGCCGCGTATCCGGCGCGGGCAACGCATCGCGCTCGCGCTGTTGATGGTGAGCGGCATCGTCAACTACCTCGATCGCGGCACGCTGGCCGTTGCAAGCTCGGCGATTCGCGGCGATCTCGGCCTGTCGCTCGCGCAGATGGGGCTGCTGCTGTCGGCCTTCTCGTGGAGCTACGCGCTGTGCCAGTTCCCGGTCGGCGGGCTGGTCGACCGCATCGGGCCGCGCCGGCTGCTCGGGATCGGCCTGATCGTGTGGTCGATCGCGCAAGCGGCGGGCGGTATCGTGTCGACCTTTGGCTGGTTCATCGTCGCGCGCATCGTGCTCGGCATCGGCGAGGCGCCGCAGTTCCCGTCGGCCGCGCGGGTGGTGAGTAACTGGTTTCCGCTGCGCGCACGCGGCACGCCGACCGGCATCTTCAACGCCGCGTCGCCGCTCGGCACCGCGCTCGCGCCGTTGCTGCTGTCGATCCTCGTCGCGTCATTGGACTGGCGCTGGGCGTTCATCGCGACGGGCGCAGCCGGTCTCGTCGTCGCCGTCGTCTGGTTCGCGCTGTATCGCGATCCGGTGCGCGCGCAACTGACTGCCACCGAGCGCAATTACCTCGACGCCGACGCGCAAAGCACGGTCGCGACGCCGAAACTGACGTTCGCCGAATGGCGCGGCCTGTTCTCGCACGGCACGACCTGGGGGATGCTGATCGGCTATTTCGGTTCCGTGTACCTGAACTGGGTGTACCTCACCTGGCTGCCGGGCTACCTGACGATGGAGCGGCACATGAGCCTGATCCGCACCGGCTTCGCCGCGTCGGTGCCGTTCCTGTGCGGGTTCGTCGGCTCGCTGCTGGCGGGCTGGCTGTCGGACCTGGTCACGCGCCGCAGCCGTTCGCCGGTCGTGAGCCGGCGCAATGCGGTGGTGGTCGCGATGCTCGGGATGGTCGCGTTCACGATTCCCGCCGCGCTCGCGCAGAGCAACACGGTGGCGCTCGCCTGCATTTCGGTCGTGATCTTTCTCGCCAACGCGGCGTCGGCCTGCTCGTGGGCGCTCGCGACGGCAGCCGCGCCGCCGAGCCGCATTGCGTCGCTCGGCGCGATCCAGAATTTCGGCGGTTTCATCGGCGGCGCGCTCGCGCCGATCCTGACCGGCATCATTGCGCAGAAGTGGTCGTTCGTGCCGGCGCTGCTGACGGCCGCGGCGATCGCGTTCGCGGGCGCGATGGCGTACCTGCTGCTGGTGCGCAAGCCGATTCCCGAGCAGGCCGCGAACGCCGCGCCCGGGCCGTTGCCGGCCTGAGCACGCGGCATGTGCCACGCATTCACTGAAACAAGGAGAAACAGATGCAACACCCGCAGCAATCGAACGTGACCATCGAGGGCATCGTCCCGGTGATGCTGACGCCGTTCGACGACGCCGGCGCGATCGACTACGCCGGGCTCGAGCGGCTCATCGAATGGTATCTGGCGCACGGCGCCGATGCGTTGTTCGCGGTCGCGCAGTCGAGCGAGATGCAGTTTCTGAGCCTGGCCGAACGCGCGGCACTCGCGCGCTTCGTGGTCGAGCGGGTGGCCGGGCGCGTGCCGGTGGTCGCGTCCGGGCACATCAGCGACGATCTCGACGCGCAGGCCGAGGAGCTGTGCGCGGCGGCCGAATCGGGCGCGCAGGGCGTCGTGCTCGTGACCAATCGCCTCGATCCGCAGCGCAAGGGCAGCGCCGCGCTGCTCGACCATCTGCACCGGCTGCTCGCGCGCTTGCCGTCGGATCTGCCGCTCGGGCTGTACGAGTGCCCGGCGCCTTACCGGCGGCTGCTGTCGGATGACGAACTGCGTGCGTGCATCGACACGGGCCGCTTCGTGATGCTCAAGGACGTGAGCTGCGACCTGGAGACGGTGAAGCGGCGCGTCGCGCTCGCCGAGGGCTCGCCGCTGAAGATCCTCAACGCGAACGCCGCGATTGCGTGGGACGCGATGCAGGCGGGGTCCGCCGGCTTCAATGGCGTGTTCACCAACTTCCATCCGGATCTGTACCGATGGTTGCGCATGCAAGGGGCGTCGAATCCGGCGCTGGCCGACGAGCTGTCGACGTTCCTCGTCGTGTCGGCGGTGTCGGAAGCGCTGGGGTACCCGGCGCTCGCGAAGCTCTATCACCAGCGAATCGGCACCTTCGCGTCGATCCGCTGCCGCGTGATCGACTACGACGTGCGTGAGCGGTTCTGGGCGCTCGATGCGGTGCTCGACAAGATCGTGGCCGGGACCGAGCATTTCCGGCGAAGGATCGCCGCGTAATCGTGCGCGCGCGGCGCGAGCCGGTCGATCCATTGACCGGCTCGCGCCGCGATGATCGTCAATCGGCCCGGACGCTCTTCACTTGTTCGCCAGCGTGCCGTTGCTGTTGGCCCCGCCGAACAGCCGCGTCAGGTACTGCGTGTTCGAGTTCATCTTGGCCATCAGCGCGTTGAGTGCCGTGAACTGCGCCTGGTACTGCTTGGTCAGTTGCGCGGCGTAGTCGGCCAGATTCGTCTGTTGCTGCGTGACGCGCTTCAGGTCGGCGCCCAGCGCGTTCGTGCGCAGGTCGATCATCCCGCCCCGCTTCGTGAAGGTCGCGATCTGGTCGGTCAGTTGCTTGCCGACCCCGTTCGTCGCGTTGAACAGGTGCGCGACCCCCGACGGGTTGTTGTTCAGCGCACTGTCGAGCTTCGCGCTGTCGGCCCTCAGCGTGCCATCCTTCTCGAGCGAGACGCCGATCGCCGCCAGGTTCGTGTGCCCGTCGCCGTTCTTGTTGGGAACGCCGCGCGCGATGGTCGACGCGAGGGCGTTGCGGATCGTGTGCAGCGTCGAATCGCCGATCAGCGCTCCCTGCGCACTCGCCCCTGGCGTGTAGCTCGACAGCGCGCCCATCGTCTTGACGACGGCGTTGTACTGGTTCACGAAATTCGTGATCGTGGCCGCCTGCGACTTCGTGTCGGGGCTGATCGTCAGCGTCTGCGTATCGGTTGCGCTGACCGCGGCCGCCGACAAGTTCAGCGTGACGCCGTTCAGCACGCCCGTCACCGTGTTGCTCGCGCTGGTCGACGCGATGCCGCTGACCGTGAACTTCGCGTCCTGCGCGACGGCGCTTTGCCGCCATGCGGCCGCGCTGTTCGCCGAGTCGATCTTCGACGGGCCGCCCGTCGGGTCGGCCGTCGACGTGACGCCGAGGTTCGACAGCCCGTTGTCGTTGGCCACGTTGCCGACCGCGACGCTGATCGTGCTCGCGGAGCCCGTCTTCGACGACGCGAGCACGAGGTGCGCGCCGTCGGTGCCGTTGATGACCGTCGCGCTGATCCCCGGGTTGTTCGAGGCGGAGTTGATCGCGGCCGCGATGCCTGACAGCGTGTTGTTCGTGCCGTTGACGTCGACTTTGAACGACTGGTTGCCGAGCGACAGCGTCAGGGTGCCGGTGCCGAGCGCCTTCTTCCCGTCGACGCCCGACGAAGCCAGCGACTGCGCGGTCGCGATCTGCGTGACGCCGATCGTGTAGGTGCCGGCAACCGCGCCTGCACTCGGCGTCGCGGTCAGGCCCTTGCCGCTCGTGACCGCGGTGAACGTCGACTGCAGCGCGCCGTTCGCCAGCGTGGCGAGGCCCGTCTCGAGCGCCCCTAGCGCGGACGACAGCGCGCCGAATGCGGAAATCTGCGTGGTGCCGGTCTGCTGCGACGCGGCGAGCGCCGCGGCCCGGCCGGCCGTCTTCGCGTTCACCAGCGTCGTGACGAGCAAGCCGACATCCATCGACCCATTGCCGGTCGAGCCGTTGATGATCGATTGCGCCGCCTGTTGCAACAGGCTGTTCGTATTCGCGCTGCTGTTCACAGGCATGTTCGTTGCCATGGGTGGTCTCCGGTTGAAAAGCGATCCCGTGACGAGCGGCTGTCGACGGCCTGCGGCGATGCGCGTGCGGGCCGTGTCCGGAGCGACGCGTTCCGGGCGTCACGGGAGTGTCGGGAAAACGTAAGGACGTGCGCTATCGTATATTTAAATCTGTATTAATTAGTAATTTTTTGTAATGATTGTTGGGAAAAGTGTGGATGGAAATGCGGTGGTGGAGTGGGGATTAAAGATTTGCGATTTTTTGCCGTTAACGACGCACTATTTTTAGTGTATTTATTGAGGGGTTTTACTGGAATTGAGAACTTGCCAGGAGCATGAATGTTTGTTCGGTTTTTTCGCTTGCTCGGCTAAACACCGGCTCGATCGACAGTGCGCGGAAAGTGTTCGTCCTGGCAGCTGTCAGGCTGAAAACCCTTGCCCACGGGGCGGCATCCTCCGCGGATGACATCAACCCGCCTTGCCCGCGAAACGTTTTCGTTTGCTCATGCGCATTGCCAGGCGAGACGCCTTTGTCCCGGAACAGGGGCCTTCGTCGATTGGAAAGAAAGTCGAGTTTGTAAATTAATTCACTGATGGCAGGTTTTTACACATAACGTATCGTCGAATCGCGATTGCGATATATCGATGTGCCCCATGGGCACGAATTGGCGCTTCAATATCGACTGGATAGGGAGGCCGGATATGAATGGGCGGTTTTCATGTCCTTGAAACATAAGCGCAGATTCATCCGATCGGATTCATGGCTGCTGCGTCACGCTCTTGTTCCGCTCGATTGTCCACTTGATTGTGACAGCGAATCTTGTTTTGACGGATTGATGATTCACGGGGAGACAGTAGACTGCATCCGTGCTTCGCCAGAACCGATCCGGAGCGCGCCGGGAACGGCGTGGCCAGGCGGATTCTTCGGCGGCGGGCCAACCGGCTTGCTGTCCGATGGTGCGAGGAGTGGTTCGTTGCCGACCTGGCGCGCCGATTGGGCGCGTATCGGCACCGGACGCATCAAACCGTCAATTCAAGGGTGATTGTCATGCGTTACGTTTCACTGGAGTCGAAGAAGGACGAGCTGCTGCTGGCCGCTCGCGTGCTGTTGATGATCCTGTTCGTGCTGTTCGGCTGGCAGAAGCTGAGCGGCTTCTCGGGCACGGTCGCGTACATGGCGTCGACCGGGAACCCGGCGCCCGAGCTGGCGGCCGCGATCGCGGTGGCGGTCGAGCTGGCCGGTGGCCTGCTGATCGCGATCGGCTTCTATACGCGTCCGCTCGCACTCGTGTTCGCCGCCTATACGCTCGCGACCGCGCTGATCGGCCATCGCTACTGGGCGCTGCAGGGGATGGAGCAATACATGGCGATGATCAACTTCTACAAGAACGTGAGCATCATCGGCGGGCTGCTGTTGCTCGCACTGACCGGGCCGGGGCGGTATTCGCTCGACCGGAAGTAACGCGGGGCGCGGTTTTCCGCAGAGGTGACGGCCCGGTGCGTGCAAGCGCACCGGGCTTTGCTTTTGGGCGAGGTTCGTGAGGTGGCGCCGCCGTGGATTGCCCGCGCGCGCGGGCGGCCGCGCGGCGTGTCGACGTCGTCGGCAGGACGGGCGTCATCCCGGTGGACGGGGGCGCCGTGCCGAGCGCCGGCCGCCGACCGCGGCGCACGTGATGCGCGTGACGCGCGCCCGTCGCGGGGTTGCCGATCTGCCATCACGATGTAGCGGCTGTCATACTCGGCTATGCTCCCCGCGACCCGAACTCGAGCGTCGAACGCGACCTCGTGCACTTCCCAGTCACCCGAATGACCGCCCATGCCAAATCCGACCTCGTCGACTGACCTCCCGACCGTTCTCCTCATCGGCGCCGCCGGCCTCCTCGGCCGCGCGGTTGCCGCATCCCTGGCCCGCGAATCGTCGCTGAACCTCGTCGCGACCATCCGGAACCCGCAAGGCGCCGGCGCCAAACGCCTGGCGCTGCCCCCGGAAAACCGCGCCGAACTCGACGTCCTCGACGAGCCAGCCCTCGAACACCTCTTCGCCGTCCGCCAACCGGCCGCCGTGATCATCTGCGCGGCCGAGCGCCGCCCGGACGTCTGCGAGCGCGACCCCGCCGGCGCCCGCGCGATCAACGTCACGGCCCAGGCCCGTATCGGTGCGCTCGCCGCGCGCTACGGCGCATGGACGCTCGGCATCTCCACCGACTACGTTTTCGACGGCAAGGCGGCGCCGTACCGCGAGGACGCCGCACCGAACCCGCTGAACATCTACGGCCGCACGAAGCTCGAAGGCGAGGCGGCCCTGCTCGCCGCGTCGCCGCTGTCGTGTGTGTTGCGCCTGCCGCTGCTCTTCGGCCCGATCGTCGACTGGAGCGAATCGGCCGTCACGAGCCTCGTGCCGGCGATCGTCGCTTCCGCTCGGCCGGGCGCCGACGCGGTCGGCATGGACGCATGGGCGATCCGGTACCCGACGTATACGCCGGATGTCGCGGACGTCATCCGCGACCTCACGCTGCGCCATCTCGCGGGTGCGTCGATCACGGGCCTCCGCCACTGGTCGGGCGAGGAGCCGATGACGAAGTACGACATCGCGCAGCGGATCGCGGCCGCGCTCGGCATCGACGCCGCGCTCAAGCGGATCGACCAGCCGACCGACGCGACACCGCGCCCCTATGACTGCCATCTGGACGCATCGCGCGTGCGCGCCGCCGGGATCGACCACGCGACGCCGTTCGATACCGCGCTGCGCGCCGTGCTGCGCGATGCGCCGCAGGGGCTGTAGGATCGGGCGCCCCGCGCGGCCCGTGCGCATGCGCCCATTGCGCCGGCCGCGCCATGAATGCCGTTCGCGACTTTGCCGAAGACGTGCACACATGGCGTCGCGGTGACATCGTGTCTCGTGAATCCGCTGGCATGCGACGAAACCGGGACCCCGGGCAACCAGCGGCCCCCATCTCCTTGTCGTCATTGAAGATCATTCAATGGCGAAGCCAATTATCAAGACCGACCGACGTGCGACAGAATGCGTACCAGGCTTTCCAGCATGGACACGAAGCATGCATTTCGACCACGCCACCATCGTCACCGATGACATTGAAGGGACACGCCGCTTTTTCGATGAGGTCGCCGGTCTCGATACCGGGCCTCGACCGCCGTTCAGGGTGGATGGCTACTGGTTGTACCTCGATAGCCGCCCGATGATTCACGTCACGCGCGCGACGCTACCGGCGCAAGCAGGCCGTAGCACGCCGCGCATCGATCATATTGCGCTTCGCGTCGACACACACCGCGAATGGGTGACGTTGATCGATCGGCTGTCCAGCAGTCGGATCGACTACTCGCTGAGTGAAGTGCCGTTGTCCAATGAGCTTCAGTTGTTCGTGTCCATTGCCCCGGGGGTTTCCGTCGAATTTGTGACGACGCTCGCGGCCGACGAGCAGGTCGGGATTCCTGACGGATGACCGGATCTGCCCAATCGTCTCGCGAGACACATGACGCTTGCCGGCTTCGCCGGCGGCAGCGGCGATTCGGCGTGGCGGCGTGGCGGCCGACGATCCTCGGCCGCAAGCAGTATTCAGAACATTTGACGCGTGCGACGGGCACGGCTTCACGCTCGGGAACACGCTTTTGATCGGAGGAAGCGAACGATGAAATTCGATGGACAAGACGTGCTGGTGGTCGGCGGAAGCTCGGGAATCGGCGAAGCGGCCGCGCGGGCCTTTGCGGCGGCCGGGGCGAGCGTGACGATCGCGTCGCGCGACGCGGTCAAACTGGCGGCGAGCGCAGCGAGGATCGGTCACGGCGTGCGAACCGGTGTGATGGACACGACCGACGACACGAGCGTACGTGCATTCTTCGAATCGGCGGGCGAATTCGACCACGTCGTCGTGTCGGCCGCGCAGACACCCACGGGGCCGGTGCGTGGTCTCGCGCTCGCCGATGCCTACGCGGCGATGGACAGCAAGTTCTGGGGCGCCTATCGCGTCGCGCGGGCCGTACGCATTCGGCAGGGCGGGTCGCTGACGTTCGTGTCGGGCTTCCTGAGCGTGCGGCCGAGCAGGACCTCGGTCCTGCAAGGCGCGATCAACGCGGCGCTCGAATCGCTGGCGCGGGGGCTTGCGCTCGAGCTGTCGCCCGTGCGGGTGAATACGGTATCCCCGGGCCTGATCGCGACGCCGCTCTGGTCGAAGCTCGATGCGCAGGCGCGGGACAGGATGTACGAAGGCGCAGCGGCGCGCTTGCCGGCCGGCCGTGTCGGTCAACCCGAGGACGTTGCGAACGCCGTGCTCTATCTCGCGTCGACCCCGTACGCGACCGGCTCGACGGTGCTCGTCGACGGTGGCGGTGCAATCGCGTAGCGGCCGGGTCGGTTGAAGACCTGGTCGATCGCCGCAGCCGGAAATTCCTGAACGGACACGTATCACTGCGGGTGTCGCGCGAGCAGGGCCGATATCGTCGGCATGACGAGCGATCGTGCGTACGTGTCGATCGCACCGATTGCCACTGTTTTGGCGCCTGCCGACCATGCGATTGACCGGCGCGGCCGAGGTGGCGGGATCGCGCCGATCAATTGATTCGGAAACCTGATCGGTTTTGTTGGGCCGATCGTGTTCGGATGGTTGAGGGATCGCCATCACGATGCGACGGCGCCGACGTTGCTGCTGGCGCTCACCGTCATTTACCGAAGGGTATCGACGCATTGAAGCGCAGCAGGCCGAGCGGACATGCCGTATCCGGACGGAACACCGATTCTTTGGTCTGGATTGAAAGTCTATTCATTTCAAAGCCCATTTTCAAAGCGGGGCCGCTTTCCGACAATGGGTTGTACGCGCACGTATCTGCGTGACATTCCATATCCGTTCATTCGTCATCATGCATCGCGTTGCGGTGCGAGCGACGCGCTTGCGCGTCATGAGGAGATTGTCCATGGCAATTCAAATCGATCACGTGGATCGTGATCCGGCCGAGCAGGCGCCCGACCAACCGACGCGCCGTTCGTTCCTGACCAAGGCCGGAGCCGGCGCGGGCGCGTTCGCCGTCGGTGCGATGCTTCAATCCGCCCAGGCCGGTGCGCAAACGGGCAGCCCCCGATCGGCCCCGGTCGCCGCGCCCGTGCCGGGTGAATTCTGGCCGAACGGTGCACGGCTGGTCATTTCGATCTCGATGCAGTTCGAGGCGGGCGGACAGCCCCCAAAGGGTGCCGACAATCCGTTTCCGAAAGTCGATTTCCCGGCGAGCGCGCCCGCCGATCTTGCCGCGCAAGCGTGGTTTGCGTACGGGTATCGCGAAGGCATTCCCCGAATGCTGGATCTGTGGGATCGTCATGACGTGAAGGTGACGAGTCACATGATCGGCGAGGCGGCGAAGCGGCATCCGCAGGTGGCGCGCGAAATCGTGGCGCGCGGCCACGAAGCGTCGGGCCATGGGCCGACGTGGAACTCGCAGTACGCGATGTCGCGACCGCAGGAACGCGAGTTTCTGATCCAGGCGCGATCGATGGTGGAGGAGGTGACGGGCCAACGTCCGATCGGCTACAACGCGAACTGGCTGCGACGCGGGCCGAACACGCTGTCGCTGCTGCAGGAACTGGGCTACGTGTATCACATCGATGATACGAGCCGCGACGAGCCGTTCATCGAAACGGTCAACGGCAAGGATTTCGTCGTGATTCCGTATACGCTGCGCAATAACGACATCCTGCTGGTGGAGGGCCGGAATTACTCGCCGGACAAGTTCCTCGAACAGATCAAGTTCGATTTTGATCAGCTGTACGAAGAAGCGGGTACGCGTCGGCGCATGATGTCGATCAGCGCGCATGACCGTATCAGCGGCACGCCGCAGATGACGCGTGCATGGGACGCGTTCCTGCGTCATGCAAAGAGCCATCCCGGCGTTGCATTCATGCGCAAGGACGACATTGCGCGGTTCGTGCTGCAAAGCCCGATTACGGTGCGCGAAAGCGAGACGATCTAGCGGGTTGCCCGAGCGCCTTCGCACCGGTGCGCTCGTGCGAAGGCGCTCGACGCCTCTTCGCTTGTCGCCCGTCGCATCGACGAAGCGGCGCCGATCCTGTGCACGCATCCGGATTCCCTGACGGCCAACCCGACGATTCGTGCGGTTGACGATTTGTGGAAGCATCGCCTCATTGCGTTTCGCATACCAACCACGGGCCGCGACCGGCCACTCGAGTTCGTCGAACACGGGCGAACGGTCGCGTTGCCCATCGAGTCCCGCTTCCGCATCAACCACGGTGAAGCGCTCGCCGAAGCTGCCGCGCTTGGCGCGGGCCTCGAACAAGGTCCCCGCGTTTCTCGCCAAACCCCACCTGCGCAGCGGCACGCTCGTTGAAGTGTTGCCGACCTGTCGCCCCGCGCCGCTGTTCGTCAATCTCGTGACGCCGGGCTCGCGTGCGCGCGCTGATCGACGCGTTGACCGGTGACGAATGATGGAGTGCTGATCAGGCACGCGCCGCCCCTTGCGTTGATTTTCTCGTCTGGCTTGAAAATCATTTAAGACGGAGGCCAATTATCAATCCACACGGTGGCAAGCAGAATGGCTGCACATCCACTGCGGCTTCGCCGCTTTCCCGGAGACAGCCATGCCACTTCCCATTCTCGCGCTGGCCCTGAGCGCTTTTGCGATCGGCACCACGGAATTCGTCATCATGGGCATCCTGCCCGATGTCGCGCAGTCGCTTTCCGTTTCCATCCCGTCGGCGGGGCTGCTCGTGAGCGGCTACGCGCTGGGCGTCGCCGTGGGTGCGCCGCTGCTCGCCGTCCTCACGAGCCGTATGCCGCGCAAGTGGGCGCTTCTGCTGCTGATGGGAATCTTCATCGTCGGCAATGTTCTGTGCGCGGTCGCGCCGGGTTATACGAGCCTCATGATCGCCCGCGTCGTCACGTCGTTCGCGCATGGCTCGTTTTTCGGCATCGGGTCGGTCGTTGCCGCGTCGCTCGTGCCGCAGGACAAGCGCGCGAGTGCCGTCGCATTGATGTTTACCGGTCTTGCGCTCGCCAACGTGCTCGGCGTGCCGCTCGGCACCTTCATCGGCCAGATGCTCGGCTGGCGTGCCGCATTCTGGTCCGTCGCCGGCGCAGGCGTGCTCGCCGCGCTGGCCCTCGTGGCGCTCGTGCCGAACACGCTCGAAGCGCAACCCGCGAGCCTTGCGCACGAAGTAGGCGTGCTCAAGCACCCGCAGGTTTGGCTCGCACTGTTGATGACCGTGCTCGGCTTTGGCGGCATGTTCGTGGTGTTCACCTACATCACCCCCGTGCTCGAGCAGGCGAGCGGATTCGCGCCGAGCGGCGTGACGAAGATTCTCGTGCTGTTCGGCATCGGTCTCGCCATCGGCAATGCGCTCGGCGGCAAGCTTGCTGATCGCGGCGTGATGCGGGCGCTGACGGGCGTGTTCGTCGTGCTGGTCGCGATCATGGTGGTGTTCAGTCGCACCATGCATCATCCCGTGGCATCGGTCCTGACGATTTTCGTCTGGGGCGTCGCGGCATTTGCGACGGTCCCGGGCCTGCAGATGCGCGTGCTGAGCAAGGCCGCAAGCGCACCGAACCTCGCATCGACGCTCAACATCGGCGCATTCAACGTGGGGAATGCGATGGGGGCGTGGCTCGGCGGCATGGCGCTTTCGCACGGGCAGGCACTCGACACGCTGCCGCTCGTGGCCGCCGCGATGACGCTGATGGCGATTGCGGTGACCGCTTTCGCGTCCCGGCTTGATCGACGCGAGACTGCACAAGTGAATCGCACCGCCCGCTTCCCAGCCTGAATGACCCAAGTCGCACCACCGCCGGATTCAATCCGTTCATCGAGCATCGCGTACACCCTCAAGGAGCCCGTCATGAAAACCCGCACCGTCCTTTCCTCCGTTTCCCGCATCGCGCTGGCCGCGGCCACCGCTGCTGCCGCGTTGCCTGCCGTCGCCGCGACCGGCGACGATCTCGTGCAGCCGAAAACGCTGATCGTCGACAAGACCCTCTCGAAGCAGCAGGCCGAGCAACAGATTCGCGCGGCACGTCTTTACGACACCTTCTGGAGCACGGGTGACGAGGCCCAGGCCCGCGAGGCGCTGGCGGCCGATTTCACGGACCGCACGTTGCCCGCCGGTCGGCCGCAGGGCATCGCCGGGCCGCTGGCTGCATCGAAAGGCTTCCATCGCGCCGTGCCGGACGTTCACGCCGACGTCGAACAGATGATCGTCGCCGGCGACCGCGTCGTCACCCATCTGCACTTCACCGGTCACTTCACCGGCACCTTCAACGGCGTGCAGGGCAAGGGGCAGGTGGTCGACTTCATCGCCACGGACATCTATCGCATTCGCGACGGCAAGATCACCGACAACTGGCATCTCGAAGACAACCTGACGTTCCTGCAACAGCTCGGCGTGGTCGCCAAGTAAGCGGGCCCGGGGGCCGATCCTGCCGATCGGCCTTTTCCTCGTCCGTCCGCATCGCGTTACCATGCCCGGTCCGCGCGGCGCATCGCGCGGCACACCCCAACATTCCTTTCGCACGACGCGACCATGGACAATCTCGGTGACATTCGCCTTTTCGTCGAAGCAGCAAGCCAGGGCAGTCTTTCGGCGGCCGGCAGAAAGCTCGGACTGTCCCCCGCGGCGGCGAGCGCCCGGCTCGTCAAGCTCGAGGGAGAACTCCGCACGCAGCTGTTCGAGCGTTCGACCCGCAAGCTGCGCCTCACGGATGAGGGCCGTCTGTATCTCGTACATTGCCAGCATGCGCTGCAAACGCTGGAAGATGCGCGTGCGGCGTTGCAGGCCGGACGTGCATCGGTGAGCGGGGCGTTGCGTGTATCGGCTACCTCCGATTTCGGGCGCACCGTGCTGCGTCGCTGGCTCGACGCATTCAACGAGCGCCATCCGAACGTCACGCTCTCGCTCGTGCTCTCGGATTCACTGTCACACCTGCTGCAGGACGATATCGATCTCGCGATCCGGTTCGGCGTGCCGGCGGACAGCTCGATGGTCGCCAAGCGCATGGCCGACAATCGCCGCGCGCTTTGCGCGTCGCCCGACTACATCGCCGAGCACGGCATGCCGAGCCATCCCGACGATTTGCGTGAGCATCGATGCATCGTCCTTTCTTCGGCGGCCGGCGTGGCGAACAACTGGCGTTTCACGCGCGACGGGGAGACCGCATCGTTCACCGCGCCGCTCGACCGTTCCCGTCAGACCAACGATGGTTCGCTTGCCCGCGAATGGGCGATCGAGGGGCGAGGGGTGGCCATGAAATCGATCTGGGACATCGGCGCCGATCTTCAGGCCGGGCGGCTCAAGCTGCTCCTGCAGGAGTGGCGCTGCCCGGACGTGCCCGTGAACGCGCTGTTTCAACGCACGCTTTATATGGCGCCGCGCGTGCGCACGTTGCTCGACTTCCTCGAGCAGCGGTTCTCCGAAGCTTCCGACGCGCTGGCGCCGTTTCTGCGGTAGTGTCCCGCGATCGCAGGCATTCTGCGTTCGCCGGGGTGGCGCGTGAAGACATTCGATTCGGCCCACGTTCGCGACATCGCGCTCGCCGATTGAGCACGATGGCCGTCGCGATGCGGGTCGGCGCTGTCCTTGCGGGCGCCGGAGGTGGTCGGGGTGAAAAATACCGGGCAACGTTTGGCTCGTCGCGGCAAGCGCGGCTGCTCCATGGATACCGGAACGGGGGGGCGGGCCGCGGGTGTGGTGTCATGACGCGCAGCGCCGACACCACGGCCCGCGATGGCACCGGATTCGGAACGTCAATCCAGCCCCGTGCTCCACGTATTGATAATCGTCGAGCGTTAAGATCGATTAACGAATGGCAAAGCGGGTTGCCGGCGAGCCATTCGCACAATTGTTTCCGTAGATAAACAGATTCCTGTTTTCTGAATAGGCCTGGTAAATAATTGAATAAACTTCCTTCGCGCTGAACGAGTAGATGCCGTCGTTGATGGTCACCAGCAGGTTGCCGGTGGCGTCGGTTTCGATCTTGTCGATCTTGCCGGCCTTGCAAAGCGCCTGGGCGGACGCGCACGTGGAGGCGAGCATCAGTGCTGAAAACAGCACGGTTGCAATCTTCTTCATGACTTTCCTTTGGTATTGAATGAATTAATGCGATCTGACGACGTCGGTCACGTCCGGGAAGACAGGTATGCCTTTCCGGATTGCTGATTCACGAATGCCTGGAAATCAACGGTGGCCTGACAAGGTGGAAACTTTGCGACAAAGCACGAATGAAGCGATTCGTGCTGCGCCTCCGTATCTCGTTGATCTTTGAATCACGGTGTTGCGGCGCACAACACAGACTATTTATTTGATTTTGAGGGCGCCAATCGTATTAATTTATCGTTGATCGAATTCGATAATTTTTTGTTTGAATTTGATTTCATTGAATTCTGCGGTCTGTTGTTATTGTTTTTGATTGTTTCGATATTCAGATAATCGGCGACGAATATTGATTCTCTGGTTGATGGCGTGGCAGGTGAAGCGCATGGGCGTTCATGAGGGTTCGAGCATTCGAGCGTGGGGTTCGTCCGGTGCTTGAACTGCGCAGCGCAGGTCCGTCGATACTGCAGTCGGCGCCGGCCGAGTTGATTCTTGCCGACCCGGAAAAACGCTACACTGCGCCAGTTCCCGAACACACCGGGGGCGTCAGGACGCCGGGCCCACGGATTGCGAACACGTGACGATGTAATCGCCCGCCCCCTGACGCATTCGAACAAATCACGAGAGAAAGAGAGGGCCCATGCTGACACGTCTTCGTATCGGACTCGATCGCGCACGCGACCTGCGCGAAGCGGGACGACCGTCTCCCATCCAGCCGCGGCCGCTGCCGAGCGAGCTGGTCGACCTGAGCGCGCAGCGCGCGACGTGGCGCGTCGTCGTTCCCGGCCAGGCCGACTGCTACATGGCGGCAACGCCCGCCGAAACGGAGCGCTTCGTCGTGCATCTCGACGCTCAAAGGTTCTACGGCCTGTGGCTCGGCACGAGCCCGGCGTTTCCGCAGCTGAATTCGCAGGACTGCGTGCCGTGCCGCGTCATGCCGCTCGACAGCAAATACGCGTCGACCGCCGCCGCGTTCCGGGCCGGCCGCGTCGAACCGGTGGCGCTGCCGCCGGTCGGCTAAGGCTCGAGGGAAGCGGGTACGAAGTCGCGACGAGCAACGGCATGACGCGCACCTTCTGGCTGCTCGCCAACCGCGTGCGGTCGTTTCCGGTCAGCGTCGACAACGCGACCTGGGCCACGATGCTGAACAACATGGCCGGCGTCGGCGTCGGCGTCGCGCCGATCGCGTACCGCGAACTGTTTTCCCGGCACGCGTAGGTTGCGCGTCGCGATCCGGCGCGCCGCCGCGGCGCCGGATCGCCACCCGGTTTGACACGCCGCGTTCGCGGCCATTAAAGTCGCATCGCGGGCCGGTGGGTCAAGCACACGCCCGGAACAGGCAGCCGATGTTCCAGGACTACGGGGCTACCCCGTGGATGAGATTGACACCCCGATGCGTCGCAAGGGGCCGGGTTGCGCGTGGCGTAACGCCTCCCCTCGCAGCACCAGTCACGTTGGCTCATCGTCCCGCCCATCTTTCTCCATGCATTCATCCCTGCGCGATACCACCCGCACGATTGCCGAGGCGATGCTCGCCGGGACGCCCGAGCGCGGTGGCGTCATCGCGCGTATGGCTGCCGTGCTAGGCGGCGCGCAGCCGTGGGCGCACGAATGCGCGGACGTCGCGCTCGCCCGCTTCGGCGCGAACTGGGACGACGTCGACATCGACGTGCTTGCGGCGGTTCTGGCCGATGCGGCCGCGTTCGTGCGCGCCTGGTATCGCGAGGATCGGCCGGCCGTGATCCGCGTCATACGGCGTCCCCCCGTCCAGCAACCCTTGCCGGCGCCGCTCGCCGGCTGCGACGTGCCGCAATGGGCGACGCCCGGCGATCTGGCCGGCTGGCTCGGCGTGAGCGCGCCGGCGCTCGACTGGCTGTCCGACCACTGGCGCGTCGACGCGCGCAGCAGCGCCACGCCGTTGCATCACTACACGTACGTGGCGCACGACAAGCGCAGCGGCGGCAGCCGCCTCGTCGAAATCCCGAAAGGCCGGCTGCGCGAAGCACAGCGCCGCATCCTGCACGGGCTGCTCGATCGCATCGCGCCGCACGGTGCGGTACACGGCTTTCGCAAGGGGCACGGGATCGTGTCGTTCGCGGCGCCCCATGCGGATCGCGACGTCGTCGTCCGGTTCGATCTCGCGGATTTCTTCGTATCGATACGCGCCGCCCGCGTGCACGCGCTGTTCGTCACGCTCGGGTACCCGGTCGAAGTCGCGCGCATGCTCACCGGGCTGTGCACCAACCGCGTGCCGTCCGCACGGCTGCTCGCGCCGGACCTGCGCGACCGGTTCGACTGGATCGGCCGCCAGCGTTATCGAGAGCGGCATCTGCCGCAGGGCGCGCCCACGTCGCCGGCGCTGGCGAACCTGAGCGCGTTCCGGTTCGACATGCGGCTCGCCGCGCTCGCGCGTTCGCTCGGTGCAACCTACACGCGCTATGCCGACGATCTCGCCTTCTCCGGCGGCGGCACGCTGGCGCGCGAGGTCGAACGGCTGCAGATCCGGGTCGCCGCGATCGCGCTCGAGGAAGGCTTTGCGCTGCAACTGCGCAAGACGCGCGTGATGCGGCGCGGTACGCGGCAGCAACTGGCCGGCGTGGTCGTCAATCGTCATCCGAACCTGGCGCGCGATGCGTTCGATCTCCTGAAGGCCATCCTGACCAACTGCATCCGCAGCGGCCCGGCGTCGCAGAATCGCGATGCGCACCCGGACTTTCGCGCGCATCTCGCCGGGCGTGTCGCGCATGCGGCCGCGCTGAACGCGGCGCGCGGCGCGAAGCTGCGCGCGCTGTTCGACCGGATCCAGTGGGACGCCCGCGACGTCGGCCAGTAATCCGACGTATCCGCATCGACGCCGGCCGACGACTTCTGCAACACGACGCCGAGCACTGCTATCATTCGCGCCATGCCGCGCCAGTGCCATGGTGCGACGCTTACTTGCCGCAGCCGTTCGCCGTGCCTTCGACCATGGCGGGCTGCGCGTTGCCGGCCCGGTCCTGTCTGCCATTGATTGACGCGCGGCGTCGTTTAGTGCGTATCGCGCAAGCCATGCCGGCTCCGGCAAACGATTCAGACATTTGACAGCCCCCATCGGCGGAACTTCATGGTAGGTTCCGCCATCGGAGCTTTTTGCGAAAACATGCCCAAAGAGGATGAATACATGACCCAGGCCCTGCAGGAACTCGAAGCACAACTTCGGGACCTGAACATCAAGCTGTCGGATGCGAAGCAGAAGGAGAAGCAGGCCGCGCTCGCGGCATTCAAGGAACAGGTCGAGCTTTTGGGAATTTCGCAGCAGGAAGTGCTGAGCGCGCTCGGTTACATCGTTCAGCGAAAACGCAAGGCGCCTGCCAAGTACTACGATCCGTCGACCGGCCGCTCGTGGTCGGGCCGCGGCCCGCGCCCGAAATGGCTCGAAGGCAAGGATCTCGATACGCTCGCCGTCGACCGCGAGGCCAAGACCTGGTGGCCCGGCGACGATCAAGGCTGATGCCGGCCGGGCCGCGAGGCCGCCCGGCGCCGTCCGGTTCGCGCCAGCGGGCCGGCCGGTAACACGCCGCCTTCATGCTGTCTTTCATCCGGTGTCCGGCCTGACCGCGACATCACCGGCTTCGCCGCCGACACCGGATCGCCGTTTTTCCCTCCCGTTCATTCCCCGCCAATTCCCGCTCGCCGTCCTGCAAGCGGGCGCCGACGCGCGCGCGATCCATTTTCACCGGGGGGCTGCCGGCCCGTCGCTCACGGGCACAGGCTTTAAAATGTCGCCGGACAATCGTGGCAGGACACCATGGCAGCAAACATAGAATCTTCGACGCTCGGCGGCCCGCCGGCCCCGCGCGTGGAGCAGGTCGGCGCGTACGCGTGGAAAGCGCTGGCCGGATCGGCGATCGGCTATGCGATGGACGGCTTCGACCTGCTGATCCTCGGCTTCATGCTGCCGGCGATCACGGCGGCGCTGCATCTGACGCCCGGGCAGGGCGGCGCGCTGGTCACGTGGACGCTGATCGGCGCCGTCGCGGGCGGTATCCTGTTCGGTGCATTGAGCGACCGATACGGGCGGGTGCGCGTGCTGACCTGGACGATCCTGCTGTTCGCGATCTTCACCGGGCTGTGCGCGTTCGCCCAGGGCTTCGAGGATCTGCTCGTGTACCGCACCATCGCGGGCATCGGGCTCGGCGGCGAGTTCGGGATCGGCATGGCGCTCGCGGCGGAAGCGTGGCCGGCGAGCAAACGCGCACGCGTGTCGTGCTACGTCGCGCTCGGCTGGCAGGCCGGCGTATTGCTGGCGGCCCTGCTGACGCCATTCCTGCTGCAGCACATCGGCTGGCGCGGGATGTTCGTGGTCGGCGTGCTGCCCGCGCTGCTCGCGTGGGCGATGCGCAACAGGCTGCACGAGCCTGAAGCGTTCGTGCAACGCGCAGCGCAGCCGAAGGCCAACGCGTTCCGCCTGCTCGTCGCGGACGGCCGCACCGCGCGCACGAGCGTCGGCATCGTGATCCTGTGCTCGGTCCAGAACTTCGGCTACTACGGGATCATGATCTGGCTGCCGACCTTCCTGTCGAAACAGATGGGCTTCTCGCTGACGAAGTCGGGGCTGTGGACCGCGGCGACGGTCGTCGGGATGATGATCGGCGTCTGGGTGTTCGGGCAACTGGCCGACCGCATCGGGCGCAAGCCGACGTTCCTGCTGTACCAGCTCGGCGCGGTCGTGACGGTCCTCGCGTATGCGCGGCTGTCGGATCCGACCGCGATGCTGTGGGCCGGGGCGCTGATGGGCATGTTCGTCAACGGGATGGTCGGCGGCTACGGGACGCTGATGTCGGAAGGCTATCCGACGGCCGCACGCGCCACCGCGCAGAACGTGCTGTGGAACATCGGCCGCGCGGTCGGCGGCTTCGGCCCGGTCGCGGTCGGCGCGCTGGCCGCGCACTACTCGTTCCAGACGGCCATCGCGCTGCTCGCCGGCCTGTACGTGCTCGACATGGTCGCGACGCTGTTCCTGATTCCCGAGCTCAAGGGCGTCGAGCTCGAATGAGCGCGACCATCGCGCACCACCCAACGACCAACGACTTCACTGAAAATTTCGATGCAACAGAAGAACAAGACGATCGGCGTGATGGGCTCGGGCAAGGAGCCGTGGCTCGCGTTTTCGGAGCCGCTCGGCGCCTGGCTCGCGCAGGCCGGTTTCAACCTGCTGACGGGCGGCGGGCAGGGCGTGATGCTGGCGGTCGCGCGCGCGTTCGCCGGCGTGCCGGGGCGGGCCGGCCGGTCGATCGGCATCCTGCCGACGCAGGCCGATCCGCTCGCGGGCTTCGTGCCGCTCGACGGCTATCCGCATCCGTTCGTCGACATCCCGATCCTCACGCCGCTGCCGCGCCGCGAGCCGGGCGCCGCCCCGGATACGATCAACCGCAACTACGTGAACGTGCTGAGCAGCGACCTGATCGTCGCGCTGCCGGGCGGCCACGGCACGGCCGAGGAGATCGCGCTCGCGCGGCGCTGGCGCAAGCCGCTCATCTGCCTCGGGCCGGACGGTGCGTTTCGCGAACTCGCGGCGGGCGCCACATGCACGTCGTCGCTCGACGACGTGATCCGCTTCGCGGAACACGCGTTTTCGGCGGAGCAGGCGTTGCGATAGTTCGCGCGGCCGGTTCGACTACTGTCGTCGCGATGCGCGCGTGGCAGGGTCGGCCCGCTGGCACGCGATGTCCCCGGTTTCGAGGCGACGGCGTGGCGCCGGCGCGCGCCAGCCGCCGGCGGCACGATGCGTTACCGCGGCGCGCGGTTCAGCGCCCCGTCTTCAACTGCGCCCACAGCCGGTTCTGCAGCCGGCGAATCTCCGGCGGCATCGGCTTGAGCAGCGTCATCTTGCTCAGCACCTCGTCGGGCGGATACACCGACGAATCGCGCGCGATCGCGGGCTTCACGTACTGGCGCGCGGCCTTGTTCGCGGTCGGATAGAACACCGCGTTGGTGATGCCGGCATTGACCTTCGGATCCTGCACGTAGTTGATCCACTTCAATGCGGCGTCGCGGTTCGGCGCGTCCTTCGGGATCACCATCATGTCGAACCACAGCAGCCCGCCTTCCTTCGGGTTCGCGAAGCCGATCTCGTACGGGCGCTTCGCTTCGGCGGCACGACGGTGCGCGATGCCGACGTCGCCCGAATAGCCGAACGCCACGCACAGGTCGTTGTTCGCGAGATCGTTGATGTAGCCCGACGAGTTGAACTGCGTGATGTACGGGCGCACCTTCTTCAGCACCTCGTACGCGGCGCGGTAGTCGGCCGGGTTCGTGCTGTTCGGATCCCTGCCCATGTACTGCAGCGTGGCCGCGAACACGTCGACGGCCTGGTCGAGGAACGACACGCCGCAACTCTTCAGCTTCGCCATGTTGGCCGGATCGAACACCAGCGCCCAGCTGTCGACCGGCGCCTTGTCGCCGAGCGCCTTCTTCACGGCCTGCACGTTGTAGCCGATGCCGTCGGTGCCGTACGCCCACGGCACGCCGTACCGATTGCCCGGATCGGCATCGGCAACCATCTTCATCAGCAGCGGATCGAGGTTCGCGAGGTTCGGCAGTTTCGACTTGTCGAGCGGCTGGTAGACGCTCGCCTGGATCTGCTTGGCCATGTAGTTCGACGTCGGCACGACGACGTCGTAGCCGGAATTCCCCGACATCAGCTTTGCCTGCAGCGTGTCGTCGCTGTCGTAGTTGTCGTAGCGGACGTGCAGGCCCGTCTGCTTCTGGAAGGTCGGGATCGTGTCCGGCGCGATGTAGTCGGACCAGTTGTAGATGTTCAGTTCGCCGGCCGCGTGGGCGGTCGTGCCGGCAGCCGCGGCGGCCGACAGGATGGCGGCGGTCGCAAGGGCGCGGCGAAGCGTGCGGATTCGCATAACGGAGTCTTCCATTTCGGTGCGCGTAGCGAGCCGCAAGGCGCGGGTCGTGGCGCGATGGTTCATCGGATGAAGCGGGCGTGCGCGACCGTCGCTCGCGGCGAGCGAGCGTGGTGCACGGCGATCAGGAGTCCGTTCGATCAGGAGCCGGCTTGCACGGAAACGCAGTGCGAGCCGATCCTGTCACCGGTCGGTTGACACGGCGAATGGGTCGAACGGAGTCAGGGAAAGTGGCGGGGCGCTAAGGCAGTAGCGATGCCACGTCGTCGGTATGGATCGCGACGTACGCACGCGCGGCGACGGCGTTGTGGCGGCGAACGGAGCGGCGGGACAGGATGGTGTAGATCGACAGCGGCAGGCGAGGGCTTGGGCCGCCGCCACTGTCGTCGGAGGACGCGATCGTAGCGCGCAGGTTTCGCGCATCGCCTCGTCTCCACCGCACCAGCGGGCCACGGAATCTCACGATTACTCTCGACCGGGTTGTTGAAAGTATTGAACACCTGACGATTCGCCGGCGGCTGCCGTTTCAGGTTTCGGTCATCGCATGCGCCGCGCGGCGGCATCGGTTTCGTGACGCGAATTGAAAGCTTGGCGGACACCTGAATCGCCGTAACATGACGCTTCCATGAATCATCAGGTAAATCGCTGTAAGGATGTCTCCGGATTTTCCCTAGGCGTTCGAAGGCCGATGAATGCGTTCGGGTGTGATGGCGAGGGTGGGTGACCGGCTCGAAGTGATGAGAATATTCGACGGTTTTCTGCCGCGATCGTCACCGGGCGAGCGTCGGAAAGGCCGTCGAAAGCCCCCGGTGACAAGGTGGGTCAGGTCGGGCGCGCATGCGTCGGCCTGTCGCCCGTCGGCGAAAGCCGTTTCGCACAAGACGGGCCTTCGACACGCGTTCTCGACCGACGTGACGCGCTGCATCTATCTCGAACGCCTGCACTGGGTCGACGACGAGCCCATCGCGCTCGCGCAGATCTGCCTGCTGCCCGATGCCGGAATCGTCACCTTCGAGCAGGCGCGGCAAATGTCGACCTACGAGGTACTCGAGGGCGTGCTGGGCTGGCGCATCACGGATGCGGACATGTCGGTCACGGCCATTGGTTCTCCGATGGAAGTCGCAGCGCACCTCCGGATTGCCTTGCACGCGCCATTGCTCGTATTGCGGCGTACGTCGCGCCTGTCGGATGGCCGCACGTGCGAATCCACGGTATTCCATATCCGCCCCGAGCGTTTCGATCTCGTGGTGCGAAGCGGTGTGGAAGCGAAGTTCGTCGGTTGAGGGGCCGTCGACCCGGCGTTCTCCGGAATCAAGAGACGCCGGAATTCGAGGCCGACGGTTTGAGTAGTCCTGGCCTCAGGCACGTAGGGCAGCGGCATATCTTCCGATCAGATATCCATCGAAAAAATAACCATTTGGTACACGCATCGGCAGGCACTAAAGTCACGCATCCCGATGCCGGTGCGACACCGGCGATGTCGACGTTATCCGAGAAGTCTGCCAAATGAATCGCTTGATGCCCTCAACGGTCCGCCGCGCCGCGGCCGCGCTGTTCGTAATCGGTCTTTTGCCGGCCGCCCACGCGGCGCAACCGACGCTGCGCGTCGGCATCGACGCCGAGTCGTACCCGCCGTTCTTCTCGAAGGATGCCACCGGCAAGTGGAAGGGCTGGGAGGTCGACCTGCTCGACGCGGCATGCAGCAAGCTCAATGTACGTTGCGAACTCACCGACATCGCATGGGACGGGCTGATCCCTGCGCTGCAGAACCGCAAGATCGACGTGATCTGGTCGTCGATGACGATCACCGGCGAACGACAGAAGGCGATCGACTTCAGTCGTGCTTATTATGAGTCGCCGACGGTTTTCGTCGGCGCAAAAAGCGATCGGCGCCGCGTCGATTGCGCGGTGCCGGCCACCTTCAAGGATCGCGTGATCGGCGTGGAGGCGGGCACGAACTTCTCGGCGTTCCTCGATGCACGTTTCAAGCGCGACGCCCAGATCAAGGCGTTCGATAAATTCGACAACGCGCTCGCGGATCTGGTCTCGGGCCGGGTCGATTACGTGCAGGAAGCGAAGGGCTTGTTCACGGCCTTCCTGTCGTCGCGTGACGGCAAGGATTTCGAGGTCAAGGCCACCTGCGCGGACAACCCCGTGCTGGGTCTCGGCATCGGCGCGGGCGTGCGTCAAGGCGATGCATGGCGCGGCCGGTTGTCGACCGTGATCGCGCAACTGCAGCAGGACGGCACGTGGGATGCGATCACCGCACGCTATCCGAACCTGAAGGGTACGATCGAGAAGGGTCGCTGAGCCGATGACCGCGGACGATTCGCTGCTGGCATTGCTTGCGTTCGGCGACGGCGGTTACGGGCGCATCTTCGCCGGCGCGTTCGCACTGACGCTCGGCGTCGCGTCTGCGTCGTTCTGCGCCGGGACGCTGCTCGGCATCGCGGGCGCGCTCGGCAAGCTGTCGCGGCACGCCCCGCTCGCTTGGCTGGCACGGCTCTACACGACACTCGTGCGCGCGCTGCCCGAACTGTTGTGCCTGCTGCTCGCGTTCTATGCGGTCGCACCTGCGCTCGAGTCCGCGTTGCACGGCAGCGGCCTGGTGCCCGACGGCTTCGCATTCGATCCGTTCATCGTGGCCGCGTTGTCGCTCGGCTTCATCCAGGGCGCCTATCTGACCGACATCTTCCGCGCGGCGCTCGTCAACGTGCCGGTCGGGCAGATCGAGGCCGCGCACGCGTACGGAATGAGCCCGTGGCAAACGTTGACCCGCATCCGGCTTCCGGTTGCGGCGCGGCTCGCGCTGCCGGGCGTCGGCAACGTGTGGCTGAACGCGACCAAGGATGCGTCGTTCATCAGCGTGCTCGGGTCTTTCACGGATCTGCTGAAGGCGAGCCAGCTCGCCGCCGGTGCGACGCGGCATTACGTTTTCTTTTACCTGGTCACGGCCGCGCTGTTCCTGTTGTTGAGCGTCGCGTCGACGGGCCTTTTCGCGATGCTCGAACGTTACGTGAATCGTGGTACGAGGCGCGCCTGCGCATGAGTTTTTCGCTGACGTTCCTGCTCGACACGGTGATGCCGAAGCTGCTCGCCGCGGTGCCGACGACCCTGGCGTTGCTGCTGTTGTCGGGTATCGCCAGCGTGGCGATCGGCATTCCGCTCGCGCTGGCGGCGGGTTCGCGTCACGCACCCTGCCGCTGGCCCGCGCGCGGCTGGATCATGCTGGTTCGCGGTACACCGCTGCTGGTGCAGCTTTATCTGCTGTATTACGGCTTCGGCCAGATCGTCCCGCGCGAATGGATGCGCGACAGCTGGGCGTCGCCGCTGTTGCGCGACGCGTTCTGGTATGCGGTCGTCGCGTTGAGCGTGAACGAGGGCGCCTATGTCGCGACGATCCTGCGCGGCGCGATTGCCGGGGTGCCGGCCGGCGAGATCGAGGCCGGCTTGGCATACGGAATGACGCGGGCGGGTGTACTGCGCCGGATCGTCGGTCCGCGTGCGTGGCGACTCGCGCTGCCGGCGCTCACCGGCGAAGCGATCCTGCTGCTGAAGTCGACCGTTCTCGCGTCGACCGTCACGGTGTTCGACGTGATGGGGACGGCCAATACGCTTCGTTTTGAAACCTTGCGCGTTTATGAGCCGCTCGCGGGCGCGGCGATCGTCTATGTCGTGCTGGTCGCGCTGCTGACGATTCCCGCCGCCCGTCTCGAGAAACACCTCAACCGCTACCTGACGCGCGAGCCCGACGATCGCCCGCCCGCACGGCGCCGCCGCGCATCGTCCGGCGCGTGGGCGGCACCCAACTGATGCCTGCTTTTGCACTGAACACGACGATGTCCGATCCTCGCCCCTTGCTGTTTTCCCTTTACGAACAGGCCAGCGTCGGCTGCGGCGGTGCGCCGAGCCTGTGGACCCATCCCGCCGACGAACGGCTGCGCGCGAACACGCTCGCGTTCTGGTCGAACCTCGCGCGTACGGCCGAACAGGCCGATCTCGACATGCTGTTCTTCGCGGACGTGCTCGGCCTGTATGACGTCCATGGCGGGTCGGCCGACGCGGCGGTCCAGTGGGCGGTCGAGGCGCCCGCGAACGATCCGATGATGCTGATTCCGGCGCTCGTCGCGCAGACCGAGCGGATCGCGTTCGGGGTGACCGCGAGCACGACGTATGAACATCCATTCGCGCTCGCGCGGCGCTTCAGCACGCTCGACCACCTGAGCAACGGCCGGATCGGCTGGAACATCGTGACGTCCTATCTGACGAGCGCGGCGCGCAACTTCGGGCTCGACCGGATGATCGGCCACGACGAACGCTACGCACGTGCGGAGGAGTTTCTCGACGTGGCCTACAAGCTGTGGGAAGGGAGCTGGGCGGACGACGCGGTCGTCGCCGACAAGCGCGAGCCGCGCTACGCGCGCGGCGACCGTGTGCGGCCGATCGCGCACGAAGGCGCGCATTATCGCGTGCGTGGCCCGCACGTCTGTGCGCCGTCGCCGCAGCGCTCGCCGGTGCTGATCCAGGCCGGCTGGTCCGGGCGCGGGCGTGAGTTCGCGGCGAAGCACGCTGAGGTGGTGTTCGTCGCGAAGTCGAATCCGCACGAGATTCGCACCGGCCTCGATGAAATCCGGCGGCTGGCGGTCGGAAACGGCCGGGCAGCGGAGGATGTGAAGGCGCTCACGGTGCTGCGGATCGTGACGGCGCGTTCGTCGGCCGACGCGAAGGAGAAGTACCACGCGCTGCAGCAGCACTATCACCTGCAGGCTCAACTCGTCAGCTATGCGGGCGATACCGGCATCGACATCGATCGCTATGCGGACGACGAGCCGTTGACGACGCAAACGGAAGGGCTCACGTCCTACGTGGTGCGGCCGGACGGCAGCGGCAAGCCGCTCACTGCCGGCGACGTGCGGCGCAAGTTCGCGAATGTCACGCGCGGCACCGACCTGATCCTCGTCGGCTCGCCCGACGAAGTCGCCGACCAGCTCGCCGAGCATGCGCGGCAATCGACGACGAGCGGCTACATGCTCAATCCGCTCATCAGCCCGGGTACGCTCGACGATTTCGCCGAACTGATCGTGCCGGAACTGAAAAAGCGCGGTCTTTACCGAGCGACGCCGGCGAGCGGCACCTTCCGTTCACGGCTGAGCGGAAGGGACCGCCTGCCCGACACCGCCTATGGCGCTTCGTTCCGGTTTCCGGTGCCGGAAGCGGGCTGACGAGCCGATCAATACCGGACGACCCTCAGTGGAGTTGCGTGACATGACCCACGACGACCTGTTTCTCCTGCAACCGCATCGCGCCGTCCGGAATCTTCGGTATGAATAGCGCGACGAACGAGACGATGGACGTGACGCGCGACGATCGGCCCCATCGATCGACGTTACCGCCTGTCCTGAGCGCCACGGGCGTCGCGAAGCGCTTCGACGCGACCGTCGCGCTGGCGGCGCTCGACCTGTCGATCGGCGCCGGCGAAGTCGTCGCGTTGATGGGCGCGAACGGCGCGGGCAAGTCGACCTTCGTCAAGATCCTGAGCGGCGCGCTGCAAGCGGACGGCGGCACGCTGACGCTGCGCGGCGAACCCTATCGGCCGGCGTCGCCGCACGCGGCCAAGCGACTCGGCGTCGCGACCGTGCACCAGTCGGTGGCCGACGCCGTCGTGCCGACGCTGTCGATCGCCGACAACCTGCTGCTCGACCGGCTGTGCGACCCGGCCTCGCCGTGGCGTGCGCCGCCGGCCGCACGGCGCGCGGCGGCGCGATCGCTCGCCGCGCGGGTCGGGCTCGACGTCGACCTGGCCGCACCGCTCGCCTCGCTGTCGCTGGCCGACCAGCAGCGCGTGACCCTGGCGCGTGCGCTGGCCGGGCAGCCATCATTGCTGATTCTCGACGAGCCGACCGCCAGCCTGTCGGCGGCGGAGGCCGAGCGGCTGTTCGTGCTGGTGGACGCGTTGCGCCGCGACGGCGTCGCCATCCTGCTGGTGTCGCATCGGCTCGGCGATTTGCGCCGCATCGCCGATCGCGCGGCGATCGTCCGCGACGGGCGGATCGTCGCCGACCTGGCCGCGCCGATCGATTTCGACGCCGCGGTGGAAACGATGATCGGCCGGCCGTTGCCGCGTACGCGTGCACCGGTGCCGGAGCGTGCCGGGCTGGCCGGAGCCGGGGTAGGCTCAGGCTCAGGCCCAGGTTTCAGCGTGCGGCAGATGCGGCTGACGCCGACCAGTACTCCGTTCGATCTCGATGTGCAGCGCGGCGAGATCGTCGCGATCGCGGGCCCCGTCGGCGGCGGCAAGTCGCGCTTCGCGCGGACGATCTTCGGCGCGGTGCGGGCGGCGGCCGGCGAGATGACGCTCGACGGCCGGACATGGCGGCCACGTTCGCCGGCCGACGCGATTCGCGCCGGCGTATTCCTGGCCGGCGAGGACCGCTGGCGTACGTCGTTGTTTCCCGACAGCGTTCCGTTCGCGTCGATCGCGGGCACGATCGGCTTTCCGTTCCTGTCGCGCTGGTTCGCGAGCGGCGCGGTGCGCCGGGCGCGCGAACGCACGGCGGCCGCGACGGCGATCGCGCGGTTCGGCATTCGCTGCGACGGGCCCGACGATCGCGTCGCGCACCTGTCCGGCGGCAACCAGCAGAAGGTCGTGCTCGCGCGCTGGCACGCCGAGCCGGCGCGGCTGTTGCTGCTCGACGAGCCGTTCCAGGGCATCGATGCAGGCGCGCGCGCCGATATCGTCGATACGCTGCGGCGTCATGCGCATGAGCGCACGACGATCGTGTTCGTCAGCGATCTCGAGGAAGCGGCCGAGATCGCCGATCGTATCGTGCGGTTCGATCGCGCGACGCTCGATTGCCCGCCTCCCCCTTCTTCCATCGTGCGTGCCTGCTCATGAAACCCGTGACTTCTTCCGCTGTCCGCCATGCCGCATCCGTCGAACGGTCGTCGCGCCCCGGGCCGGCGCGCATCCGCGATGTGCTTGAACGGACGGGCATCCTGCTCGTGCTGGGCGTCCTCGTGGTCGTGTTCGCGCTCAGGGAGCCCGCGTTCCTGAACGTCGACAATCTGTTCAGCATCCTGCAGGCGGTGTCGATCGTCGCGTTGCTCGGCATCGGCGTGACGGTCACGCTCGCGGCCGGCGGCTTCGACCTGTCGGTCGGCAGCGTGGCCGCGACCGCGCAAATGGTCGCGAGCTACGTGCTGGTGGTCTGGCACGGCAGCGCATGGGCGGCCGTGCTCGCCTGCGTCGTGCTTGGCGTGGCCGCCGGCTTGTTCAACGGCTTGCTGATCACGCGGCTGCGCGTACCCGACCAGCTCGCGACGCTCGGCACGCTGTTCCTGCTGGCCGGCCTGCAGTTGATCCCGACCGGCGGCCGTTCGCTCGCGACCGGCTCCGTGCTGCCCGACGGCACGGACGCGACGGGCGTGTTCCCCGATGCGTTTCTTGCGCTCGGCCGGTTGCGCGTGTTCGACGTCGTACCGTTGCCGGTGCTGCTGCTCGCGGCGGTGACGGTGCTGGCCTGCATCACGATGGAAGCGACGCGCTGGGGCCGCGTGATCTATGCGATCGGCGGCAACGAAACGGCCGCGCGGCTGGCCGGCGCGCCGGCCGCGCGCTACCGCGTCGCCGCGTATGTCGTGTCGGGCGCGATCGCGTCGCTGGGCGGCGTGCTGATCGCCGCGCGGGTCGGCCGCGGCGACGTGAGCGCGGGCCACTCGCTGCTGCTCGATGCGGTGGCGGCGGCGCTGATCGGTTACGCGGTGTGGGGCGCGAAGCGGCCCAACGTATTCGGCACGGTCGTCGGGGCGGTGTTCGTCGGCGTGCTGCTCAACGGGCTCACGATGCTGAACGCACCCTACTACATGCAGGATTTCATCAAGGGCGTCCTGCTCGTGCTGGCCCTTGCATTTACGTTCGGCATCGGCCGCCGTACCGATGCCCGGGCGTGACGCGTGAGCTCGACGAGACTCAGCTCGGGCACCCACGGTCCGGAGAATCTTCAAGCAGGACGGTTTGTTATCCAAAGTAATATCCATTGCCGAATCGGTCGGTTTGAATTCGCGTGGCGCGCTGATAGATTGAGCCGATATCGTCCTTGTTTGGAGACAGACACGCCATGCGCTCGTTGCTTCGCCGAAAGTCGCGTATCGAACTGAAACTCGGTGCACTCGTGCTGGGCACCGCGCTCGTGTTCGGTGTGCCCAAGGCCCACGCCGGTCCGCTCAAGGGGGCGCCTGCGCCGTTCGACAAGGGCGGCGTGAAGATCGCGCTCGTCAACTACCTGTCGACCGGCGATTTCTTCCAGGCCTACGAAGCCGGCGCGCAGAAGCAGGCACGGGCGCTCGGCGTCGACCTGCGCATCTACGAAGGCCGGCAGGACGCAGCCGAGCAGCGCGAGCAGATTCAGCAGGCGATCAGCATCGGCGTGTCCGCGATCATCGTCAATCACGGTTTGCCGGAATCGCTGAAGGACGTCGTTCAGCGCGCGCTGGACAAAGGCATCAAGGTTGTCGCGTTCGACGTCGATCTCGCCAATCCGAAGGTGCCGCAGATCGAGCAGAACGATCGCGACCTGGCGAACCTGCTGCTGGATCAGGCGGTGAAGGACAACGGCGACGCGTTCGCGGCCGGGTACGTGTACGTGGCCGGATTCGCGCCGCTCGACCGGCGCGATGCCGCGTGGCGCGATTTCAAGCATGCGCACCCGAAGGTGCGGGAAAAGGCGCGCTGGGGCACCGTCGACAATCCGATCGCGCAATCGGTCGCGAACCAGGCGGCGGCCGTGTATCGCGCGAATCCCGACATTCGCGTCGTGTTCGCGCCGTACGACGAGTTCGCGCGCGGCGCGAAGCTCGCGGCGGACGAGGCCCGGCTCTCGTCGAAAATCCGCATCTACAGCGCGGACGTGTCGACGGCCGACATCGAGGCCATCCGCGCGCCGAACAGCGCGTGGGTCGCGACGGCCGCGACCAATCCGGCGGTCGTCGGCGCGGTGTCGGTGCGGGCCGCCGCGCTGCTGGTCGCAGGGCAGGACCCGGGCGCGCGCATCGCAGTGAAGCCGACGCTGATCACGCGTGACGATCTCGTGAAGAACGACATTCATACCGTGGCCGAACTCGCCGCGAAGTTTCCGGCGTTCCGCGCGAGCGGCGCGGCGACCGCCGCATGGATTCCGGCGGTCGACTGAGCGCCTCGGCGCGTAGCGCGCGACGATCACATTCTCGAGACGCGGACGCTGAAGTTGACCGCGCACGCGCCCGGTCGCGGCGGCGTGCGCGAGATCCGGCTACCTGGTGAGGTCGAGTGCCAACTTTCTGCGACATCTGCGGACGATTGCGGAACTGCTGTGCCTGTCGTGGCTGGCAACGGACGAACGGACATTTTTGTATATCCAGATGATGACGGGAAAATCGCGCAAGCAGGGCTGCTTGTGCCGGCCATGACGTACGCGAAGTGATGGGACTATTCGACGGTTTGCCGCCCGGATCGCCATGAACGATCATCGGAAGGCCAGTCGAAAGACCGGGATGACAAGGTTTGTAAAGTCGGACAGAATGCGTCGGCCTGTCGTGCGTTGGTGAAAGTCGTTCCGAAAAAGACAACCATCCGATCATCCCGACTGGGGGCCCGCGTTATGTCCCATCCCGTGTTTCTCGAGAGCCCGCCGTGGCCGCGCATGCCTGAAGGGCGCCAAGGCGAATTGAACGCCTATTTCGCGGCGGGCGGCCCGTCGCTCGAAGCGAATGCGTTCATTCCGCTGTTCTGGCGCGTGCTGTTCGGGCCCGACGACGTGCGCTTCGCGTATCGCATCGACGATTTCGACCCGGAAGACCAGGCTGACGAGCTCGACGAATATCTGGAAGGTGCGACGCCCGAGGAGCGCGACGCGCGCTATCCGTATCTGGTCACGACGAAGGCGAGCGCGCTGGCGCGCGCAGCCGCGCGCCGGGGCAACCTCGTCGATCTGCTCGGCGAGCGCTACCGTTCGATCTACGATGCATTCGTCGACTACGTCGCCACCGCGTTCGGTGAATTCGTGCTGATTCGCACGAGCGGATTGCCGGACGTGAGTGATACCACGGACGCATTTGCAACCGAACTTGCGCAGGTCGCGTTGCTGGAGCGGCAGAAGGATCCCGATGCCGGCCTGGCCCGCGAGATCCAGGAACTGCGCCGCGCGCCGGATGCCGACGCCGTCTGGCGAGTGACGGGATCGGGCGACGCGCATGCCGATACGCACCCGTGGCCGAGCCGTGCGCTGGTCGAAGCGTTTCCCGCTTGCGCGCCGCGCGCGCGGCGGGCGGCACCGATCCCGCGCGATCCGTCCGGCAAGCCACGCTATCGATCGAGAAACCGGCTGGACAATGTGCTCGAATGGGGCGCGGCCTGCCTCTTTGCCGCCGCATTCATCGGGACGTGGGTCACGACCAAGTCGATCTGGCTCGCGATCGGCGTGACCGCCGTCGTTACCGCGATACTCGTCTGGGGCATCGTGCGCGTGCAGCGCATCAAGTGATGCGCCGGCCGCGTGCCGTGTGGTCGCTCGCGTCCAGTTATCCTGCACGTTCGTCTTTTACATCGAGAGTGAGGCGTTCATCCGGTTGCGACGACGTGGTCTGCCGCAAATCCCGATGTAATCCCGGCAGGTCGTCCTGATTGCAACCGATCGGCTCGTACGATTTTAATGAGCACATTTTCATTTTTTAGCGTATGCGTCGCCCTGGCCTTGGCCGTCGCGTGGTCGATCGTGTTTCTGACAAGCATGCTCAGGAAGAAAGCAGTCGCCTGGGGTGACGTCAAGACGTGGATCAGGAACGTCTTCGATTCGCTCGTCGGGATGGGGTAGCGCGACGGAGCCGTCCCGTCGCCCCTCAATCGCCCGATGGCCCCGGCCGGCTGAAGCGCTGCTCGACCACCTCGGTTCCCCAATGCGTGCCCGCGGATTCGTCGGTCAGCGTGAAGCCGAACGACTCGTACAGATGGCGCGCCGAGTCCAGCCCCTTGAACGTCCACAGGTAAGTTTCGCGAAACCGCTGCGCGTCGACGAAGCGCATGGCTTCCGTCATGAGCCGGCGGCCGATGCCCGACCCGCGCAGCGCGTCGTTCACGATGAACCAGCGCAGATGCGCGATGCCGGTTGCCGGATCGCCGTCGATCGCGAGCGACGCGAGTGTCCGCCCGTCTTCCTGGCATAGCCAAAGCGCCTTGCCGTCGGCCGGTAGCGCACCGGCGAACTCGGCCAGCTCGGTCGCCACGCGTTTTTCGAAAAAGGCACCGAAGCCCCAGTGTTCCGAATAAAAGCGGGCGTGAAGGCTCGTTATATCGCCGATGCAGCCCGGTTGGTAACCTTCTCGGATCGCTGGCGCATCGAGCGCGGCGGCGGGCGCTTTCGCGGCGTTGTCCTGTGCGAGCGCATCGGCATACAGCGCGAGCGAGCGCAGCAGCGCCTGCTGGTCGGCGGGCACCATGCGGCGCAACGCATTCGATACCTGGTCCGTCGCGAACGTGTCGATTCTCTTCTGGAGCTTTTTCCCTTCGGCGGTCAGGTACAGCTCGATCGCGCGCGCATCGTCGCTCGACACGCGCCGCTCGACGACCCCGGCCGCCTCGAGCCGCGCGAGTTGCCGGCTCGTGTTCGATTTGTCCAGCCGCAGGATGTTGCCGAGATCGCGGGCGTTGATGCCGGGCGCCATCCCGATCTCGAGGATCGCGTGGACGGCCGACGGCGCCCAGTCGCTGTCGGCCAGCGTCGCGCGCATGAAGCCGAGCTCGCGAACCAGTTTGCGGGAGAAGTCGCGCAGCTCGAGGATCGTGGCTTCGCGAGGCTTGGCGGGCGCGTCGATGAGGTCCATGGGTGGCCTGGAAAGGTTGCGGATCGCAATCAATAATAGTTGCGGGTCGCAACTTGATCAAGGCGGATTTTCATGGGGACGGGTCGCACTGCGGGAGGTGTTTCCGGGGGGGCCGGTGTCGGAGCGAACCGGGGCGGCGACGAGTGGTACTGACGCGGATGGCGGCGTGCCGCGAACCGGACGCATACTGGGTGCATCCGGCCTGCCTGCCATGCGCGCACGGGCGTCGGCTGGCCATCGATCCGCGGCGGCGGACAACGGAGCTCACCATGAACCCTCTGAAGCCGATGACGATTGCATTGCTTGCCGGATGCGGCATCAGCGCGGGCGTGGCCCACGCGGCCGGCAGCATGGATGCGCCGCCGTGCAGCGCGGCGCATGCGGCGGACCCGGGCGGTGTCGCCGCGATGCCGGGCACGTCGGTACGCAGCTTTTCGACCGCCGGCTGCTCGGGCGCCGTGCTGCAGGGCGAGCGGGCCACCGCGACGGTCAACGGCGACCGGGTCGAGCTGCGGGACGGCACCGTCTATGTGAACGGCCGTTCGTACGGCGCCGTCGCGCCCGCGCAGACGGTCGAATACGAAGCCGCGCACGACCGGCGCACGCTGAAGGTCGACGGAGTCGTCCGCACGCCGGTGCGCTGACCCGCACGCAGGTCAGGCTCGGGCGTACGGCAACCGCATCCTGTTTATTCGACCAGCGTCAGCCGGCCGTCGCTGAGCCGCACCTCGCGCCCGATCCACGCCGCATCGACGCGCGGCAGCACGGCCGACGGCTTGCGCAGTTCGCGCAGCAGTGTCGCGCCGTGCGACAGCCGGCCCCCCATGCGCGCGATCACGGCGCGCGCGGCCTGGTACTGCGCGTGCCGGCCCGGATCGAGCGTGTCTTCCAGCAGGATGTCGTGGCCGAGCACGCCTTGCGTGTGACCCGGATAGATCATGAAGCCGGCCGCCTCGTCGGTGCCTTCGCCGCCGTCCTGCCAGAAGCTGCCGTTGCGTTCGCGGCGCTCGGGATGCGGCGCGAACCACGTGCCGCGATCGGCGGCCGGCATCGCATGATGCAGCCGGAAGAACACGCGCATCAGATTGTCGCGATACCACTCGCGCACCTGCAGATACCAGCCGCGCATGCCGGGCGCGCCGAGCGTGTGGAGCACGCGAACCGGCAGCGGCCAGTCGGGAAACGCCTGCAGCGGGAGGTCGGTAGGCATGGGCCGCGTGGTGCCCGGATCGGTTTCCCACGGCAGGCGATGCGGGCTGTCGTCGAGCTGGCCGTATGCGGTCGGCGGACGGCCCCACAGTGCGCCGCCGCTGCTGGCCAGCGATGACGCGATGCACAGGTTGCCCTGCACGACGAACACGTAGAAGCGCGTGAACCAGTCGGCCAGTTGCTGGCCGTCGGCGTGCTGCTCGACGAGCGTCGCGAGTTCCTGGTCGAAGCGCTGCAAGCCGCGTTCGAGCGTCGGCAGATGTCCGCGCGCGACGCGCAGCATGCGCCAGAACACCGGCAGCGAACCCAGCAGCCGCAGCGGGCGCCAGCGCAGCGGCGGTGTCGCGCCGCCGATCTCGCCGCTGTAGTTGCCGGCCGACACGCCCCAGTCGGCGAGGCGGGCGAGGAACAGGTCGTTGTTGATGTACGACGCGCCGCCATAGAGCGCGGTGAATGGTTCGTTGTCCTGGAGTACGCGGGCATCCCAGCGCGCCATGATCGCCGGGATGCTGCCGGCCGCGCGTCGTTGCGCGTACTCGACCAGCCGGCTCGGCTGCGGCGGCAGGATCTCGGCGATGTTCGCGGCGGTCAGGTGGCGATGCCAGCCGTAGCTGCTGATCGGACGGTACTGCAGCAGCCACAGCTGCCGGCCGTCCCACGCCCATTCGACGTCGCCCGGCACGTAGTGGAACGCGTGCAGCACGCGTTGCAGGAAGGTCCACAGCTGCGGCGCGCTCAGGCCGTGCGCGGTGGGGAACGTACCGCGCTGCCAGGGCTCGCCGAGCCGCGACAGGATCGCGCGTTGCGGGCTGGCCTGCCCGTCGGCGAGCGTTTCGAGGTGGCCTTCCACCCATTCGACTTCGACCGCCAGATGCCGCACGAACGCGATGCCCGACAGCACGGGCGTGATGAAGCGCTGCACGACCGCTTCCTCGAGGCCGCCATCGAGCAACTCGGCCACGCGCGCGGCCGCCTGCGCGGCCGGTACGCGCAGGAACGTCGTATGCAGGCCGGCGTTGGCCACATCGGCCTGGTCTTCACCGTGGCTCGACGAGCGGACCGCCCACTCGGCATCGGGCTGGCTCGCGAGAAAGCCGGGCAGGCGCGGATCGTCGGCGCGGGTCAGCGACAGCGCGGGCGGCACGGGCAGGCCAGCCATCGTGGCCAGCGCCAGGCGCCCGCCCTTGGTATGCGCGACGAAGCCGGCATCGCCCGCTTCGAGCCAGTGCACGAATGCCGCCGGCGCGTCGATCCACGGATAGTGTCCCCAGCCGGCCTGCAGCGTGACGGTGAGGTCGGCGCGCGCGAGGATCGCCGACCATGCGGCGGCCTGGCGCACGCCGAGCACGTTGTCCTGGTCGCCCCACACGAGTTCGATGCGATCGGCGACCCACTCGAGCAGCGGCAGCGCGGTATCGGCACGCACGAGATCCCAGTGCGGCAGGAACGCACGGCAGCGCGCATAGCCGGCGCCCATGCGGCGGTACTGTGCGCGTGTCCACGTCAGGTTCGAGAACTTGCGGGCGAACAGCGTCGGGTAGTGCGCGAGCAACCAGTGGATGGTCTTGCGCAGCGGCTTCGGCGCCATCAGTTTCGGCAGGCGCCGTTCCCACAGAAATGCGCCAACGGGCGCGAGCAGCACGCTGCGGCTGAAGTGGCCGGGGCGTCGCTGCAACGCGTGCAGCACCAGCAGCGCGTTCACGCCGACCGCCATGATCGCGTGGCCCGGCTCGGTCATGTCGAGCAGCGCTTGCGCATAGGCGGCGAGATCCTCGCAGGGCGGCGCGGGGTTGTCGCCGAAGCCCGGCAGTTCCAGCGGCACAGGGTGGTAATGCCGGAAGTGGGGCAGCGCATCGTCCCACCAGTCGGCCGCGCTGCCGTTACCGGCGAGGAGGTACAGGATCGGTTTGCTCATGGAGGCTTCGTCGGCGGGCGATCGTCGCAAGGGCGCGCGGTCGGGGCGGCGCCGTTTACGGATGCCACGGGTCGTGTCCGTGTTGTCTTGTTCGCGTTGCGCCGGTGCGAGTGGAATGGAAGGGCGGCCCGCTCGGCTTGATGTTCGATTATTGCGGGCATTCTACGCGAGTCGAATTCATGCAATTCGCGATGTATTCGGCGCTCGGATTTTTCTATACGCGCTCGATAGGTGTGACCGGATGGCGATTGGGCGAAATGATTTGAAGTCGGTGAATGATCCGGTTCGAATCGCGCACGTCACGCAACCGGAGAAAGTAGAATCAGGCCGCCGGAATTCACCGAGCCGGATTCGAGGAATGAAAATGAAAAGACGCTGGATTGCAGGTGCATCCCTTGCGCTCGTCGCAAGCGGGGCATGGGCCGAGAGCTGGATCACGCTTGGCCCCGGCCCGGCTATCGCGCTCTATGTGGATCCCGCTTCCGTCGAGCGTCATCCGCTCAATTCGTGGGTGACGGTCAAGATCGTTTATGCCGCGCCGCGCCGTTACTCGGCGCCGTTTCCGGTGAAGCGCGTCGTTTCCGATTGGTCGTTCGACTGCGAGAACAAGACCTGGGCGATGGGCAAGACCAGCATGGCCGGAGCGCAGCCGGGCGAGGTCTACATATCTCGCGAAAATTCGGATGATTACCGGTATGTCGAGCGCGACTCCATTCAGACGCTGGTCATGGATTACGTCTGCGGGAAACACGGATGATGGAAATGGCGTCCGCTCGCCGGTGCCGGTTTGACGGTTTTCAGTTGAAGGCGGGTCAGGCGGCGTTCGATCGCCGGGCCTGACCGCACGCTTTTTTCCCTCGCGCACGGTATCGATTCGCTTGCCCGTGCCGATGCGACGCCGCACCGGCACGGAGACGAATCAGTGCGTGGCGCTTGCCGCGACCGCATCGGCCGGGCTGCCGGGCGGCTGGCCCGTCTGCCGGCGCGAGCGGCCCGAGCTGAGGTACGCGGCGATCGAGTCCTGCGTGATCTCGCCGAGCCACGCGCCGTCGGGGTCGAGCACCGGCATCCACGACGCGCTGTACTGGTACATCTTCGACAGCACGATGCGCAGGTTGTCGTCCGCCGCGACACCGGCCGGGAAGGGCGTCACGCGCTCGCCGCACACGCCGCCGCCGGTGCGCGCCGCGCGGCGCGTCACGTAGCCGAGCGCGCGGCCCGCGTCGTCGAGCACGGTCAGGTAGCGGCAGTCGGTTTCGTCCATCACGGCGAGCGCGTGTGCGAGCGGCGTATCGATCCGGGCCGTTTCGGGCTGCGTGGCGGCGTCGCCGGCCTTCACGAGCAGCAGGCGCTTGAGCGTGCTGTCCTGGCCCACGAACTGCGCGACGAATTCGTCGCGCGGCCGGGCGAGCAGCGTGTCGGGGTGATCGTATTGCACGAGCTGGCCGCGCCGGAACACGGCGATGCGATCGCCCAGCTTGATCGCTTCGTCGATATCGTGGCTCACCATGATCACGGTCTTGTTCAGTTGCCGCTGCATCTGGAAAAACTCGTTCTGGATCGATTCGCGATTGATCGGATCGACCGCGCCGAACGGTTCGTCCATCAGCAGCACGGGCGGATCGGCGGCCAGCGCGCGAATCACGCCGATCCGCTGCTGCTGCCCGCCCGACAGCTCGCGCGGATAGCGTTTCAGGTACAGCTTCGGATCGAGCGCGACCATCGCCATCAGGTCGCGCGCGCGCTCGGCGCAGCGCTTCTTGTCCCAGCCCAGCAGGCGCGGCACGACGGTGATGTTTTCCTCGATCGTCATGTTCGGGAACAACCCGATCTGCTGGATCACGTAACCGATGTGGCGCCGCAGGTCGACCTCGTTCAGCTGCGCCGTATCCTCGCCGTTGATCAGCACGCGGCCGGACGTGGGGGCGATGAGCCGGTTGATCATCTTCAGCGTGGTGGTCTTGCCGCAGCCCGACGGGCCGAGGAACACGCAGATTTCCCCCTCGGCCACCGAGAGGCTCACGGCGTCGACGGCGCGCACGGCCTGGCCGTCCTTGCGCGTGAAGGTCTTGGTCAGTTTGTCGAGTTCGATCATGTCTTCTGGACTCCCTTCGGTGTCAATGCTCGCTGCAGCCTCTGCAGGAGCCGGTCGGCGACGATCGCGAGCAGGCTCACGAGCACCGCGCCCACCAGCAGTTTCATCATGCTGCTCTGGCCGATGGCGCGCAGGATCAGCGTGCCGAGCCCGCCCGCGCCGACCACGGCGGCGATCGTCATCACGCCGATGTTCATCACGACGGCGGTGCGCACGCCCGCGAGAATCACGGGCACCGCGAGCGGCAGGTCGACGAGCCGCAGGCGCTGCCACGACGTCATGCCGATGCCGGTGCCGGCTTCCTTGATGCCCGCATCGACGTTGTGCAACGCGAGGTACGTGTTGCGCATGATCGGCAGCAGCGAGTACAGGAACACGGCGGTGATCGCGGGGGCGGCGCCGATCCCCTGGCCGAAGCGCGAGAAGAGCGGGATCATCAGGCCGAACAGCGCGATGGACGGCAGCGTGAGCACGACGGTCGCGACGCCGAGCAGCGGCCCGGCAAGCCAGTCATGGCGATTGATCAGGATGCCGAGCGGTACGCCGGCCACGATCGCGCAGCCTACGGCGATACCGACCAGCCAGATGTGCTGCAACGTGAGCTGCAGCAGTTCGGGCCAGCTCGATGCGAGATAGTCGAATACGTTCATCGGTTCTCCGTCAGGGCAGCTTGTGCGTGCGCAGGAACGCGTCGGCGACGTCGCGCGGCGACTTGCCGTCGAGGTCGACCTCCTTGGCCATCGCCTGCATCACGTCGTTGTCGAGCGCGGCCGACAGCGCGTTGAGCTGCGTCGCAAGTTTCGGATTGCGATCGAGCGTGCCCTTGCGCACCACGGGCGTCGCGTTGTACGGCGGGAAGAAGTGCTTGTCGTCCTCGAGCGGCACGATGCCGAACCCCTTCACGCGCCCGTCGGTCGTATAGACGAGGCCGATCTTCAGCTGGTTGTTGTGCAGCGCCGTGTAGACGAGCCCCGGGTCCATCTGCTTGAGCTGCGCGCGGCTGAACTGCATGCCGTAGGCGGCGAGCAGCGGCTTCAGCCCGTCGGGGCGATTCGCGAATTCGGCGTCCATCCCGAACACGTAGTGCTTCGCGTCGGGGTCGGTCTTCAGGTGCTCGGCGAGCTGCGAGACGGTCCGGATGCCGGTGGCCTGCGCGAGCGGGCTGGGCAGGCCGATCGCGTAGGTGTCGTTGAGCGGCGACGCGTCGAGCCAGACGAGCCCGCGCGGCACGTCGAGCGCCTTGACGCGCCGGTACATTTCGTCGGGCGACAGCTTGTCGTCGATCTTGTTGTAGACGAGCGCGGCGGTGCCCGTGTAATCCCACATGAGATCGAACTGGCCGTTCTCCAGCGCGCTGCGCACGAGCGTGCTGCCGAGGCCCGAACGGACTTCCACGTCGTAGCCGCGCGCACGCAGGTATTGCGCGGTGAGTTCCGCCAGCACGTATTGCTCGGTGAAGTTCTTCGCGCCCAGCACGAGCTTCGCCGCGCAGGCCGGTGCGCTCGCCGCCACGCACAACGCGGCGACGGCGCACAGGCGCGCGAACGATCGAATGGTGCGGTGGAGCGTCATGCGGCACCTCCGTGGCGGGCGAGCCAATGGCGGCTGCCGGCCGCGACGAGGCCGTCCAGCACGAGCGCGAGGATCGCGGTGAGCGACGCGCCGAGCAGCAGCAGCGGCTGGTTGTCGAGATAGATGCCGGGGAAAATCAGCGAGCCGAGACTGTCCGCGCCGATCAGGTAGGCGAGCGGGGCCGTGCCGACGTTGATCGCCAGCGCGGTGCGCACGCCGCCGACGATGATCGGCAGCGCATTGGGCAACTCCACGCGCACGAGCGATTGCCAGCCCGTCATGCCGATGCCCTTGGCGGCTTCGCGCAGTGCGGCCGGCACGTTCTTCATGCCTTCGTAGGCATTGCGCGTGATGGGCAGCAGCGATGCGAGGAACAGCGCGACGATCGCGGGCACGTTGCCTATGCCGAAGATGCCGAGCGCGATGGCGAGCACGGCGAGCGACGGGATCGTGTTGCCGATGTTGAAGACCTGCATGAAGCGCTCGGCCTGATGCTGGAAGCGCGGCCGGCTCAGCAGCACGCCGGCCGGCACGCCCACGGCGATCGCGAGCGCCATCGAATAGACGACCAGCAGCATGTGCTGGCCCGCGTAGTACGCGAGATCGTCCGCGCGCTGGCTGAATGTGTCGGCGCCGATGCCGCGGGCGAGCGCCCAGGCGATGGCGACGATGGCGATCAGGCTGCCCACCAGCTGGACAGTGCGTCGAGTCATGAAGATACACCCCCTCAATCTCGGTGCGACACACGCACGGGCGCGCGCCGCGTGGACGCCGGATGGCGCCGCGATGGAAGTTCGTGATCCCGGCATGGCCGCGATTTGAACTGACGGAAACAGTCATGCCGGCCGCAACGAGGTGCGACTGGCGGTCGAGTGAACGCAATGCCGCGTTCGTCTGATTGTCATGTTCAGCCCGGCGGCGCCGTCATGGCGAGGCGCGCTCGAGCAGGGCACCGTCCCGTGAGGACGGCATGGATGCGGCGGGCGTGAAACCTGCCGCTGGAGCCGGAGGCCCCCTTGACGTGGCGAAACGGATGCATGCGCAACGAATTGCGAAATGACATCACGTTGCACACGAGATCATGCATTTTGTGATGAAGTTGGGCCGAGTATAGAGTAATCGAATGATCGCGTCTACCTTGGGGAGCGATCGGGATTGCGTGCCGACGATCGCGCAGTGGCGATGAAGCGGGGAAGGATCACGCGTACGGAAAATGATTCGAATTCCGAATCGATGAGTGGGGCCGTCGACTTGAAGCGGGTTTCGCGTGCGCCCCGGCGTCGTGCCCGACTGTCACGCACCACCATGTCTCCACGCGCGCCGGGCCTATTCGCTGCCGTCCTGATCGGCGCGCGGCGCCCTGCCGGTCCAGCGTCGATACGCATGACGGAAACTGCGCGGCTCGCTGTAGCCGAGCCGTTCCGCGATGGCCGCGACCGTCAGCTCGGGATCGTCGAGCATCCGCACTGCTTCGTCGCGGCGCACGTCGTCGAGCAGCGACTGGAACGTGAGGCCGTCCTTGTCGAGCCGCCGGCGCAGCGTGCGCTCCGTCAGGTGCAGGGCATCCGCGAGCGACGTCATCGACTTGAAGCGCGCGAGGTCGCGCGCCATCAGCTCCCTCGCACGATCGGCGAAGCGCGTGCCGACCGACGCGGCCCACTGCCGTTCGAGCGCCTCGCACTGGCCATGCAGCGCATTGAAGCTGACTTCGTTCGCGAGCAGTGGCATCTCGGTGCCGTTCACCGACGTGAACACGAGACGGTTGTCGCCCGCATTGAACACGACCTTGCAGCCGAAGTGGCGCGTGTAGTCGGCCGCATTGCGCGGCGTGCGGCGCGCGAGCTGCACCTGCTCGGGCCAGACCGGCTTGCCGACGAGATCGGACACGATCAGCCGCAGGCTCGACAGGCACATGTCTACCTGGAACACCTCGAGATCGGGCTCGCCGTTGTAACGGCCGATCGTCACGCTCATGCCGTCCGCGTGCGTATCGATACGCACATCGAAATACAGCCCCATGAACAGCGGAAACTGGCCCATGCACCGGAATGCCTGCATCACCGAGCCGCTGATCAGCATCGCGTAGCCGGCGAGGCCGAGCGTCGATACGTGCAGCCGCGCGCCGATCGACAGCCCGATCGACGGCACGCCGCTGCACTGCAGCAGGTTGTGGAAGCAGCGCTGCTCCTGGCCGCGATTCACGTGCAGGTTCGGCGACGCGACTTCGTCCGCGCCGAGCCCCGTGCCGTCGAGCAGCGCGGCGCCGTCGATATGCCGCACGCGGCACTCGTCCAGCGCGACCGCGATCGCGTGGACGGTGGCGGGAATGTCCTCCTGGCGCCCGGCCGGGCGTGCGAGGCCGAGCGACGAGCGCAGGCTGCGCTCGGCCCGGCTCTGGTCTGGATGGGGGCGGCTGTTCATGGTGCTGAAGAGGCGACGGGGTCGCGTAGAACATAGCCGGAATGTCCGCAAAACGCCAGTGCCGCACAGCAGCATGCATGGCTCGCGGGCGCGCCGCACGGCGGCGTGTCCGGAAATATCCCCTGATTACGTCCGCTTTTCTCATTCGTGGCCGATTTTTTGGCGCACCACACTTTCTCCCAGCCGTACGCCGCCGGCCGTGCCGGGCGAACGAGTGTTGAAGCCGTGAACGCCACCCACGTGAGGACAGCATGGACAACGACAGCCCAGGTCGATACGCATCAGCCGCCGCGACGCATGACGTCGGCGCGCACGCGATGCGAGGCGACGCGGACCCGCACCGCAAGCCGCACCTGCTCGGGCTCGCGACGCTGGTGATCTTCGGCCTCGCGTACATGCTGCCGATGACGGTGTTCACGACTTACGGGATCGTCACGAGCGAGACCAACGGGCACCTGACCGCCGCGTATGCGGTCACGCTGGTCGCGATGCTGTTTACCGCGCGCAGCTACGGCCACATGGCGCGGCTGATGCCGAGCGCCGGGTCGGCCTATACGTTCGCGAGCCGCAACTTCGGCACGTCGGCCGGCTTCATGGTCGGCTGGGCGTTGCTGATGGACTACCTGTTCATCCCGATGATCAGCTACCTCGCGATCGGCATCTACATGAAGCAGATCTTCCCGGGCGTGCCGGCCAGCGTGTGGATCGTCGGCAGCATCGTGCTGATCACCGGGCTGAACATCGTCGGCATCCGGCTCGTCAATCGCGTGAACCTGATCCTGATCGCGAGCCAGCTCGTGTTCATCGCGATCTTCTTCATCGCTTCCGCGCGGGTCGCGTCGGGCGAAGGGTTGTCGATGGCCGTCGCGCTGCCGTCGTCGGGCGATGCGCGCGCGATCTTCGCCGGCTCCGCGATCCTGTGCCTGTCGTTCCTCGGCTTCGATGCGGTCACCACGCTGTCGGAGGAGACACGCGAGCCGAAGCGCACGGTGCCGCGCGCGATCCTGCTCTGCACGCTGGCGAGCGGCGTGCTGTTCATGCTGGTCGCGTACGTCGGGCAAGTGGTGTTTCCCGACTGGCACGCATTCAAGGATCTCGATTCGGCCAGCCTCGAACTGATGCGGCGCATCGGCGGCGGCACGCTGTCGGCGTTCTTCGTCGCGGTGTACGTGGCCGGCTGCTTCGCGAGCGCGATGGCGGGCCAGGCGAGCGTGACGCGCGTGCTGTTCGCGATGGGCCGCGACCGGGTGCTGCCCGAACGCGTATTCGGCCACCTGCATGCACGGTTGCGCACGCCGGTGCGCGCGACGCTCGCGGTCGGCATCGTGTCGCTGTCCGCGTTGTTCATCACGCTCGATCTCGCGTCGACGATGATCAGCTTCGGTGCGCTCGTCGCGTTCGCGGTGGTGAACCTGTGCGTGATGCGCTGCTATCTGTGCCGGCCCGAGCATCGCCGCCTCGGTGGCTGGATCACGTTCGGCGCGATGCCGGCGATCGGTTTCGCGATGAACGTGTGGCTCTGGTCGGGCCTGTCGCGCCAGACGTTCTACGTCGGCACCGGCTGGCTCGTGCTCGGACTCTGCCAGCTCGTGTGGCTCACGCGCGGCTTCACGCGCCCGGCGCCGACGCTGTCGATGAATTGAATGACCGGTGGCCGACTGCCGGCCGCCGGCTCTGAAACCCTGAAGGAGGAATCATCCATGAACGCTGTTGACGTCAATCTCGATGCGGACCTGCAGGCCATCGGCAAACGCCACCTGCTGATGCATTTCACGCACGCCGATGCGTATCGCGACCACGCGCTGACCGTGTTCGACCGCGGCGAGGGCTGCTGGCTCGTCGACCGCAATGGCAAGCGCTACTTCGACGGGCTGGCCGGGCTGTACTGCGTGCAGGTCGGCTACAGCCACGGCGCGGAAATCGGCGACGCGATCCGCGAGCAGATGGTGCGGCTGCCGTTCGCGACCAACTGGGGGGTGGGCCACGAGCCGGCGATCAAGCTTGCGCACAAGCTCGCGGCGCTCGCGCCGGACGGGCTGAACCGCGTGTTCTTCACGTCGAGCGGCTCGGAGTCGAACGAATCGGCGATCAAGCTGATGCGCCAGTATCACCAGTCGCGCGGCGAGCCGCAGCGGCGCAAGTTCATCGCGCGCCGTGTCGCGTATCACGGCACGTCGTTCGGCGCGCTCGCGCTGAACGGGATGACGAATTTCCGCAAGCATTTCGAGCCGCTGATGTCGGGGGTGCGGCACGTGGGCAACACGAAGCGCTACGGCCGACCGGCGGGCGAGACGGAAGCGCAGTTCACGCGCCACCTGCTCGACGAGATCGAATCGCTGATCGTGCAGGAAGGGCCGGATACCGTCGCCGCGATCGTCGTCGAGCCGCTGCAGAACGCGGGCGGCAGCCTGACGCCGCCGGCCGGCTATGCGGCCGGGCTGCGCGACATCTGCGACCGGCACGGCGTGCTGCTCGTCGCCGACGAAGTGATCTGCGGGTTCGGCCGGCTCGGCGAATATTTCGGCTCCGCGCGCTACGGGCTGAAGCCGGACATCATCACGTTCGCGAAAGGCATCGCGTCGGGCTACGTGCCGCTCGGCGGCGTGATCGCGAGCGATGCGGTGGTCGACACGGTGCTCGACGGCCCGCAGCAGATGTTCCTGCACGGCGCGACCTACGGCGGCCACCCGGTCGCGTGCACGGCCGCGCTCGCGAACCTCGCGATCATGGAGCGCGAAGGCGTGCTCGAGAACGTCCGCAGCAATGAAGCAGTGTTCCGCCAGACGCTCGATGGCCTGCTCGAACTGCCGTGCGTCGGCGACGTGCGCGGCGACGGCTATCACTATTCGCTCGAACTCGTGACCGACAAGGCCGCGCGCCGCTGGGCGGCCGGCATCAGCGCGCAGGCGTTCGTGTCGACGCTGCTCGCCCCCGCGATCTTCGACGCGGGGCTGCTGTGCCGCGCGGGCGTCGATCACGAAGGCACGCCGATCGTACAGTTCTCGCCGCCGCTCGTGATGTCGCGCGACGAGATCGTGTGGTTCGTCGCGAAGATCCGCGATATCCTCGTCGACAGCTTTGCGCGGGCGACGCGCTGAGCGGGGCGGCCTTCATTTCAGGAGCACTCGATGAGAACGTCACAACAGTCCTATATCGACGGCCAGTGGCTCGATCCGGCCGACGCACGATCGATCGACGTGATCGACCCGGCCACTGCACGGCCATATGCGCAGCTCAGGATCGGCGGCGCGGCCGACGTCGACCGCGCGGTCGGCGCGGCGAAGCAGGCTTTCGACACGTATTCGCGCTGGCCGGTGGACGAGCGCGTCGCGCTGCTGCGGCGCGTGCTCGAGATCTATCAGCGCCGCTACGAGGAGGTGGCGCAGACGATCAGCCAGGAGATGGGTGCGCCGATCGCCTTCGCGCGCGCGGCGCAGGCCGCGGTCGGCACCGCGCACCTCGAACAGACGATCCGCGCGCTGCAGTCGTTCCGTTTCAGCACGCAGACCGATTCGCTGCTGGTGTCGCACGAGCCGATCGGCGTGTGCGCGCTGATCACGCCGTGGAACTGGCCGATCAACCAGATCGTGTGCAAGGTCGCGCCGGCGCTCGCGGCCGGCTGCACGATGGTGCTCAAGCCGAGCGAGATCGCGCCGTTCAGCGCGATCCTGTTCGCGGAGATCCTGCACGAAGCCGGCGTGCCGCCCGGCGTGTTCAACCTCGTGCACGGCTACGGGCACGAAGTGGGCGACGCGCTGTCGCGGCATCCGGATGTCGACATGGTGTCGTTCACGGGTTCGACGCGCGCGGGCGTCGAGGTCGCGAAGGCCGCCGCCGATACCGTGAAGCGCGTGCACCAGGAACTCGGCAGCAAGAGCCCGAACCTGATCCTGCCCGATGCCGATATCGAGGATGCGGTCACAGGCGGCGCGCGCAGCTGCTTCGGCAACAGCGGCCAGTCGTGCAATGCGCCGACGCGCATGCTCGTGCATGCCGATCATCTGGCGCTGGCCGAGCAGGCCGCGCGGCGGGAGGCGGAGCGCACGGTCGTCGGCGATCCGCGTTCGGCGGAAACCGGTATCGGGCCGGTGGTCAGCCGCACGCAGTTCGACCGTATCCAGCACTTCATCCGGCTCGGGATCGAGGAGGGCGCGACGCTCGTCGCCGGCGGGCCGGGGCGTCCGGACGGGCTTGGTGACGGGTTCTACGTGCGGCCGACGGTTTTCTCGAACGTCACGCCGGACATGACGATCGCGCGTGAGGAAATCTTCGGGCCGGTGCTGGCGATCATGACCTACCGCACCGAAGAAGAAGCCATCGCGCTCGCGAACGATTCGGTCTACGGGCTCGCGGCCTACGTGCAGACGAAGGATATCGAGCGTGCGCGCAGAGTGGCGGCGCGGTTGCGGGTCGGCAACGTCCACATCAACTACCCGGCATGGAATCCGGCCGCGCCGTTCGGCGGCTACAAGCGCTCCGGCAACGGCCGCGAGTATGCGGAGTTCGGCCTCGTCGAGTATCTGGAGACGAAGGGCACGACGGGGTACGCGTGAGCGTACGCGCGGATGCGCTGACCGGGCGGCGGCATCCTGATGGGCGCCGCCACGCCTTTTCATCGATGGATCGATCGGGAGGATGTCGACGATGCAGGTGATGGAGATGACCGAAGGCATGCGCAGCGCGGCGACACGCGCGGAGGGCCGCGCACGATGAAGATCCTGATCGCGCGGATGAACCACGAGACCAACACGTTCTCGCCGGTGCCGACGCCGCTCGCCGCGTTCGGCCGCGACGGCCCCGACTGGGGCGACGACGCGTATCGCGCGAATCGCGGGATGCGTACCGCGATGGCTGCGTTCCTCGACGCGGCCGAACGCGAAGGCGCCGAGATCGTGACGCCCGTATCGGCGGCCGCGAACCCGAGCGGGCCGGTCGCGGCCGACGCGTATGCGGCGATCTGCGACGCGATCGTCGCGGCCGCGCCCGGCTGCGACGCGGTGATGCTCGACCTGCACGGCGCGATGGTCGCCGAGCAGAGCGCGGACGGCGAGGGCGATCTGCTCGAGCGCGTGCGCGCGGCACTGCCCAACGCGCCGATCGCGGTCGCGCTCGACCTGCATGCGAACGTCACGCAGAAGATGATCGATCACGCGGATGTGATCGTCAGTTTCAAGACTTACCCGCACGTCGATATGGTCGAGACGGGCGAGCATGCGGCGCGCGTGCTGCTCGACCGGCTCCATGGCCGCGCGCGGCCGGTACTCGCGTGGCGGCAGCCGCCGCTGATGACGTCGACGCTGCGCAGCGCGAGCGCGGAAGGCGCGATGCGGCGTGCGGTGGAGGCCGCGCGCGCGGCCGAGGCCGACGGGATGCTCGCGGTTTCGGTGCTGCCCGGCTTCTCGCTCGCGGACATTCCCGCGCCGTGCATCAGCGTGGTGGTGGTGGCCGATGGCGACCGGGCCGCCGCCGACGCGGTGGCCGAGCGCATCGCGCGGCAGATCTGGGACGCGCGCGACGACTTCGTCTATCGCAGCGCGCCGCTCGCCGAATCGGTGGCGCAGGCCGCAGCGCTCGCGCGCGGCGCGGATCGCCCCGTGCTGATGCTCGATCACGGCGACAACTGCATGTCGGGCGGCCCGTGCGACACGATGGACCTGCTCGAGGCCGCGCTCGCGCGCGGGCTCGACGGGATCGTCAGTGGGCCGCTGTGCGACCCGCAGGCCGTAGCAGCGCTGATCGACGCGGGTGTCGGCGCGACCGTCACGGTATCGATCGGCAACCGCCTGCCGTCACACGGCGGCGTGCGGCGCGAGCCGTTTCGCGCGACCGGCGTCGTGCGCGCGCTCACCGACGGCGAATACGTGATCACGGGGCCCACTTACACGGGCCAGCGCGCATACATGGGCCGCACGGCCGTGCTCGACATCGGCGCGGCCACGCTCGTCATCACCGAGCGCACGCAGGAGCCGTGGGATCTCGGCGTGTTCGAGAGCGTCGGCGTCGATCCGCGCCGCGCGCGCTTCCTGCTGCTGAAGTCGCGGATGTATTGCCGGCCGGTGTTCGTGCCGATCGCGTCCGCGCTGGTCGAGTGCGACAGCCGCGGCGTGACGGGTTCGGACTACGGGCTGTTCCGTTACGAGCGGCTGGCGCGGCCCGTGTATCCGCTCGACGAGGTGGGCGAATGGCCGTCGTCCGGCGCGCGACGGATGGCGTGACGGAAACGGACCGGGCGCGAGACGCCGGATTTGCCGGCTTTCGGGCATCATGCGATGGCACCGACCCGTCGAGCAGCAGGGTCGATGCCATCCATTGTGTCCGCAACCGATCCGGAGAATCGACCGACATGCATTCGAATCCTTTTCGTCCGCGCAGTGCGCGCCTGCTTGCCGCGCTGACCCTCGCCACGACGGCCGTTGCTGCCCACGCCGCCGACTGGATCGTGTCCGGCAACGACGGCAAGTACCAGCGCGTCGAGGGCCGCGACACCTATCTGGCCTCGCCGCCCGCCGACACGCTGACGCTGCTCGACGCCAGCACGTTCCCGCCGAAGGTCGCATTGCAGGTCGACGTCGAGAACGGCATCCAGGGGCCGCCGCAGGCCGTCGCGATCGCGCCGGACGCGAAGCTCGCGCTCGTCGGCGCGCCGACGCGCTACGACACGGCCGCGAAGCAGCTCGTGTTCGACACGTTCCTGCAGGTCGTGAATCTCGACGCCGCGCCGCCGTCGATCACGCGCATCGAGCTCGGCACGCATCCGCAAGGGATCGCGATCGACCGCTCGGGCAAGCTCGCGCTGGTCGCGAACGTCGACGGCAGCGTGTCGATCCTGCGCATCGACGGCACGAACGTGGCGCTCGACGGCAACCTGAAGATCGGCAAGAAGCGGCTGGCCGGGATCAGCTTCACTCATGACGGCACGCATGCGCTCGTGTCGTTGCGCGACGAGCAGGGCATCGCGGTGCTGAACGTCGACGACGGCAAGGTGACCGACAGCGGGTCGCGCCTGAGCACCGGCGTCGCGCCTTACACGATCGACGTGTCGAGCGACAACCGCTGGGCGGTCGTCAGCAACGTCGGGCTCGCGGGGCTGCCGGGCTATACGGGCACACTGGCGGGCGACGCCGATACCGTCGCGCTGATCGACGTGTCGCGCGTGCCGTTCCGCACGGTCCAGTACCTGACGGTGCCGTCGTTGCCGGAAGGCGTCGCGATCTCGCCGAACGGCAAGTGGATCGCCGTGCAGGCGATGGACGGCTCGAACCTGACGGCCGACAACCCGGGCCGTCACAAGATCGGCAAGGTGCTGCTGTTCGAGATCCGCGACGGGCAGGCCGTGAAGGTGAGCGAGTTGCCCGGCGGCGAAGCCGCGCAAGGCATCGTGTTCACCGCCGACAGCCGGCACGTGATCGTGCAGTTCAACGTCGAACGGCAACTGGCGCTTTATTCGGTCGAAGGCGGCAAGCTGCACGATACGGGCAAGCGGATCGCATTGACAGGCGGGCCTTCTTCGTTGAGGACGTTGCCGCGCTGACGCGCACGGCGTTCATTCATTCATTCGTTCCGTTCCGCCGGTTCATGCGGCGCCCGGATTCGCCGGGCGCCCGTCAAAGCACACCTCCTGTGCGCCGCCGTTGCAACGCAACAATGGCGGAACTTTGTACCCAAAGCCACTTAACGCCGGATTGTTTAGTTAAACAAACTGAAAATTCGGGAAACTTCTTGTAGTGAATAAACAGTCGTTGCGGCACTGTAAGCCCCTGGGAAGCCTGTGACGTTCCAGAAGGCAGGGCGGTGGAGGCGACGGTTGCGGCGGCAACGACCGTCGCCGGGTGTTCGCATCTGAAAGTCAGCGTGACGTCGTTTGGGGGGGTAGCCGACGCCACGCCGCGCGGCATCGATGTGCCGCGCCGGGCCGCAAGCCGGGCGGCGTGCCGGATGATCATCGGCGCCGGATCAATCGTTTTAATTAACGGTACTAAACGAAACAATGAAAAATCCACGACTCTTGCTCGTCGCCGCACTGGCTTGCGCGGCATTGGCCGCGTGCGGCGGCGACGACGTGAACAGTGTCCAGACGGCCAGCAACGGCGCAGGCGACACGCCGTCGACCGTCCCGCCGACGGCGGGGCCGTCGCAACCGTCCCAGCCGGATCAACCGGCCCCGCCGAAGCGCACCGACATGGCGTTGACGCAGTTCGTCAATCCGTTGATCGGCACGCAGGTCAATGCGGATTCCGGCTACGCGGGCAACGTGAGCCCGGGCGCGATGGTGCCGTTCGGGATGGTGAATTTCGGGCCGAACACGCCGCGCTACGACTTCAACGGCTCGGGCGGCTACCTGTCGTCGGGCGGGGCGGGCGGCACCATCGACTTCTTCAGCGTGACGCACCTGAGCGGCGTCGGGTGTCCGGGGCAGGGCGCGGTCGCGATGCTGCCGACCGACGCGGCGACGGCCGTGGCATCGGGCGGCCGGCCGATCGGCATCGGGTACCGCTATGCGGATGAAACGGCCGAACCCGGGTACTACAAGGTGCGTCTCTCGAACGGCATCGTGACGGAGCTGAGCGCGACCGCGCGCGCCGGGTTCGCGCGCTTCACGTACACGAACAAGGACAAGGGCTTCTTCTCGATCGACGCGAAGCTGAACGGCAACAGCGATGCGGGCAGCACGAAGGTCACCGCGAACCACGTCGCGCTGGCGCTCGCGAGCGACGGCAAGTCGATGAGCGGGCAGGCCGTGGCGCCGGCGTTCTGCACGCCGTACGGCACCGTATGGAATGCGCCCGTGTATTTCTACGCGACCTTCGACAAACCGCTGCGCAAGCAGGCGGGCACCTCCGCGGTGAATACCGCCAGCAACGGCGCGGCGACGCTGCAGTTCGACCTGACCGACGCGGACCGAACCGTCACCGTGAAAGTCGGGGTGTCGTCCGTCAGCGTCCAGAACGCGCAGGCGAACCTGAAAGCGGAAGGTGAGAAGGTCGCGTTCGACGACGCACGCAAGAACGCGTCCGGCCTGTGGAACGACCGGCTCAACACGATCCAGATCGACCAGGCCGCGACGCCCGCATCGCTGAATGCGACGCAGAAGGCGAACCTGACGAAGTTCTACACCGCGCTCTATCGCGTGTTCGGCACGCCGACGCTCTACAGCGACACGAACGGCGAATTCCGCAGCATGCGCCAGCCCAGGAACGCGGATGGCAGCTATCCGAAGTCGGTCGACCAGACCGGCACCATCCCGGCGCGTGCGACGGCGAAGGTCAGTGACTACGCATTCCGGCGTGCCGACGGATCGCAGGGCGGTGCGGGCAACCACTACACGGGCTTTTCGCTGTGGGACACGTACCGGTCGCAGGCGCAGCTGCTGGCGCTGCTCGCCCCGAAGGAATCGAGCGACATGATGCAGTCGCTCGTCGTCGACGGGTTGCAGTGCGGCGCGTTCCCGCACTGGGTCGACGGCAGCGACGACTCGACGCCGATGGCGGGCGACAACGCGCTGAACGTGATTGCCGGCGCGTACAAGTTCGGCGCGACCGATTTCGACCTGGTGTCGGCCGCCCGCCTGACGAAGCAGTCGGTGTTCGATCCGTCCAGCGCGTGCAACGATCGCACGAGCGCGGCGGGCCTGGCCAATTTCCTGACGGCCCACTACCTGTCGCAGAGCGATGACGGTCACTCGTCGTCGGCGACCATCGAGCGCGTGCTGAGCGACCGCTCCGCGGCCGCGTTCCTGCAGGCGCTGCCCGCCAGCGTGCTGAACGCGCCGTCGGTCGGCGTCACGCCGGACACCATCGGCACGCTGTACACGCGGGCCGGGTGGTGGCGCAACATCTTCGACTACACGAACAAGGTGATCGCCGCGCGCAACGCGCCGCCGGCCGGCTCGGCGCCCGGCACGCTGGGCACGCTGGTGCAGGGCGCGTTCCACGAATCGACGGAGCCGAACTACTTCTGGACCTTCGCACAGGACTGGAGCGCGCTGATCGACGCGATCGGCGGCAAGCAGGCGGCCGTCACGCGGCTGAACAACCTGTTTGCGATCACGACGCCGTTCTCGACCGTGCCGTCCTCCGGCAGCCTGAACGGCGGCGAATCGTCGAACACCCTGTACATCGGCAACGAACCGTCGTTCCAGTCGCCGTGGGGGTACAACTGGGCCGGGCAGCCGAGCGGCGCACAGTACGTTCTCCCGATCATCATGTCGAAGGCGTTCACGACGGCCCGCGACGGGCTGCCGGGCAACGACGACATGGGCGCGACGTCGAGCTGGTACGTGTGGGCGGCGCTCGGCATGTTCCCGGTCATTCCGTCGGAAGCGGGGCTGGCACTGTCCACGCCGCAGTTCAGCGGGATCACGGTGTGGTTCGGCAACGGCAAGACGCTGCGGCTCGAAAGCGACAAGCAGGTCACGATGGACAGCGCGGGGCGCCCGTCGTTTGCGTATGTCCAGTCGCTGAAGGTCAATGGCGCGGACTACGCGGGGTCATGGCTGCCGCTGGGCAAGATCGCCAATGGCGGCACGATGAACTACGCGCTGTCCGCGACGCCGACGCAATGGGCGGCCGCCGATAACCTGACGCCGCCGTCCGGGCCGAACGCGGACTACACGCAGATGACGGCCGGCGGGTCGGCAGCGGCGATGCGCATGCGCCAGGCCGGCGCGCGGTAAACCCAAGCGGGCACGACGCGCAGAGGCCACCCTGTGCGACCGTCGAGACGACGCCATCCGGGAGCACGACACCATGCAATCGAAATCGCGCCGGAAATTCCTGTCTTACAGCGCAGCACTCGCCGGTACGAGCTGGCTCGCCGGTTGCAACGGCGATATCGATCCGGCAGCGGGCGCCGCCGGCACGCCGGGCGCCGACGGTCCCGCGACGGTCACACCGACCGTGCCGGGCGTGCCGACCGACCCGGCGCGCAGCCTGCTGGCCACGCAGGAACTCGCGACGAACTGGACGTTCGCATCGGCGAGCAGCCTGCCGGGCGTGAGCGGGGCGCAACTGTCGGGCGCGGCCGGCGTGACGGGCATGGCGCCGGCAACGGTGCCCGGCACCGTGCTGAACAGCATGATCGTCAACGGCAGGTATCCCGATCCGTTCTACGGCCGCATCGTCACCGACACCCTTCCCGATACGCTGAAAGACACCGACTACTGGTACCGGACGACCTTCGCGGCGCCGGCGCGGCAGCCGGGGCAGCGCCTGTGGCTGCGCTTCGGCGGCGTCAACTACTGCGCCGAGGTCTGGCTGAACGGCGCGCTCGTCGGCCGGCTGGAAGGCGCGTTCACGCAGCGCGCGTTCGACGTCTCGCGGCTCGTGCCGCAGGCGGGTGGCGCGGCCCATCTCGCGGTGCGCGTGGTCAAGCTGGAGTTCTCCGAAGGGCCGCTGCTGCCGAGCTACCAGAGCGGCGTCACGCGTGGCGGGCGCAACGGCGGCCCGACCGGCGTCACGCTGAAGAACGGGCCGACGTTCTTCTGCTCGGCGGGCTGGGACTGGCTGCCGACGATCCCCGATCGCGAGCTCGGCATCTGGCAGCCGGTGACCTGGTTCACGACCGGCGCGGTGCGCATCGCGGCGATCCACGTCGCGCATACGCTGTCCGCCGACCTGTCGCGCGCCGAGCTGCGGCTCGATCTCGAACTGGACAATGGCTCGGGCGCCGATCTCGTCGCGACGCTCGTCGGCACGATCGGCAACGGCGCGCCGTTCAGCCACGACATCGCGATTCCCGCGTCGGGCACGACGACGAAGGTGTCGCTCACGTCGTCGGAGATCGCGGCGTTGTCGATCAGGCAACCGCGCCTGTGGTGGCCGAACGGGTACGGCGAACCGACGCTTCATGCGGTGACGGTCGGCGTCAAGGTCGGGCGCCTGCTGTCGGACGAGCGCACGCTGAACATCGGCCTGCGCCGCATCGACTATGCGCGCGACATCGGCATGGGCAAGCAGTTGAGCATCACGGTCAACGGCCTGCCGATCCTTGTAATGGGCGGCAACTGGGGGCTCGACGAAGCGCTGAAACGCATTCCGCGCGCGCGGCTGTTCCACCAGGTTCGGCTCCATCGCGATGCGAACCTCAACCTGATTCGCAACTGGAACGGGCAGAGCACGAGCGACGATTTCTTCGACGCATGCGACCGCTACGGGATCCTCGTCTGGCAGGATTTCTTTTTCTCGACCGAAGGAGACGGGTCGGGCCCGGCCAACGTGCCGCGCGATCTCGACAATATCCGCGACTTGATCGCACGCCACCGTCATCGACCGTCGATCCTGCTCTGGTGCGGCGGCAACGAAGGTGCGCCGCCGCCGGCACTCGTCAAGGGGCTCGACGCGCTCGTCGCCGAGCTGGACCCGCAGCGCCTGTGCCTCACGAGTTCGGCCGGCGATACGGGCGCCGGCGCGGTGAACGGCTATTCGTCAGGCGGGCCGTACAACTGGGCCTCGCCGCAGGCCGCGTTCAGCCGCGGCTACGGCACGACGTCGGTCGCGTTTCACAACGAAGTCGGTTCGCATTCGATCCCGACGCTCGAATGTGTCGAAGCGATGCTGCCGCCCGCCTCGTACGAATGTCCCGACGACTTCTGGGCCGATCGCGACATGAACGGCAACGGCGCGTACTACCCGGCGGTCGGCAAGCAGGGCGGCGCCGGCTACATCGCGATGACGGCGCTGCGCTACGGCGCGATCCGGAATCTCGCGGATTTCGTGCGCAAGGCGCAGATGATGAACTACGAATGCATCCGCTCGATCTACGAGGCGAACGCGGCCGTGATGATCGGCCCGGTGGCCGGGAAGATCACGTCGCCGGCGACCGGCGTGATCATGTGGATGACGAACCCCGCGCAGCCGAGCTTCGTGTGGCAGATGTACAGCCACGATCTCGACGCGCACGCGTCGTTCTTCGCGGTGCGGCACGGGTGCCGTCGCGTCAATGCGATTCTCGATGCGAGCACGGCCGACGTGACGATCGCGAATCACACGGCGGCGGCCGTCACCGGCCGCGTCGAGATGCGCGTGTACAACCTCGATGGCACGCTGAGCAGCCGGACGAGCGCGGATGTCGGCGGCGTCGCGAAGGCGTCGTATCGCGTGGTGGCGAACCTCGCGTCGGCGCTGGCCGCCGCGAAGTCGGACGTGTGCATCGTCGCGCTCGCGCTGACCGATTCGGGCGGCACTATGCTGGCCGAGAACGTCTACTGGCGGCAGCGCGACGGGGGCGACGACGCATACACGTCGCTCGACACGATGCCGGGTGCGGCCGTGTCCGTCCACGCATCGTCGGCCGAGGCCGACGATGCGACGACGCGCATCACGGTCGACGTCGCGAACCTCGGCGCCGCCGTCGCGCTGATGACGCACCTGCAGGTATTCGATCCGTCGACCGGCGCGCGTGTGCTACCGGCGTTCTACAGCGACAACTACCTGAACCTGATACCCGGCGGGAAGCGGCAGATCACGATCGACCTGCCGCATGCGGGCGGCGCGCCGGTGTCGCGCGTCGCGCTGCGCGTCGACGGGTGGCGGCTCGATCGCCCGAACTGCCGGCTGGGGCTCGGCGGCGTGCCGGTCGTGTTCAACGAGCGCGCGCTGGCGGTCGCGCCGGCGGTGCCGACGTTCGCGGCCTGCTGACGGGGGTGTGGGCTGCGTGAGGGCGCGCCAAGCGGGAGCGAGCCGGGGAGGCGCCGGGTTGAAAGCCCGCGGCGTTCGCTTCAGGCAGGCTTGCCGTGACGGATCGGGAAACGTGTCGAGCCCGCGCGCTTACGGGCGCAGCAGATCGAACCCGCCGAATACGACGACACCGCTCAATACGATCATCGCGACGGAGTGCTGGCCGAAGTAGAGAATCGCGGCGGCAAGCCACGTCGTGATGCAGAAGGCGCCGATGCGGGCCATCGTGTGTTCCTCGAATACGTGATGAAGTGCGTGCGCGCCGCATGGCGCTCGCCGCTCGACAGGGCGAGCGGGGCACCGGCGGACGAAAAAGGCGACCCGCGCAGCCGCGACCGCGGCGCCGGCACGTGCCGCGTGCCGCGCCCGGAAGGGCGGGAGTCGAGGCCGGCGGCGTTGCGCGCTGGTGCCCGGAGGCGATTGGCGCACGAATCCCGCTGGCGAAGCCGCGATTTTACCAGCGCCGCCGGGCCGTCAATCTGGCCCTTTCGTGGCTAAACCGGTCGATCTTCGGCTAAATCAGTCCGGCCCCGATACTCAAGTTTCGTGTGACGAATGCCGTAAACAATCTGGAAGGCGTTTCCTCCTCCGTCACGACGCCTCCCAACACACGGACCGACACCATGCAGATCGACTTCTCCACGACGACGCGATCCCCGCTGGCCGACAGCAGCGCGAGCGCAACCAAGCCCGCCGCGACGTCGTCCACCGGCGACGCCACGAGCACCACCGGCACCACCGGCACCACCGGCACGGCCGACGCGACCGCCACCGCCGGCACGAAGGATGCGGCCGGCGCCACCGGCCAGACGCTCGGCGCATCGGGCGCGTCGTCGGACCCGGCGGTCAGCCAGTTGAAGGCGCTGATCGAGCGGCTGCAGAAGCAGCTCGCGGCACTGGAGCAGCAGATCGCGAGCGCGAGCCAGCGCGCGAAGGACGACCCGGCCGCGGCGATCGAACAGCAGTCGCTGAGCGCGCAAGCCAGCGCGATCTCGGGGGCGCTTTCGACCGCGATCTCGCAACTCGCGGCGGCGATCCAGAAATCGGGCGGCTCGCAGGCGGGCGGGCTGGTGTCGACGCAGGCCTGACCGGTCGCGGCCGCGTCGGCCGCACGCATTACAATCGCGAGCACGTCTCCCTCGACAGGATGGCTGAACGATGCATGCGGAATTCAACGACGACGACCTCGCCCGCTTCGAATCGCAAGGTGGCACGCCGCTGCCGGCGGCCGATGAGCAAGGATGGCTGGAACACGACGGCGCGCGCATCTGGCACGCGTCGTTCGGCCATGGCCCGGCGGTCGTGCTGCTGCACGGCGGCCTCGGCCACGGCGGCAACTGGGGCAACCAGGTGCCGGCGCTGCTCGCGGCCGGCTACCGCGCGATCGTGATCGACAGCCGCGGCCACGGCCGCAGCACGCGCGACGCGCAACCCTATTCCTACGAACGCATGGCCTCGGACGTGCTGGCGGTCCTCGACGCGCTGCACGTCGACCGCGCGCGCTTCGTCGGCTGGAGCGACGGCGCGTGCATCGCGCTCGTGCTGGCCGATCGCGCGCCGGAACGGGCGGCCGGCGTGTTCTTCTTCGCGTGCAACATGGACCCGAGCGGGACGAAGGAGATCGTGCCGAGCCCGCTGCTCGACCGCTGCTTCGCGCGGCACCGCAAGGACTACGCAGCATTGTCCGCGACGCCGGACCAGTTCGACGCGTTCGTCGCGGCGGTCAGCGAAATGATGCGCACGCAACCGGATTACCGCGCGCAGGATCTCGCGGCGATCGCCGTGCCGGTGACGATCGTGCTGGGCGAGCACGACGAATTCATCCGGCCCGAGCACGCGGCGTACCTGGCGCGCACGATTCCGGGCGCGACGCTGACGACCCTGCCCGGCGTGAGCCATTTCGCGCCGCTGCAGCGGCCCGAGCGGTTCAACGCGGCGATGCTGGCGTTTCTCGACCGGCTGCCGGGGTAATGCGCGGGACGACCACGGGCTGACCGTCCGGTCGAGATTCGGACGGCGCGCGCGGCCCGGCTTGCCGCCCGGGGTTCAGACCATCGCGTTGTCGGCGCCGGGAATCTCGTGCGCCTTGATCTGCTTGCGCTGCATCTTGAACCGCAGCCTCGAGAGCATGCCGTCCTCGTAGCTGATGCGCGTGATGGTGCGCACGAACTCGTCGTCCGGTGCGATCGCCTGGGCGCCCATGATCCAGCGCACGCCTTCGCGATAGTCGTAGAGCGACTTGTCGCCGATGTCGGCGAGGCAGAACGACAGCGTGGCCATCGCGGCGGGATGGCCGGCTTCGGCATGCTGGCGCAGTTCGTCGACATAGCGATGGCGCGACGCGTGATCCTCGATGTCGCTGATGAACATCAGCATGCTCTCGAGCGCGTCCGTATGCCCCATCTCGTGCGCCTTGCGCGCGGCCTCGACGGCCTCGACCTGCATGCGCGCACGCTCGGCCCGATCCGTGCTGGTCTGGCCGATGTGGTGGTACGTGTATCCCAGTTTATAAGCGGCCACGTTGCCGCCGGCCTCCATCGACTCGCGGAAGAAGTGGGCGGCGCGGTACGGGTCGGCCTCGACATGCGTGCCGTCCCTGTAGAAGCAGCCGAGCAGGTAGCCGCATGAATTGCCGCCCGCCTCGTAGCCGAGCTGGCAGATTGCAAAGGCATCGGCCGGGCGCCGGTTTTCATCCTCCATCGCGGTGGCGAGCTGGTTCCACGCGAGCGAGCCGGGTTCGTTCAGGCGCGCGGCTTCCAGCCATGCAGCGCCGCGCGCGTCGTCCTGGGCGAAGCCGAACGTGCCGGTGCGATGCGCGTAGCCGCGCAGGATCATCGCCGCCGTGCAGGCGCGTGCGTCCGACGCACGCTCGATCGCGCCGGTCAGCCAGTCGCCATGCGGATCGAGGGCGAGCATCAGCCGCAAACCCATCGCCATCGCGCGGTTGTCGTCGATCGGTCCGTGGCGCTCGGCTTCCTGGAGCCGCACGTATGCCTGTTCGTCTTCGTTGCGCATGAAGTGACTGCGCGCGAGCCAGTGCAGTGTCTCCCAGCGGTGATACGGATGCAGCGCGGCGTTCGCGCGGGCGAGCGTCGCGGTCATCGCGCGGCGTACGGTGTCGTCGTCGTCATCCGAATCCAGCGTCTCGCCGTAGTACTCGTCGCGCCAGATCTCGTGGCGCAGCCGGTCCTTCTCGACCGCGTCGAGATGCGCGCACGCGTCGGAATCGATGAAGGCGCGGACGTGGTCGTGCGAGCCGCCCCAGCGCGGCTGCATGTACCAGATGAACGTGCGCATCGAGAAGTACTGGGTCGGGTGGATATGCAGCGTCGCCTCCATCCAGTACCACTTTTCCTTGCGCAGCTTCTTGCCCTGGACGGGGCCGGGCAGCGCGTCGGGAAATTCCGCCGGGCAGGCGACCGGCTGGTCGGGATTCAATCCCGAGCGCGCGAGCATGCGCTGCAGTTCGGCGCGCGTGGCTTCGTCTTCGGCGCCGACGTTCAGGTGCAGTTCGGTGACGGGCCAGCGGCGCTCGCGCACGAGTTGCGTGAGCCACTCGGGCTCGCCGAACGACGACACGCTCGTGAAGATCACCTTCGGCGCGCTCCACATCGTCGGCGCGAGCACCAGCGCGCGCAGCGCCGCGACGATCGTCAGCGCCGCGCACGCATGCGCGCCGATCCAGCCGGCTTCGGTCACCGTCTCGGCCCAGCCGCCGCCGCGATACTCGTACGCCCAGTGGTGCCAGTAGTGCGCTTCGCACAGCCACGCATGCGCGGAGCGCGGATTCGCGGCCTGCCATGCGCGCAGGCGCGCGAGGCCTTCGGCGCCGGCTTCGATGCAGGGTTGCACGTCGGCCGGCAGTGCGTCGACGTACCGCGCTTCGGCGGTGCGGTCGGCGAAGCTGGCGGCGAGCGCGGTATCGAGCTGCGTGTCGAGCGCGGCAAACTCGCCTGCGCGCAGCAGCGCGTCGACGTCGCAGATGAACCAGCGGGATTTCGCGGGCGGAATCAGGTCGGCGGAAACGGAGGACATGTCGGTGTCGGCGGTCATGACGAAACGGGTTGGGGATCGAAGATGCGGTAGCGCTTCCACGGCAGTGAAAGCCAGTTTCCGGACGGATTGCGCAGGTGCTCGCGCACTTCCTGGGTCGCACGCGACGACGCGGGGCCGTCCTGGCCGCTGCCGCGCAGCCAGTGCTGGCGCGCGCGTGCATATGCGAGCCCGAAGTCTTCCCAGCTGTCGAAGCTGTCCTGCGCGCGCTGGGCATTGAGCAGCAATACCACCCACGCATGCTGTTCGGACGCCCAGCCGAGCAATGCGATGCAGCGCACGAGAAACGCGGTGCGCGCGCAATCGAACGCCAGCGCATCGCGCACGCGGCCTTCGGCCGCGAGCTGTTCGTAGAAGCCTTCGTGCGAGCGGCCGACGCCGCGTATCCAGCCGGCGAGGATGGCCGGCACGCGCTGCACGACCTGCCACTCGGGCAGGTCGGCCGGCAGGTCGAGTTCGCGTCGCAGCTGGGCGGCGAGCTTGTTGCGCTGCGCGTCGGGCAGTGCGTACACGAGCGCGTCGCAATCGCAGCGCAACCCGTTGCGGATCAGCAGGATGTCGGCCAGCGCGAGCGACCAGCGGCGGCGGTTCGGCGGCGCCTGCTCGGCCAGCGATTGGGCGAGCTTGACGGCGGCGGTCTGCCGGACCGTGACCGCGGCGTCGGCGCCCGCGACCTGGTCGGCATCGACTTCGCGCACCATCCGCGCGGCGACCCGGACCGACCGCCACACGTACCACACGACCCACAGCACGGCTGCGCCGATCAGCCATTTCAGCATGGCGCGCTCCCGTCTGCCGGCGCAGGCAACGCGAACGTCGCGCACAGCGCGGGATCGATCGCGATGCCTTCGATCTCGAACGCGGTGGCTGCCGGCGGTGCGCCGCCGGGCGCTCGCGCGGCCGGCAGCGCATCGGCCGGCAATGCGTGGCGCGCGGCCGCTGCTACGGCCGGGTCGATTTGCCGAAGCTGGCCGAGCGCATGGGGCGCGTTGCGCAGCAGCAGCCATTGCAGCACGGCCGGCGGCTGCGGGAAGTGCTCGATCAGGTGGAAGTTCTCGCTCATCACGCTCAGCAGATGGTCGGGCGAGCGCACGTCGGTGACGAAGGTCCATTCGCCGGTGCCCGCGCCCGGCGTGTCCGGTTCGAACACGAGCCCCATGCCTTCGCAATCGGGATGCCGCTCGCCGCGCGGCGCGAGCGCGCGCAGGAACTGGCGGACGTCGTCGGCGTAGCGGCGCACCGGATGGCGATTCTGCTTGCCCTTGATCTGGTCGATGCGCAGGCCGTTGCCGGTCACCTGCAGGCTGATCGTCACGTGCGGCTGGTTGCCCGCGCCGCGCAGCGTGAACAGGCGCAGCCGGCCCTCCTGCGCGGCTTGCGCGTACTGTTCGCCGTAGCCGCCGCGCAGCCGGCGGCGATCCGCGAACTGGCCCAGGCAGTGCTGCATGTAGTACGACTCGTAGGCGAGTTCCTCGCGCAGCGCCGCATGATCGCCCGCGAATTCGAACACGATCCCGTTCGGCGTGCGCAGCACCTCACGCAGCGCGAGGCCGCTGCTCGGCACCCAACCCTTGTCGCGACGCGCCTGCATGCGCTGGTGCTCGCGCTCCCACATGTCGAGCGCCATGGCGCACGTGATGCGCTGCAGCTTCTGCGCGAGCCGCGTGCCGGCGCGCGAGCGCAGGAATTCGACCAGCACGCGCTCGCGGTCGGTCAGCAGCATGTGCTCGGGATCGATGAAGTAGAGCGGCTTGGGCTCGACGGCCGGCAGCGGCGCCGAGTCGGCCGCCGCGCCGGAGGCCGGTTGCGGACGGAACCGGCGCACGAGCCAGTCGGGCGCCGGCCGGTCGGCGCCGGCGAGCGCGCGATAGTCGGCAATCGAATCGAGCGGCTGCGCCTGCTCGAACGCGCCGACGACCCAGCGGAAGAAGTGGTTGCCGAGCCACGCGCGGATGTCGGCCGGATCGCCGCGCTCGGCGCTGCGGCGGGCGATGGCCGCCTTGATGTCGGGCGCATTGACGACATCGCGCGGCCGATAGGCGGACGCGGCCACGGTTTCGGTCACGGGGTTGCTCTCCGGTCAGGCAGGGCGTGCGCGGGCCATGCGCGGGGGACCCTGGCGGTTCTTTAGGCTGGCGGGCGATGCGGCGAACGGGCGCGCGAGTGGCGCGCGGCGGCGTGGCGTGTACCCGCTGCGGAGCGGTCGATGCGTGAAAATCACGCGACCGGGCGACAACCCATGACGCGGGAGCAGGCGATCAGCGAATGGCGATTCATTGTTTCTCTCAGGATGGATCTTATTTTTTGCTTCCGCGAGTCTACTGCGATCCGCGCGGGCGAATCAATCGCGCGATGCGCCAGCGCATGGGGATCTGACAAGACTTATCTCTTTTTCACCGATTTTCGATGCGGTGCGATTCGGCCGCCGGATTGCATGCTGTTAAAACCGACAGGTTTTTCCGGCAAAACGACGAGCGGTTCGGGAATGGCATCAGGTCAAAGCAGTCCTTCGCGTATCTCATAAGTTTTTCTTTCGGCTCGCGCAACATATCGTCGATTGTTGGCGGCGGATCGACAGCGGATAGTCCTGCTTCGGCAGGCCGGCCACTGCGACTACCGCACGGCATGGCCGGATCCGTTGTCCACGCAACCATCAGAACTCGAAGGAACCGCCACCATGCGATTCAACGCGACACGCTTCGCCGCGACCCTGTTCGTCGCCGCGTGTGCCACCGCCACGGCCGGCCGCGCGGCCGCCGTCACCCAGGACGAACTCCGCGACACCGTCACCCGCCACATCGCGCCGCTGATGAAGCAGTACGCGATTCCCGGCATGGCGATCGGCATCGTCGCCGACGGCAAGCCTTACGTGTTCGACTACGGCGTGATGTCGACGCAATCGGGCAAGCCTGTCACCGGCGATACGCTGTTCGAAATCGGCTCCGTCAGCAAGACGCTGACCGCGACACTCGCGGCCGATGCGCAGGAGGGCGGCGAACTGTCGCTGGCCGACCCGGTGGGCAAGTATCTGCCCGCGCTGCAGGGCAAGCCGTTCGGTGTCGTGACGCTGCGCGATCTCGGCACGCACACGTCCGGCGGCCTGCCCGTGCAGGTGCCGGACAGCATCCGCGACGACGCGGGCCTGATCCGCTATCTCGGCGCGTGGCGGCCCGCGCACGCGCCGGGTACGTATCGTACGTATTCGAACGTGTCGGTCGGCATGCTCGGGTGGCTCACCGCGAAGGCGATGCACAAGGATTTCGCGGTGCTGATGGAGCAGCGGCTCTTTCCCGCGCTCGGCATGACGCACACGTACATCAACGTGCCGGAAGTACGCCAGGCCGACTATGCGCAGGGCTATACGCAGGACGGCAAGCCGATCCGGATGACGGGCGGCATGCTGTGGCAGCCGGCCTACGGCGTGCGGACCACGGCGGCCGACCTGCTGCGCTTCGTCCAGGCGAACATGGGGCTGATCGAAACCGCGCCGCGCCTGCAGCGCGCGCTCGAACGCACGCACACCGGCTATTTCCGCGCGGGGCCGCTGACGCAGGACCTGATCTGGGAGCAGTACCCGTATCCGGTCGCGCTGCCGACGCTGCTCGAAGGCAACTCGATGAAGATGTTGCGCGACGGGTTGCCGGCCGCCGCGATCAAGCCGCCGCTGGCGCCGAGCGCGGATACGTGGATCAACAAGACGGGCTCGACCAACGGCTTCAGCACCTATGTCGCGTTCGTCCCGTCGAAGCGGATCGCGATCGTGATGCTCGCGAACCGCAGCTATCCGAACGAGGACCGCGTGAAGGCCGCGTACGGGATCCTCGGCGCGCTCGACGGCCGGCGGTAACGTTTCCGACGCCGGGGCCGGTGCGGCTCATTCCGTCGGCTGCGCTTCGTACGCGACGAAGATCTTTCGCGTGCGCTCGACGACTTCCCACGTGCCGCGAAAGCCCGGCGGAATGACGAAGCGATGGCCGGCGCGCAGGGTTTTCGCGTTGCCGTCCTCATCGGTGATCACCGACGTGCCTGCCAGGATCTCGCAGTATTCCGCTTCGGTGTATGCGACCCGCCAGCGGCCAGGCGTGCTTTCCCAGATGCCGGTCGAGAAGCGGCCGCACGGGCTCGTGAAGCCGGGCGTGAGCGTCTGCAGCGGGTCGCCTGCCAGCAGCTTCTCGGGCGGCACGCGGTATTGCACGGGTTCGCCATTCGGGGCGAAGGCATCGGTGATGGTGGAAATGTCGAGCACGGCTGGCATCCTGAGTCGAAGTGAAATGAACGCGCCGACGGCGCGTTCGCATGATTCCATACTTGCGGGCGGGTTGGGCGGTTGCCGGCGCCGCCTCTCGTGTCGCGCGCGCACGGCCGTGGCGAACGCTTATGATGAGCGGACGACGCGCCGGCTGGATGCGCGAGAGGCGAAAGGAGAAAACGGTTGGGCATCACATGGGATGGAATCACGGGCGCCGATGTGCTCGACGACGCGCAGGTCGCGAGCCGGCACGCGTTGGCCGATGCGGCGCGCAACGGCGACTGGGCAACGATGCTCGACTGCATTGCAAAGGAGCACAAGCTCGTCAACGCGACACGGCTTGGCGGGACGTCGCTTTATACGCCGCTGCACCAGGCTGCCTACGGCGGCGCGCCGCAAGCGGTCGTCGTCGAACTGTTGCAGCTCGGCGCGTGGCGCATGCTGCGCGATGCAGACGGCGCGCGCCCGGTCGATATCGCCGCGCAGCGCGGGCATCGGCACCTGCTCGATCTGCTGACGCCGCAGCCGCGACGCTTCGTGCCCGCCGAAACGCTGCGCGACATCCAGCGCCACTTCCACGCGATGATGCTCGGCCGCATCGCACACCTGCGCGTCGATGCGCTGCGCCTGCCCGAACTCGAACCGCTGCTTGAACTCGACACGCAAGCCGGACGCGTATGGTTCGCGGTGCCGGGCATGTATGGCGGCTTCGGCTATGCGCTGCACGCCGACGGCGCCGCGGCCATGCTCGTATCCGAAAGCTGGAGCCGCGTGGTCGGCGGCTCGGGCCAGCGGCACGAGATCACGGCGCATGGCTGCACGCTGGTCGAAGAGGGCTTCGTGTGACGGCGTTGCGCCGTCACGTTACCGCTCAGGCGAGAACCGTGACCGCTGACTTGACGGCCGTCGCACCGTGCGCGGCCGACGCTCGCGCGGCCGCCGCGCCCGCCAGCCGCCGATAGCGCGCGAGCGCCCACAGCGGGAAGTACGCGGTATAGCCGTGATACTTCAGGTAGAAGATGCGCGGAAAGCCCGGCGCGTTGTGCGAGCGGTGCCACCAGAAGCCGTCTTCCTGCTGGACCGACAGCAGATACGCGATGCCGCGCTTCACCGAATCGGATTCGCAGTCGCCGAACGCCATCTGCGCGAGCAGCGCCCACGCGGTGAAGTTCGACGTGCTCTCGCCGCCATTGGTGCCGCCCAGCTTCGGGTCGATGTAGCTGTCGTTCGTCTCGCCCCAGCCGCCGTCCGCATGCTGCCGTGAGCGCAGCCATTCGATCGCGCGTGCGATATACGGCTGCGACTTGTCCTCGCCGGCGAGCGCGAGGCCGGCCAACACGCTCCACGTCCCGTAGATGTAGTTCGTGCCCCAGCGGCCCCACCAGCTCCCGTCGGGTTGCTGCGTGCGCTTCACGTAGTCGATGCAGCGCGCGACCGACGCGCGTTCGTCCGCCCGTTTCGTCACGCCGAAGCACAGCAGCACGCGGCCCGACACGTCCTCGGTCGGCGGATCGAGCAGCGCGCCGTGGTCGGCGAACGGGATCGCGTTCAGGTACAGGCGGTCGCAGTCGGCGTCGAATGCCGCGAAGCCGCCGTTGCGCGACTGCAGCCCGCGCATCCAGTCGAGCGCGCGCGCGACGCGCGGCGCATACGGGTTCGTGCCGTCCGCGTTCGCATGCGTGCGGCCGCGGCGATCGAGCATCGCGGTGACGACCGCCGTATCGTCGATGTCGGGGTAGTACGGGTTCGCGTACTGGAACGCCCATCCGCCCGGCTGGACCTCGGCCGGCGCGTTCTCGATCCAGTCGCCGCGCAGGTCGTTCACCTGGCGTTCGGCCAGCCAGTCGTACGCGCGTGCGATGCGTTCGTCGAGTGCGCGCCGTGCGTCGCCCGGCTCGCCGTCTTCCGCCGCCGCCACGCCGCGCGCCTGCTCGAGCGCCATCGTGCTCCACGCGGTATCCCACACCGGCGACAGGCACGGCTGGCAATACATGCTGCCGTCCGGCCGCGTGACCAGCAGCTTCTCCAGCGCGTTGTCGCAATCGCGCCGCAGCGGATGGTCGTCCGGGTAGCCGAGCACCTGCATCATCTGGTTGGCATACACGATCGGCGGGAAAATGCCGCCGAGCCCGTCCTCGCCGTTCATGCGCTCCGCGCACCACGCCTCGGCATGACGGATCGCGCGCTGCCGCAGGCTCTTCGGCATCAGCGGTTCGACGTGGCGCACCGTGCGGTCGAGCGCGAGGAACAGCCGGCGCATGCCGCGCGCGGGCGGGAAGTACCGGCGTTCCTCGTCCGGCGGCGTGACGAACAGCTCGCGGATCGAGACGTTGCGCGGATTGCGCGCGCGCGCCTTCAGCGAGCACAGCACCAGCAGCGGCACCATCGTCGTGCGCGCCCAGTACGCGACCTTGTACATCGAGATCGGCACCCACTTCGGGAACAGCACGAATTCGATCGGCATGAACGGCGTCGCGCGCCACGGCACCTGGCCGAACGTCGCGAGCAGGATGCGCGTGAACACGTTCGCGCGGGCCGCACCGCCGAGCTTCAGGATCGCGTCGCGCGCGCGGACCATGTGCGGCGCATGTTCGCTGTCGCCGGCCGCCTTCAGCGCGAAGTACGCCTTCACGCTGCACGACACGTCCGGATCGCCGTCGACGTACAGCGCCCAGCCGCCATGCGTGTCGAGCCGCTGGTTCGCGCGCAGGTAGCGCGCCATCTTCTCCTGGCGGATGTCGTCGATCTTGTCCATGAAATGCATCATCAGGATGTATTCCGCGGTGATCGTCGCGTCGGATTCGAGTTCGAAACACCAGCTGCCGTCAGGCTGCTGGAGACGCACCAGGGCGTCGCGTCCACGGGCGATGGCGGTGTCGAGCGCGGACCAGGGGGAGGAGGTCGGTGTAGTCATGCGGCGGATCATACCATCCGGCCGGAATGTTTATATCGAGACGCCGGGTGCTACCATCCGCACCATGAAAAAACACCTCGAACCCGCGCCGCACGATGCGTCCGCGCCCGTCGAACCGGCTGGAACGGCCGGTGCGCGGGCGCCTGAAGCCGCAGCGGCGCCGGCCGTCCCCACCGCCGGCGTGCGTCGTAAAAAAGCGCCGGATCAGGTGCGTGCGCAGTTGCTGGCGGCTGCATCGGAAATCGCGACACATCACGGCGTGGCCGCGTTGACGCTCGATGCGGTGGCCGAGCGGGCCGGCGTGACGAAAGGCGCGCTGCAGTATCACTTCGCGAACAAGCAGGGGCTGCTGGATGCGCTGTTCGGCCAGGCGACCGAGCGGTTCGCCGCGCAGATGGCCGCGCGGGTGGCGGCGGATGCCGAAGGCGCCGGCGCGGTGGCGCGGGCCTACATGCACGCGGTGCTCGACGAGTCGCATTCGGTCGCGAGCACCGACGTGCTGCGCGTGCTGGTCGCGTCGATGATTACCGACCAGGACACGCGCGCGCGCTGGTCGGTGCCGATGCGGGAATGGACGCGGCCGGACCCCGTGCCGCTCGAGCAGGCCGCGACGCTGATGATCTGCCGGCTCGCCGCCGACGGGCTGTGGATTTCGAAACTGCTCGACAGCCTCGAGATCTCCGCCGAATTGCGCGCGGAGATCGGCCGGCAGCTCGACGCGATGAGCCGCGGCGTGTTCCCGAAGGGGCAAGACGGTGCCGCGTGATGCATGCGTCGCGGCGTATGGCCGACCGCGCGCCCGGGCGCCCGCGCGACTGCCGGCATCACCGCACGCGTCGACGTCAGCGGCACGGGCCGGCCGACGCCTCGGCGGTGTCGCATCGCACCGCATCGGCCAGCGCCTCGCCGATCGCGTGCTGAACGACGGCGGGGTTTTCCAACAGATAGAAGTGCCCGCCATCGAACGCGCGAAAGGTGACCGTGTGCCGTGATGCGCGCAACCAGTCGCGCTGCCCGGCGGGGCTCAGCAACGTGTCGTCGCGGCCCGAGAAGACCGTGACGGGGCAGGGCAGCGCCGTTGCGGACGGCAGCGGGAAGCATGCCTCGATCACGCGGAAATCCGCCTTGGCCAGCTTCAGCAGCATCGCCCGGAGCGCGTCGTGCTCGGCCACTTCGCGCGGCGTGCCGCCGAGCGACACGACATAGTCGACGATGTCCGCGTCGTTGCGCCGGTGCACCGGCGCGCCATCAAGCGGCGCGTGGCGATGCGGGTAGAACGGCGCGTCCGTGCCGGACGCACCGAGCCAGACGGGCGGATGCCCCAGTTGCGCCATGTCGCGCGCGAAGCAGTACGCGATCAGCGCCCCCATGCTGTGGCCGAACACCGCGTAGTCGCGCGGCAGCAGCGGGCGGAGGGCCCGCAGGAAGTCGATCAGTTCGGACAACGTATCGATCGCGCGCGTGCCCAGGCTTTTGCCGCGACCGGGAAGTTCGATCAGCCAGACCTCGATATCGTCCGGGAAGGACGCCGCCCACCGGTAGTAATTGGCCGCCGCGCCGCACGCGTGATGGAACACCAGCAGCCGGTGCCGGGCCGTCGGGCGCTCGCGCGGGATGGTGAGGGTACTGGGTAGCAAGGCCATGCGTCGGGACTCCGCTTTAAAAACGCACCATACAAAATATTCAAACAATTAAGTCGATTATCGATTTAATCGAAAGGACAGATTGTTTGCCATCAATTCACATATTTATAAACAATTGGCGGGATTATTTGCCGGCGCCGCTTATGATTTACTTTGTTTTTATTCAATAGAAATGTAATTGTTTTCGGATGGCTTATGGTAAAGTCTGCTCGCTTCGATTTCAAAGTGCTTGCATCGTTGCCTGGCATGGCTGGGCATGCTGTTTTTATAGAAATATCGAATCATGTTATGCGTGTGACACGCTTGATCGATTATTGAAACGAGAGAGACATGGAAGCCGAAATGCCGAACCACGACACCATTTTCAAGGTGGTCGTCAATCACGAGGAACAATACGCGATCTGGCCGGACGACAAGCTCGTGCCGGACGGCTGGCGGGCGGCGGGCCCGTCGGGAACCCGGGACGCCTGTCTCGAATGGATCAACGCCAACTGGACCGACATGCGGCCATTGAGCGTCCGGGTCGCGCTGTCGGCCTGACGGTCGATGCGTCGCGCCACGCACGGCGCAATAAAAGATAAAGGAACGATGCGGCCTCTCGCGACCCGGTGACGGGACGCGCGGGCGCATGCAGCGTTTCGCCGAGAGAATCCGAGGGCAAAACACACCATGTCTGTCGATGATCGCCTGGGGGTCTTCCTCAATACAGGCATTCTGGCTTCGCGCGCGCATGACCTGGGCCGGCTGATCGAGCAGCAGGACGCGCTCATGCAGCAATTCATGGCAGCGAAATTCGAGCCGGCCGCCTGCGCCGCGCTGTTGCGCGACGCGATTGCGCGCTATCCGTTCCTGGAGGAGCTGTTCGATCCGGATTCGGTGGCGGCCGGCGGCTGTATCGCGAGCCGCGCGCTGCTCTACGATCTGCATCAGCAGCGCGACCGCTGGACGCTCGCGCTCGCGCCGCGGCACGGCGAGCCGATCGTGCTCGACACTGCCGCCGGCGACGTGCCGCAACTCGCGAACGCGCTGCGCGACGCGCTGCAGCGCAACCACTGGCAGCCGCTGTCCGCGCTGTACGCCGATCCCCGCCTGCTCGGCTGCGAACGGCCCGAGGGCGACGCGGCGCTGGCGTGGCCGGCGTTCGACGGCCCGGGCATCCAGCGGCTCGAACACGCGTCGCTGCTGATCGCCTCCGACACCACCCGCCTGTTGACCGACCCGATCAGCCTCGCGATCGGCGGCAACGTCGGCCTGCCCGATCTCGATCGCGCGCCGTCCAACCTGGGCCTGCGGATCGACGGCATGCTCGTCACGCATGGCCATCTCGACCACTGGCATGTCCCGACGATCCTGCGGCACGGCGGCGACGGATCGGTGCCCGTCATCGTGCCGCGCATCCCGGTCGCATCGCTGCTGGCGCAGGACGACATGCAGCAGTCGCTACGCGATGTCGGGCAAACGGTGCTCGCGCCCGGCTGGGGCGAGACGGTGCGGATCGGCGACATCGAGATCGACATCCTGCCGTTCTACGGCGAGCAGCCGACCATCGGCGCGGCCGTGCCGCCGCACGACGTGCGCAACTGGGGCAATTGCTACCGGGTCACGACGCCGCAGTTCTCGGTGATCCTGCTCGTCGACAGCGGCGAGGATGCGAAGGGCTCGGTGATGGACGTGATCGACCAGTCGGTCGCCCGTCGCGGCCGGCCCGACCTGGTCCTGAGCTGCTGCCGCGAACTGCGCAAGGCGCCGTTCTGGCAGGGCCTGTTCACGTTCTGGATGGTGCTGCCGATGACCGAGCTGCAACGCCTGCCGCGCATCGCGGAGGCGGGCGACGGCCCGTCCATCACGCTCGGCCCGGACGGCATCGGCGAGCTCTGCGCACGCGCCGGCGCGCGCGCGTTCGCGCCGTATGCGAACGGGTTCTGCGGCATCGCCACCGAGATCGGCGACATCGGCTGGATCAACGGCGAGCCCGCGGAAGCCGACACGCTCGACCAGATCGACGCGCGCATCGGCGCACTCGGCGGCGCCACCCGCGTGATTCGCTGGCTGCCCGGCGACGTGCTGCGTCACCACGGCGACTGGCAGGTGTCCTGATTTTCTTCCCGTCGACAGGAGCCCCACGATGACTGGCAGCAAGATTGTGCCGATGCCGCGGATTCGCTATGACGGCAGCCGCAGCATGCGCGACGTTCTGGCCGGACTGAAGCATCCGGCCGTGCTGGAAGGCTTCATCGAAGCCTGGCCCGCGCGCACGCGCTGGACGCCGGATTTCTTCGTCGAGCGCTACGGCGAGCACGAGATCACGGTGGAGACCTCGCAGCTGTCGCCGACGCCGACGCAGCCGGACCTGTACCTGGGCGCGCGCCGCTACGAGACCGCACGCCTGGGCGCAACGATCCGGGCGATGCAGGCGCAGGGCAGCGCCCGCACGGCGTACATCACCTACGCGGCGATCTATTCGACGGCGCCGGCGTTGAAGGACGACATCGCGCCGCTGCACGAGCAGCACGGCTTTCCCGGCTGGATGCCGCACTGGCTGCGGCGCAGGCTGGTGTTGCGGCCGGGCTTCTGGCTCGGCCCCGCCGGGATCTCGTCGCCGATGCATTTCGACCGGCACGAGAACCTGAACGTGCAGGTGTACGGCCGCAAGCGCTGGGTGCTGTTCGCGCCGGGGCAGTCCGCCAACGTGTATTACCGGCAGCGCCGCGACCTGCCGGTGATCTTCAGCCCGGTGGACATGAGCGATCCGGACCCGGTGCGGTTTCCGCGCGTGCAGTCGGCGCCGCGCCACGACTTCGTGCTGGAGGCGGGCGAGGTGCTGTACCTGCCGCCCGGCTGGTGGCACTACGTGGAATCGCTGAGCGATTCGATCAACGTGAATTACTGGTGGTGGTCGCCCCGCGCCGTGCGGACCTTCTGCCGGGTCGAGCTCGCGAGCCTGTGGCAGGCGCTCGCGCGCCGGTGGGGCCGCGCGGCTGGCACGGCCGGCAAGCCGATGTCGATGCCGCGCTGACGCGCCGGCGCCACGCCGTTCGTTCTATCGGGCCGCCGCGCCGGCGGCCGTGTCTCTCCAGGAAGCCATGATGCAGAACGAGTTTGATTTCACCGTCATCGATGCGCTGTACGCGACCGGCTATCACGGGCCGCGCGCGCTCGACAAACCGGAGTTCTACTGGCGCTCGATGCTGGGCTCGATGGTCGCGTATCGCGACAGCTTCTTTCGCCCGCTCGGCGAGGAGATCGCGCCGGCCGACGCGCGCGACGGCATCGAGATCGAAGCCGCGCGCTGCGAGTACGAGGGCAGCCGGTTTCATCACGCGCTGCCGATGAACATCTCGTCGCTGCGGCAGTTCGCGAACCACTGGCACCTGGTGCTGCCGACCATCTCGACGCTGCGCGAAGGGTATTGCCGCCTGCGCGGCCACGACGGCGCGGTGTCGATGCTCGACCTGTGGTTCATCAGCAAGCTGTGCCAGCTGCTGCCCGCGTACCTGATCCGCCGGCGCGAGCAGCCGGCCGACCCGGATGCCATTCCGGTCGTGCCGTCGATCATCTACCGGATCTCGCTCGGCATGCACCGGATCGTGCATATCTCGCTGATCAAGCGGATGGCGTCGGGCGGCGATCCGGCCGCGCCGTGTCTCGCCAGCGACGCGTATTACCTGGTCGCCGAGGCGGCGGGCCTGCTCGTCGGCCGCAACTCGGTGTGCGCGGGGCCGCAGACGATGGTCGAGCAGGCCTATCGCGCGATGATCGAGCCGGCGCCGCTGGCGGGCGCCGAAGCGAGCGCGGCCGAGCCGGGCTTCTACCGCTACGCGGCGGCGTTCCTGAAGCTCGAAGCCGAAAAATACCTGTTCGCGGTGCGCGCGGCGCAGCAGTTGCGCGCGCTGATCGTCGCGCTCGACGCGGTGCCCGGGCACGCGCGCACGCACGCGTTCCGCGACGCGCTGGCGCGCTTCGAGGACTGGTCCACCGAACACACGAGCCCGCTCGCGCACGAAATCGCCCGCGAGGATCTGGCGATGCTGCTGCAGGGCGACGAGGCCGAGATCGCGCGTGCGCGGCAATGGCCGGCGGGGACGGTGCTGCGCCAGATGACGGCCGGGCTGAACCAGCTCGTCGCCGCGGCGGACCGGATGTGCGTGGCCACGCTCGGCGCGCACGGGCCGGCGCTGCTGGCGGAGATCGACGCGATGCGCGATGCGCCGCGCGACGCTGGCGCATGGTCGGCCGACGCGTTCGCGGCGCACGGGCTCGACGCGGCGGCGGCGCGGGCGACGGCGGACGCGCTCAATACGTACCTGCACGACGAGCGCGCCGCGCAGCGGATCTTCACGCGGCTCCAGCAGGAGGTGGATCGCACGCTCGGCATCGACGACGCCATCGCGCCGTACTCGGCCGACGACATCGCCGCCGTGTTCGGGCCGCGGCTGCGCCACTGCATCGCCGAACACTTCGCGGCACCGGACGTCGCGGGCCACGCGGTCCGTTGACGCGCGGCGCGCCGGGCGCGACCCGCCGCGCCGTCCTTCGTGTCCTTCACGTCCTTCATGCATCCAGACAGGGGCTACCATGCGTACCACTTCGCTTTCAGCCTATCAGTACCGCTTCTGGCTCGAGTGGCAGCTCAATCCGCACTCGTCGGCCTACACGACCGCGCTCGTCTACCGCCTGTCGGGTCCGCTGGATCGCGACGCGCTGCGGCGCGCGCTGGATGCGTTCGTCCACGAGCATGACGAAGGATGCCGCAGCACGTTCCGGATGGGCGATGCCGGCGTGGTGCGGGACGTGCACGACCGCATGACGGTCGCGCTCGACTACCGCGACGCGCGGGCGGCGCCGGCGCTGGACGCCGCCGAGGCCGACGCATGGATCGCCGCGCGCGCGGCGCACGTGTTCGCGCTCGACGACGCGCCGCTGTTTCGCTTCGCGCTGTTGCGCGAGGAGGCCGACGTGCACCGGCTCGTGCTCAGCTTTCCGCACATCATCTCCGATGCGTTTTCGGCGGTGTACATCAACCAGCGGCTGACGGCGCTGTACAACCACGCGCTCGGCGTGGGCCCGGCGCCCGCCCGCACGTTGCGCGGTCTCGGCGAGCAGCTCGCGTTCGAAGCCGCGTACCGCGCGTCGCCGCGCTACGACGACGACCTCGCCTATTGGCTCGGTGCGCTGGCGCACGCGCCGCTCGGGTTCGAGTTCGAGGCGGCGGCAGCGGCAGCGGCATCGGCAGCGGCATCGGCCGCTCCGGGCGAGGGGCGCATCCACCGGCTGCGCTTCGACGCGGACATCACGCGCCGGCTGCGCGCGCGTGCCCGCGCGAGCCGCTCGACACCGTTTCTCGTGCTGTCGAGCCTGTTCGCGATCGCGCTGGCCCGCTGGCAGGACGTGCGCGAGCTGGTCGTGACCTATCCCGTCAACATGCGCTCGCCGGGTTTTCGCGATGCCAGCGGATGCTTCGTGAACAACCTGCCGATGATCTTTTCGCTGCGGCAGGGCGACACGTTCATCGACATCGTCGCGCGCACCACCGCCCAGCGTGCGGAGGCCAAGTGCCATCAGCAGCTGTCGCTGACCGACCTCGTCACGGCGCTGCGGCGCACGCGCTCGCTGGCCGATGCGCCCGTCTTCAACGTCGGCGTGACGGAAGCGTTCTTCGTGCAGGACGCCCCGCTCACCTTCCACGGCGTGCAAGCGGAATTGCTGCCGGCGGTCGCCGCCGAGCGGCCGTTCGACCTGAACTTCGCGTATCAGCTGACGCCCGACGGCCTGCACGTGAATCTCGAATACGACACGGGCCGCGTGCCGGCGGCGCGGATCGGCGAGTTCGCCGCGTCCTTCGGCCGGCTGCTGCGCGCGTACCTGGACGACGATGCGCAGCCCGCGCTCGCGGTCGACCTGCTGGCGCCGGAGCAGCGCGCGCGGCTCGCGCGCTACTGGCACGGGCCCGCGCGCCCGCTCGACGCGACGGACTGGCCGGCCCGCTTCGCCGCGCAGTGCGCCGCGACGCCGGATGCGCCGGCCGTCCAGTTCGGCGCGGAGCAACTGACCTATCGCGAACTGGATGCGCTGTCGGCCCGGCTTGCGGGTTTTCTCGCGGCGCGCGGCGTGACGCCGGGGGCTCTCGTCGGGCTGTGCTGCGAGCGCTCGACGGAAATGGTGCTGGCGATCGTCGCGGTGCTGCGCGCGGGCGCGGCCTACGTGCCGCTCGATCCCGCCGCGCCGCCGGAGCGGCTGCGGCGCATCGTCGACGATGCCGGGCTCGCGCTGCTTCTCACGCAGCGGCACCTGCTGGCGCGCCTGCCTGCCGGGCCGGCCGCGCGGCATGCGCTGGACGACCGGGCGGCGTGGCTCGCCGCCGAGCCGCTGCCGGCGCGGCGCCTGCACCCGGACGGGATCGCTTACGTGATCTACACGTCCGGCTCCACCGGCGCGCCGAAGGGCGTCGCCAACACGCATCGCGCGCTGGTCAACCGGCTCGACTGGCACGGCTCGCTGCTCGCCGACGCCGCGCCGGTGCGCGTGCTGCAGAAGACGCCGTACTTTTTCGACGTGTCGGTCTGGGAATTCCTGTGGACGCTGCAGAGCGGGCATGCGCTGGTGATCGCGCCGCCGGAGCTGCACAAGGACCCGGCCGGGCTGGCGGCGCTGCTGCGCCACGCGCGCATCGCGGTCGCGCACTTCGTGCCGTCGATGCTGAACGCGTTCCTGGACGCGGTGCCCGGGCAGCGCTTCCCGGATCTCGCGCTGGTCGTCTGCAGCGGCGAGGCGCTGCTCGCCGAGCAGGCCGAGCGCTTCCACCGGCTGTTGCCGGGCGTGCGGCTCGCCAACTTGTACGGGCCGACCGAGGCGGCGATCGACGTGAGCGTGTGGCATTGCGCGCCGGGCGAGGCTTACGCGCGCGCCGGCGTGCCGATCGGCCGGCCGATCGACAACGTGTCGCTGTACGTGCTGGACGCGGGCCTCGAGCCCTGCGCGCCCGGCCGCGCGGGCGAGCTGTACATCGGCGGCGCGGGGCTCGCGCAAGGGTATGTCGGCCGCCCGGATCTCACCGCGGCGAGCTTCGTGCCCGATCCGTACGCGGGCCGTGCGGGCGCGCGCATGTACCGCACCGGCGACATCGCGATGTTCGGCGAGCACGGTGAACTGCATTACCTCGGCCGGCGCGACGAGCAGGTCAAGCTCAACGGCAACCGGATCGAACTGCGCGAGATCGAGGCGTGCCTGCTGGCGCTGCCGGGCATCGCGCAGTGCGCGGTGGTGCCGGTGCGAGTGCACGGGCGCGTGCGGCTGCTGCATGCGTTCGTCGAGCCGGCCGCGGGGTGGGACAGCTGGCCGGTGGACGCGCTGCACACGGAGCTGGCCGCGCGGCTGCCCGAATCGATGCGTCCGGCGCGCATCGACGTGGTGGAGCGCATCGCGCTGCTGCCGGCCGGCAAGATCGACCGCAAGCGCCTGGCCCAGCTCGCCGACGCGGCGCTCGAGACGCGCGCGCGCGGCGCCGAGGTGCGTGCGAAGACACCGTTCCAGGCCGAGGTCGCCGCCGAGTGGTCGGCCGTGCTCGACGTCGCCGACATCGGGCCGGACGATCACTTCTTCATGCTCGGCGGCAGCTCCGTGCAGGCGATCCAGCTGATCGCGCGTCTGAATGGGCGCTACGGGCTGCTGCTGTCGCCGCCGCTGCTGTTCGGCGCACCGCAGCTCGACCGGTTCAGCGCCCAGGTGCTGGTCGCGCTCGGCCAGAAGGCCCAGCGGGAGGACCGCCTCGACGCGCTGCTCGATCGCCTCGCGCCGGACGACATGGACGAACTACTCACACTGTTTTCATCGTCGGGAGAGCTGGTTTGATGTCGCATAACGATTCCACCGAAAACAAGCGTCGCCAATTGCTCGAAGCGTTCGGCAGGCAGCGCGGCGCGGGCAGCCGCGACGCGATTACCCGCCAGGCGCGGCCGGCGGACCTGCCCGCGTCGGCGGAACAGGTGCGGATGTGGGTGCAGATGGCGATCAGCGGCGGCGCTGGCCATTTCCACGTGCCGCACGTGCTGGAGATCGCGGGCACGCTCGACGAAGCGGCGTTGCGGGCGGCGCTGTGCGACGTGGTCGCGCGGCACGAGGCGCTGCGCACGACGTTCGACGCGCGCGACGGCGGCTTGTACCAGCGTGTGCACCCCGAGCTCGATCCGGCGCTGCCCGTCCATCATCATGCGGCGGGCGCGACCGACGCGGACATCGCCCGCGCGATCACCGCCGAAATCGCGCAGCCGTTCGACCTGGCGCACGGGCCGCTGCTGCGCGTGTCGCTGCATCGTGTCGGCGACGCCCGGCAGATTCTCGTGCTGACCGCCCATCACCTGATCGTCGACGGGTGGTCGCTGGAACTGATGCTGGCCGACTGGTGGCGGGCCTACGCGGCGCGGCTGGCGGGCCGCGAGCTCGAGCCGCCGGCCGACGACGAGCCGCACTATGCGGACTATGCGCTGTGGCAGCAGGCGCGCGGCGCCGCGGACAGCGCGCCGAGCCTCGCCTACTGGCAGGGCCGGCTGGCCGGCGCGACGACGCTCGAATTGCCGTTCGCGCTGCCGCGCCCGCCGCGGCGCGCGCACGACGGCGAACTGGTGTTCTTCACGATTCCCGCCGCCGTGCGCGCGCGGGCCGAGGCGCTGGCGCGCCGGCAGGGCGGCACGCTGTTCACCGTGATGCTGGCCGCATGGCGGTGCCTGCTCGGCGACTACGCCGGCCAGGACGACTTCTGCATCGGCACGACCGCGTCGAACCGCGTGCATCCGGGCAGCGAGCGCATCGTCGGCTTCTTCGCGAACCTGCTCGCGTTGCGCACCGCGCGGCAAGGCTGCGCCACGTTCGCCGCGCTGGTCGAGCGCGAGCGCGACACCGTCGCCGACGCGCTGCGGCATCAGGCGGTGTCGTTCGACCAGGTGGTCGAGCAGGTCGGCGTCGCGCGCGATGCCGCGCGCAGCCCGCTGTTCCAGGTCAACTTCGTGCTGCAGGACACGAAAGGCGCGGTGCCCGGCGCCGCCGAGCCGGCGACGCCGGCCGGGATGCCGGCGATGACGGTGCGCGACGACCTGTACCGCTACGCGCAGTTCGACCTGACGCTGTTCGCCGAGCTGACGCCCGACGGCGTGCGCTGCTGCACGGTGTTCCGCACCGATCTGTTCGAGGCCGCCGATATCGAGCGGCTGTCGCGCACCTACGCGCAGTACCTCGACGCGCTGACCGCGCAGCCGGACGCGCCGTTCGGCACGCTCGCGCGCGGCGACGCGGCCACGCTCGACGCGCTGCGCGGCTGGCAGAGCCGGCCGCTCGGCCAGCCGCTGCCCGACTCGATCGGCGCGGTGATCGACGCGCTCGCGCGGCAGCATCCGGGCCGCACGGCGATCCGCCACGGCGACGCGACGCTCGACTACCACGCACTGAACATCCGCGCGAACCGGCTGGCGGATCACTTGCGCGATCTCGGCGTGTCGCCGGGCTCGACCGTCGGCCTGTGCCTCGAGCCGGGCGCGGAGCTGATCGTCGCGATGCTGGCGGTGCTCAACGCGGGCTGCGCGTATGTGCCGCTCGACAGCCGCTATCCGGCGGAGCGGCTGCGATTCCTGATCGACGACAGCCAGGCGAGCGTGATCGTCACGCGCGAGGACGTGGTGGCGCGCACCGATGCGCTGCGCGACGGCTATCTGAACCTGATCGTCCTCGAGGACCACGACGACGAGATCGCCGCGCGCGACGGCGCGTTCGTCGCGAGCGGGCTGCCGGCGCACATGCCGGCGTACCTGATGTACACGTCGGGCACCACCGATCGTCCGAAGGGCGTCATCGTGCCGCAACAGGCGATCCTGCGGCTCGCCTACCGGCCGGCCTATCTCGACGTGACGCCGGACGACGTGTTCCTCCAGTTCGCGCCGACGGCATTCGACGCGTCGACGTTCGAGATCTGGACCGCGCTCCTGAACGGCGCGTCGCTCGTCGTGCCGGTCGGGCGCGACGCGTCGCTCGACCAGCTCGGGCCGTTGCTGGTCGACGCGGGCGTGACGATCCTGTGGCTGACGAGCGGCCTGTTCGCGGCGATGGTCGATCACGCGCCGGACGCGCTGCGGCAGCTGCGCTACCTGGTCTGCGGCGGCGACGTGCTGTCGCTGCCGCACGTGGCGCGCGCCCGCGCGCTGCTGGAACACGGCCAGGTGGTCAACGGCTACGGGCCGACCGAGACCACGACCTTCGCCACCGCGTACCCGGTGCGCGGCGCGCTGGCGGCCGGGCGCACGGTGCCGATCGGCATGCCGATCCAGGGCACGTCGGTGTATGTGCTCGACGACGACCTGAATCCGCTGCCGGCCGGCGCGGCGGGCGACCTCTACATCGCGGGGCCCGGCGTCGCGCACGGCTACGCGAACCGGCCGGATCTGACTGCTGCCGCGTTCGTGCCCGATCCACATGGCGGCGAGCCGGGCGCCCGCATGTACCGCAGCGGCGACGTCGGCTACTGGGCGCATGACGGCGCGCTGCATTACCTCGGCCGGCGCGACCGGCAGGTGAAGCTGCGCGGCTACCGGATCGAGCCTGCGGAAATCGAGGCGGCGCTGGCCGCGTGCCGCGGCGTGCAAGCCGCCGTCGTGACGGTCGATGCGACGCCGCAGGGCGACAAGCAGCTCGTCGCGTACTGGACCGCAAGCCCGGGCACGGGCGCGGACGTGCCGGACGAAGCCGGCCTGCGCGCGCAGTTGCGGGCGTCGCTGCCGGATCATCTGGTGCCGGCGCGCTTCCACGCGGTGCCGCACATTCCGCTGACGGCGAACGGCAAGGTGGACCGGGCCGCGCTCGCGCGGCTCACGCCGGCCGAAGCGCCCGTCGACGCGGCGCCCGAGACGCTGACGGACACGCAGCGCGTGCTGCGCACGCTGTGGGAAGACGTGCTCGGCCGCAGCGGGTTCGGCCTCGACGACGGCTTCTTCGATCTCGGCGGCGATTCGCTGCTGGCGATCCGGCTGAAGGCGCAGGCGCAGCGCCACGGGCTCGAATTCGAGATCCAGGACCTGTTCGTCCACCAGAGCGTGCGGACGCTGGGCGAGCACATCGAGCGGCAGCGCGGCGCGGGGGCAGGCGCCGTTGCAGTTGCGCCGGCCGAGGCCGCGGTCGCCCGGGCGCCGCTGACGAGCGAAGCGGACCGCGCGCGGCTGCCGGCCGGCGTCGTCGACGCGTATCCGCTCAGCCGCCTGCAACTGGGGATGCTCTATCACGGCCTGCGCCACGAGCGCTCGAGCGTGTACCACGACGTGATCGGCTACGAGGTCGCGTATGCGTACGACGAAGCGTGCCTTACCCATGCGCTCGACCGGCTGTCGGCCCGCCATCCGGCGTTGCGCACCGCGCTGCGGATGGAGGGGTTCAGCGTGCCGCTGCAGCTCGTGTTCGACACGGCGCGCATTCCGCTGACGGTCACCGACCTGACCGCGCTCGACGCGACGGCGCAGGCCGCCCGGATCGCCGCGTTCATGGACGGCGAGCGGTTCGCCGCGTTCGACATCGCCGCCGCGCCGCTGTTTCGCTGCTTCGTGTTCAAGCTGGCGGCGCAGCGCTTCAAGCTGGTGTGGAGCTTCCATCACGCGATGCTCGACGGCTGGAGCGAGGCCGCGCTGACCGCCGAATTCATCCGGCTCTACACGGCGGGCCTGACGGGCGCGCGGAACCCGCGGGACGACGAGCCGGTGCAGGCCGGTTACCGGGATTTCATCGAACTGGAACAGGCCGCGCTCGCCGATCCGGCCCAGCGCGATTTCTGGCGCGGCCAGCTCGACGGCGCGCAGGCGCTGTCGCTGCGCCGCGCGCCGCTGCCGGGCGACGCGGCGGACGAACGGGTGGATTACCTGGAGGTCGAGGTCTCCGCCGAGCTGGAGGCGGCGCTGCGCGCGCTCGCGCGCGACGCGAACGTGCCGCTCAAGAGCGTGCTGCTCGCTGCCCACCTGCGCGCGTTGCAGGCGCTGAGCGGGCGGCGCGACGTGCTGACGTCGATGGTGACGCACGTGCGGCCCGAGACCGAGCATGCGGCGCGTGCGGTCGGGCTGTTCCTGAATTCGGTGCCGGTGCGCGCGGCGCTCGACGGCGCGGCATCGCCCGTCGCGCAGGTGCGGCAGGTGTTCGAGATCGAGTCGGGCATTTTCCGGCACCGCTTTTATCCGTCGCAGCAGATCCGGCAGGACAACGGCGGGATCGAGCTGGGTGAGGTGCTGTTCAATTTCACGAGCTTCCACGTGCTGCGCGAGCTGGACGACGCGGACGTGCGGATGCTCGCGGGCCGCGACGGCCATGCGGTCAACAGCTTTCCGGTGCAGGTCGATTTTTCCGTCTCCGCGAGCGACCAGCGGCTGCGTTGCATCGTCGGCTACCGGGCCGACAGCCTGCGGCGCGCCGACGCGGAAGACATCGCGCACGCGCAGCACGAAGCGCTGCGGCGGCTTGCCGGCGCACCCGCGGCGGCGTGGCTGCTGGCTGCCACGCTCGCGCGGCTCGACGACTGGGCGGCGCCGAAGCCGGGGCGGCCGGCCGGCGCGAGCGTCGGCGAGCGCCTCGCCGCGTGCGCGGCCGCCGCGCCGGACGCCGTCGCGCTGATCGACGACGCGGGCGAAACGACCTATGCGGCGCTGCTCGAACAGTGCGACCGGCACGCCGCCGCGCTCGTCGCGCTGGGCGTGCGGCAGGGCGACGTCGTGGCGGTGTGCGCGGGCCGCACGGCGGCGACGCTGCGGACCGTGCTCGCGCTGTTCCGGATCGGCGCCGTGTATCTGCCGCTCGATCCCGCGTTGCCGGAAGCGCGCCATCGCTTCATGGTGGATGACGCGCGTCCGGTGGCGATCGTCGGCGATGCCGCCGCGCCCGCCTGCCTGCGCGCGTGCGGCGTGCGCTTCGTCGAGCAGGCGGCGCTCGCGGAAGCGGGCCCGGCCGCGTTGGCCGCCGCGCGGCGCGTCAGCCCCGGCGACCCGGCCTACATTCTCTATACGTCCGGCTCGACCGGTACGCCGAAGGGCGTGCTGTGCCGCCAGGAGGGCATCCTCGCGCTGTTCGACGCGCTCGCCCGCACGTATCCGCTGGCCGCGGGCGACCGCGTGCTGTGGAAGACCGCGCAATCGTTCGACGTTTCGCTTACCGAAATGCTGTGGCCGTTGATGAAGGGCGCGGCGATCGTGATTGCGCGGCCGGACGGCCAGTACGATCCGCGCTACCTGCAGCGCGCGATCGAGCAGCATCGCGTGACGGTGGTCAATTTCGTGCCGTCGATGCTGCACCTGTTCCTGCAGTCGCTCGACGCCGGCGCGGCGAGCCCGCTGCGCGCGGTGTTCGCCGCCGGCGAGCCGCTGCTGCCGGCGACCGTCGAGCTGGCGGCGCGCGTGCTGCCGCATGCGCCGCTGTTCAACGCCTACGGCCCGACCGAGGCCAGCATCTACGCAACCGTATGGCGCTGCGCGAGCGGTCCCGTGTTGATCGGCCGCGCGGTGGGCGACGTCGGCACGCATATCCTCGCGCCCGATCTCGCACGGCTGCCGATCGGCGTGACCGGCGAGCTTTACCTGTCCGGGCGCGCGCTGGCGTCGGGCTACCTGAACCGGCCCGAGCTGAGCGCGGAGCGCTTCGTGCCGAATCCGTACGCGACCGGCGATGCGGATCGCGTGCTGTATCGCACCGGCGACCTGGCCCGCTTCGATCGGCACGGCGACCTCGAATTCGTGGGCCGCGACGATCAGCAGGTCAAGGTGCGCGGCTTCCGCATCGAGACGGGCGAAGTCGAATCGGTGCTGGGCCGCCATCCGGGGGTCGCCAAGGTCGCGGTGCTCGCGCGTTCGGGGAGCGCGGGCGCCGTGCTCTGCGCGTTCGTGCAGGCGGCGGGCGCGCTGCCGGATGGCGCGCTGAAGGCGCATGCGCAACAGGCGCTGCCGCCGTACATGGTGCCCGACCGGATCGTCGTGCTCGACGCGATGCCGATGACCGGCAGCGGCAAGATCGATCGTCTCCGGCTGGCCGACTGGCCGCTCGACGCGGCGGGCGCTACCGATTCCGCCGGCCCCGCACCCCGCACGCCCGGCGATGCCGAGGGCGCGGTCGCGGCAATCTGGCGCGACGTGCTCGGCGTCGCCGAGATCGATCGGGACACCAACTTCTTCGACGCCGGCGGCCACTCGCTCGCGTTGATCCAGTGCCAGGCGCGGCTGCGTCGCGCATTCGGCCGCGATGTCGACATCGATCACCTGTTCCGCTACACGACGATTCGCACGCTGGCCGGCTGGCTGTCCGCGTCCGGCACGTCGTCGTCCGATGCCGATGCCGACGGCGCGGCCGCGGTCGCGAGCGCATCGCCCGTCGACAGCCGCGACGTCGCGATCATCGGGATGAGCGCGGCCGTGTCGGGCGCGGACGACGTCGAGCAGTTCTGGCGCATGCTGCTCGCGGGCGAGGACGGCGTCACGCGGCTCGACGACGCGCGGCTGCGCGCGCTCGGCGTGCCGGACGACCTGCTCGGCAATCCGCGCTTCGTCGCCGCGCGCGGGTTGATTCGTGATCCGGACTGTTTCGACGCCGCGTTCTTCGGCTATACGCCGCGCGAAGCCGAGATCATGGATCCGCAGCAACGCAAGCTGATGGAGGAAAGCTACCGCGCGCTCGAGGACGCCGGTTATGCGGGGCCCGGGCTCGCGCGCGACGTGGGCGTCTACGTCGGCGTGGGCGCGAGCCAGTACCTCGCGAACCACGTGCTCGGCAATCGCGACGCGGTCGACGCGCTCGGCTTGTACCAGATCAACGTGCTGAACCAGCCCGCGACGCAGATCGCCTACCGGCTGAACCTCACCGGCCCCGCGGTCACGCTGAACACCGCGTGCTCGACGTCGCTGGTCGCGCTGCACATGGCCGCGCGCGCGGTCGCGCAGGGCGACTGCGAACTCGCGCTCGCGGGCGCGGCGTCGATCGGCGTCGACGGCGTGCCGGGCTACCTGCACCGCACCGGCGGGATCTTTTCCGCGGACGGCTATTGCCGCGCGTTCGACGCGGCCGCGAGCGGCACCGTCGAGGGCAGCGGCGCGGGTGCGGTGGTGCTGAAGCGGCTCGATCTTGCGCGCCGCGACGGCGATCACGTGTATGCGATCGTCAAGGGCTCCGCGATCAACAACGACGGCCACGACAAGGCCGGCTACACCGCGCCGAGCCCCGCGGGCCAGGCACGGGTGATCCGCGCCGCGCTGGCGGACGCGGGCGTGGACGCCGCGTCGGTCGGCTATGTCGAGACGCACGGCACCGGCACGCTGCTCGGCGATCCGATCGAAATGGCCGCGCTGAAGGCGACCTACGGCCAGCACCCGGCACGCGCCCCGCGCCTGCTCGGCGCGGTCAAGACGAGCGTCGGGCACCTGGACAGCGCGGCGGGGCTCGCGGGCGTGATCAAGGCGGCGCTCGCGCTCGAACGCGGCACGGTGCCGGGCACGCTGCACTTCGACACGCCCAACCCGCTGCTCGAACTCGACGACGCGGCCTTCCGCCTCACGGCGCAAGCGGCCGACTGGCCGGACGGCGGCACGCCGCGCCGCGCGGCCGTCAGCTCGTTCGGCATCGGCGGGACCAATGCGCACGTGATCCTGGAAGCCGCGCCGCCCGAGGCGGATGCGCCGACGGCCGCCGCCGCGCATTGCCTGCGGCTGTCGGCCGCCACGCCGGACGGGCTGCGGCGCGCGGCGGACCGCCTCGCCGCCGCGTGGCGCCGCCACCCGGAATGGGCGCTGGCCGACGTCGCGCATACGCTGCAGGCCGCCCGACAGGATCACGCGTGCCGTGCGTTCGTGATTGCCGAGTCGCGCGACACGGCGCTCGACGCGCTGGCCGCGGGCGAGTGGCCGGCCACCGGCGACGCGCCGCACGCGCGCCCGGTGATTTTCCTGTTCACCGGGCAGGGCGCGCAGGCCGCCGGGATGGCGCGCGACCTGCATCGCGAGCACCCGGTGTTCCGCGCCGCGCTCGACGAAGTGTGCGGGCGGTTCGCGGGGGCGGCCGGGCTGGCGCTCGAACCGTACCTGCTGGGCGATGCGAGCACCACCGACACGGCGCTGGTCCAGCCGCTGCTGTTCGCGTACGAGTACGCGCTGTATCAGGCGTGGGCTGCGCTGGGGGTGACGCCGGACTACCTGATCGGCCACAGCCTCGGCGAACTGGTCGCCGCGTGCTGCGCGGGCGTGTTCTCGCTCGACGACGCGGTCGGCCTCGTGGCGGCACGCGCGGCGGCGATGCAGGCGCAGCCGGCCGGCGCGATGCTGTCGGTATCGATCGCGGAGGACGAACTGGCCGCGCAGCTGCCGCCGACGCTCGCCATCGCGGCGGTCAACGGGCCGCTGCAGTGCGTGGTGTCCGGCCCGGTGGACGCGGTTGACGCGTTCGCGGCGCACCTGCACGACGCGGGGGTCGCGCATGCGCCGCTCGCGTCGTCGCATGCGTTCCATTCGCCGATGATGGCCGACGCGGCCGCGCGCGTGCACGCGCATGCCGCGACGATGACGCTGCGCGCGCCGCGCATCCCGATGATCTCCAACCTCGACGGCACGCTGCTGGATGCGCAGCGCGCCACCGATCCCGCGTACTGGGCCGCGCACGTGCTCGGCACCGTGCGTTTTTCGGCGGGCGTGCGGACGCTGGCGGCGCTGGGCGACGCGCTGTGGGTCGAGATCGGCCCGCGCGACGTGCTGGCGGCGCTGGTGCGCGCGCATCGCTGCGCGCCGGCCGACGCGGTGCTGGCCAGCTTCACGGAGCGCGCGCCGCGCACGATGGCGACCCTGCTCGCCGGCTACGGCCGGCTGTGGGCGAAGGGCGCGCGACTGACGAGCCGCGACGCGTACGCGGGCGAGCGCCGCAAGCGGCTGCCGTTGCCGGGCTATCCGTTCGAGCGCACGCGCCACTGGCTGCCGGCCCAGCAGGGCGGCCCCATCGAGCGCGCGCAGCCGCAGGCGCCGGCCGTTGCACCGGTTGCTGCACCGGTTGCGGTCGACACCCCGCGCGCCGCAGCGGTCGAAACCGACGACGTGCGGCATGCGCTGACGCGCATCTGGACGGAATGCCTCGGCCATGAGCGGATCACGCCGACCGACGATTTCTTCGCGCTGGGCGGCGATTCGCTGCTGGCCGGGCGCGTGCTCGCGCGGATTCACGAGCGGCTGAATGCGGAGCTGACGCTCGAGGCGTTCTTCAGTGCGCCGACGATCGACGGGCTGGCCTGCGCGATTCGCATGCAGGCGGAACCCGCGCCGCGCGCCGAGCGGGCGGCAACGACGCCGGATGGCCCGCCGGCCGCCGGGCCGCGCCGCGCGCCGATGTCGTTCCAGCAGCGCCGGCTGTGGACGCTCGAACGGCTCGGCATGGGCGGTTCGGTCTTCCACCTGCCGCAATGCCTGCATCTGCACGGCGACGTCGACCGCGCCGCGCTGCACGCGGCGCTCGACGGGCTGGTCGCGCGCCATCCGGTGCTGCGCACGTCGTTCCACGAGGGGCCGGACGGCGGCGGCGAGCAGCACGTGCATGCCGATGCGGCGGTCGCGCTGTCGATCCATGCGTACACCGGCGACACGGACGACACGGACGACGCGCTGCGCGCGTTCATCGCGCAGCATCGCGACGCGCTGCGGGCGGAGCCGTTCGATCTCGCGCGGCCGCCGCTGTTCCGCGCGCGGCTACTCGAACTCGGGCCGCGCCGCGCGTGCCTGTTGATGTCGTTCCATCACATCGTCGTCGATGGCTGGTCGTTCCGGCTGATCGCGCAGGATCTCGCGTCGCTGTACGGCGCGGCGAGCCAGGGGCGCGCGCCGGAGGCCGCGCCGCCCGCGTGGGACTACGCGGACTACAGCGAGGAGCAGGCGGCGCGGTTCGCCGCCGGGCACGACGCGGCGCACGAGGCGTTCTGGGCGCACCTGGACGGCGCGCCGGTGCTCGACCTCGGCGGCGACCGACGCCGCGCGCGCACGCCCGGGCGTCTCGCGCACAGCGGCCGCGTCGCGGTGGACGCCGGGCGCGCCGCGCAGGTCGACGCGCTGGCGCGGCGCTTGCGGACGACGCCGTACGTCGTGTTCCTGTCCGCGTTCCTGCTGATGCTGTCGCGGCGCACGGGGCAGCGCGACCTGGTGGTCGGCTCGCCGGTCGCCAACCGCGCGTCGAGCCGCACCGAAGGGCTCGTCGGCTTTTTCGTCAACCTGCTCGCATTGCGCGTGGCGTTCCCGGCGGCCAGCAGCACGCGCGCATGGATCGAACGGGTGCGCGACTGCGTGATGGCCGCGCACGCGCATCAGGACTATCCGTTCGAAAAGCTGGTCGAGCGTTTCGCCGGCCCGCGCGACGCGTCGCTGACGCCGCTGTTCCAGGTGGTGTTCTCGATGCAGGAGGCGCCGGTTCGCCAGGTGCGGATCGGTGCGCTGGACGTCGCGTTCGAGGACACGCCGGAAACGGAAACCGAATACGACCTGACGATGAACCTGCATCGCGACGGCGCAGGCTACGGCGGCGTGCTGCTGACACGCGACGGCGTGCTGGAGCGGGGCGAGGCGGACGAGGTGGTCGAACAGTTCCACGCGGCGCTGGACCTGCTGCTGACGCTGCCGGACGATGCGCCGCTGGGCGACGCGGGCGTGCTGTCGGCCGCGCAGCGGCAGGCATGGCAGGCGGCGTCCGGGACCGTCGACGCGCCTGCGCGGGCGGCGTCCGACCTCGTGTCGCTGCTGTCGGGCACGCTGACGGCCGGCAACGCCGCGCCCGCGGTCGCCACCGCGCACGAGACGCTCAGCTACGGGGCGCTGCGGGCCCGGGTGGACCGGGTCGCGGGCGCGCTGCTCGCGCACGGCGTGCGCACCGGCGACCGCGTCGCGCTGTGCTTGCCGACGGGGCTCGACGCACTGGTGGCGCTGCTCGGCGTGCTGCGCGCCGGGGCGACCTACCTGCCGCTCGATCCCGCCGCGCCGGCCGCACGTCAGCACGCGATCCTGTCGCAGGCGGCGCCGGTGCTGCTGGTGCACGACGCCACGGCGGCGGCGCCGGCATGGCCCGGATGCGCGGCGATCGCGTTCGCCGCGCTGGGCGATGCGCCCGCCGGCGCGCTGCCCGCGTGCATCGATCCGCGGCAGGCCGCCTATACGCTGTTCACGTCCGGCTCGACCGGCGTGCCGAAGGGCGTCGACGTCAGTCATCGGGCCGTCGCGCACAAGGTCCAGGCGCTGTGCGCCGCGTACCGGATGACCGCCGACGATCGCGTCGTGCAGTTCTCGTCGCTCGTGTTCGACGTGTCGATCGAGGAGATTTTCACGACGCTGTCCGCCGGCGCCTGCCTGCTGTTGCTCGATCGCGCGGCATGGCCGACGCTCGGTGCGTTCAGCGACCTGCTCGATGCGCGGCGCGCGACCGTGCTCAACCTGCCCGCGTCGTTCTGGCGCGAATGGGTGCGTGCGATCCGGCTCGGCGAGGCCGCGCTGCCGGCGCGGCTGCGCCTGGTCGTGACGGGCAGCGAGACGGTGCCGCTCGCGGCGGTGCAGGCATGGCGCGCCGTGACGGGCGGCCGCGTGGCGCTCATGAACGCGTACGGGCTGACGGAAAGCGTGATCACGTCCGTCGTGCACGACGTGCCGGCCGCCGCGCGCCCGGACGAACGCGACGTGCCGATCGGCGCGCCGCTGCCGGGCACCACCGCCTATGTGCTCGACGCGCACCTGCAACCGGTGCCGCCGCTGTGCCGCGGCGAGCTCTACCTGGGCGGCAGTGCGCTCGCGAGCGGCTATCCGGGCCGGCCCGGGCAGACGGCCGCTGCCTTCCTGCCCGATCCGTTCGCCGGCCAGCCGGGCGCGCGCATGTATCGCACCGGCGACCTCGTGCGTCGCGACGCGGACGGCGCCCTGGTCTACCTCGGCCGCAGCGATCGCCAGATCAAGGTGCGCGGGATTCGCGTCGACCTGGCCGAGGTGGAGGCGCTGCTGCTCGACCAGGACGGCGTGCGCGAGGCGGCGGTGCGGCTGTCGAGCGGGCCCGATGCGCCGGCGCCGCGCGTGGAGGCGTTCATCGTCGTGGGCCCCGACGCGTCAGGGGCACCGGCCACGCCACGCGACGCGGCGCGCGCGCGGCTGCGTGCGTTGCGCCGCGTGGCGCCGGCGCACCTGGTGCCGCATGCGCTGGCCATCGTGCCGTCGCTGCCCAAGACGTCCGGTGACAAGATCGACCGCCAGTGGGTGTCGACGGCGGTGCTGCCCGACGAAGCCGCGGACGGCGACGAAGCGCCGCCGCTGCGCGCGCTGCTGGCGGTGCTGCGCGACGTGCTGCGGCTGGACCGGATCGGCCGGGACGACAACTACTTCGGGCTCGGCGGCGACTCCATCCTGGTGTTGCGCGCCGTCGCGCAACTGAACCGGGCGGGCTGGACGGTCGACCCTCAGGACTTCTTCTCGACCTCGACCCTCGCGGACCTGGCCGATTGCCTGCGACCGCTGGCGGTGCGGCCGGAGGCGGACGACGCGTCCGGGTTCCCGTTGACGCCGTATCAGCGGCGCGTGTTGCAGCGCCCGCACGCGCACCACTGGAACCGCTCGCTGCTCGTTCAGGCGGCGCAGCCGCTCGACGCCGACGCGCTGCGGGCCGCGTTCCGCTCGCTGCTCGACGCGCACCCGGGGCTGCGCTGCGTATTCGATGCCCACGCGCTGGCCGGCCGCATCGCGCCGGCGGACGCGGACGCCGTGCAGCGCTGCTTCAGCAGCCACGACCTCGGCACGGCGGACGACGCGGCCCGCTTCATCGCCGCGCACGGCGCGACGCTGCAGCAGGGCTTCGATCTCGCGCACGGGCCGCTGGTGCGGATCGCGCACTACCGATGCGGCGCGGCCGGCGACCGGCTGCTGCTCGTCGTGCACGGGCTGGTGGCGGACAGCCATGGCTGGACGGTGCTGCTGGACGACCTGGCCCACGCATATGCGGCGCATGCGAACGGCCGGACGCCGGCACTGGCCGCGCCGACGCTGGCGTACCCGGCCTATCTGCGGGCGCTGGACGCACGCGTCGCCGCCGCGCGGGCGGCGGGCGAGACCGCCGCGTACTTCGCGTCGATGGCGGCCAACGTCGCGCTGCCGCGGGATCGGCACGCGGCACCCGGCGACAACGCGGAGGCCAGCCAGCAGGTCGTGCGCGACCGGCTGACGGGCGACGCGGCGCGACGGATGCTCACCGTCGTGCCGCAGCGCCTGCGCGTGAAAGCCGCCACCGTCGCCATCGCGGCGGCCGCGCGCGCGCTGACCGAGTGGTCGGGCGGCGCGGTGGTCGCCGATCTCGGCCGGCACGGCCGCGACTGGCTCGACGACGGGCCGGCGGTCGAGCGCGCGCTCGGCTGCTTCGTCTGCGACGTGCCGCTGCTGTTGCCGCAGCACGCCGGCGCGCCGGGCGTCGCCGCGCTGCGCGCGTGGGAGGCGGCGCTCGCCGCGCTGCCGCCGGCCGCGCTGGGCGGCGCGGACGTGCCGCCGCCCGCCGGCGTCGATGCCGACGCGTGGCGGCGTTGCGTGCAGCCGCAGGTCAGCGTCGACTTCGTCTCGGCGGCCGCCGCGCGCCCTTCCGCGTGGTTCTCCGCCGCCCCCGAGGCGGTGGGCGCGGACCGCGCGGCGACCGACCAACGTTCGCACCTGCTGAACCTCGTCTGCGTCGCGGGCGACGGCGAACTCGCATTCGAGTGCCGTTACAGCGACACCGTGCACACGCGCGCCACCGCCGAACGGTTGCTGCGCCGGTGGCGCGAGCACATGGAGGCTGCGCTCGCGCTCGTCGCCGACGCCGCCGTTCCCGTAGTCGAACACGATCATTCCTGACATGACCCCGATCTACCTGAAACCGAACGTCGTCTTCGAACCGCTGGTCAATCAGTGGTATGCGTGGACGTTCCTGCTGCAGCCGGCGACCTGCGCGCTGGTGATGAAGCAGGTGCACCTGCGCATCATGGAATCCTTCATCCGCGCACCCGAGCTGCACCGGCGCTCCGCCGCGAAGATGGCCGGCGGGCCGTTCCTCAACGGCGGCCGGGAGCTCGTGCCGGCGGTCGACGCGCTGATCCGCGACACCCGCACGCGCGCCGCGCCGCTGCTGGCGCTGGCGGACGCGCTGCGCGAGCTCGACGAGCTGCTCGCGCGGGAAGGGGGCGGCGACACGCTGTCGCCGCTGTATGCGCGGGTGCCCGAGCCGTTGAAGGGTGTCGTCGAGCTGGGCTACGACCTGCGCGGCCACGCGTCGTACCGGCTGTTCGAGCGGCTGCTGTACGACAGCGCCGGCTATCTCGACGCGCTGCAGAGCGTGAACGGCTTCCTCGCGACCAGCGACGACCGGAGCTTCATGCTCAGCACGCCGCGCTTTCCCGACGAGCACATGGTGCAGATCCGCCTGCCGTTCCGCGATGCGCTGTACGACGAACTGTTCGCGGCCCGCCACGCGGGCGCCGCGCCGGACCTGATCGATCGCCTGCTGGTTCACGCGGAGGGCGGTGCCGAGCGGCGCGCGGCGCTCGAAACCTGGTTCACCGACGCGCCGCCGCCGCGCCCGCCGTCGGCGCCGGCGCGTGCGGGGCAGCCGGTGCGGGTGCGCTACTTCAACCATGCGACGGTGCTGGTCGAAACCGCGGAATTTTCGCTGCTGACCGATCCGATCGTCGGCTATCCGCTCGGCCAGGGCGACGATCCGTTCACGTTCGCGGATCTGCCCGAGCGCATCGACTACGTGCTGCTGACCCACAACCACCAGGATCACATCGTGCTCGAGAGCCTGCTGCAGCTGCGGCACCGGATCGGCACGCTGGTGGTGCCGCGCAGCCACGGCGGGTTCCTGCAGGACCCGTCGATCCGGCTCGCGCTCGAGGCGTGCGGGTTCGAGCGGGTGGTCGAGGTCGGCGAGCTGGACAGCGTGCCCGTGCCGGGCGGCGAGATCGTGGCGCTGCCGTTCCTCGGCGAGCACGGCGATCTGCATATCGCCGCGAAGATGGCGTTCGCGCTGAAGGTGGACGGCAAGAGCATGCTGTTCGCGGCCGACTCGAACAACCTGCAGCCGGAGCTGTACCAGCGTATCGCGCAGCGCATCGGCCGGATCGGCACGCTGTTCATCGGCATGGAATGCGAAGGCGCGCCGATGTCCTGGCTGTACGGCGCGCTGCTGAACGAGCCGCTCGGGCGGCAGTTCGACCAGAACCGCCGGCTGAACGGCTCCGACTGCGCGCGCGCGTGGCCGCTGGTCGAGTGCTTCGCGCCGCGCCAGGTGTTCGTCTATGCGATGGGCGCGGAGCCGTGGCTCAAGTTCATCTCCAGCATCGACTACGCGCCGACGTCGCTGCCGATCGTCGAATCGGACAAGCTGATCGCCCGCTGTCACGCGCACGACATCCAGTCCGAGCGGCTGTACCTGAAGAAGGAAATCATCCTCTGAGCGTGGGCGGCCGCGCGGCCGCCCGCATCGTTTCGTGTCGTCTCGTCTCGTCGAATCGTCGAACCAGGAAATCACTCCCATGCCGGATCGTCATCCGTCCCGTGTCGCTGCCGCCTTCAAGATGCTCGCCGCCACGGCCGTGCTGTTGCTGGTGATCGCCGCGGGCCTGCTGTATTGGGCGCTGCCCGCCGCCACCGGCTACGCGTCGCACTACCTGTGCGTGCGCGCGCTCGCCGGCGGCGACGGCGATGCACGTGCGCTGTTCGCGCGCGAAGTCAAGCCGATCAATCCGTTGTTCAACTTCGTCACGTACCGGATCGACCGTGCGCGACAGACCGTCGAGGCCGCCGGGCTCGGCGTGTTGCGTTCGACGGTCGCGCTGTACCGGCCGGGCCTCGGCTGCACGATCGCGCCGGCCGGCGCGATCGACGCATTGCGCGCGGATGGCCGCGGCCTCGCGCTGCCGCCCGCCGCGGCCGATGCCGGCTACGTCGACCACTACGGCAACGCCGACGATGTCGCGCCGGCCGATCCGCTGCCGGCGCTGAGCGCCGTGCTGGATCGCGCGATGGCGGAGCCGTCGCCCGCGTCGCTGCGCAACACGCTGGCCGTGGTCGTGCGGCAGGACGGCAAGCTCGTCGGCGAGCGGTACGCGCCGGGCGTCACGGCCGACACCCCGTTGCTCGGCTGGTCGATGACGAAAAGCGTCACCGCGTTGCTGGCGGGCGTGCTGGCCCGCGACGGCAAGCTGACGCTCACGCAGGATCACCTGCTGGACGACTGGGCGCAACCCGGCGATCCGCGCCAGGCGATCCAGTTGCGCAACCTGCTGCAATGGACGAGCGGGCTGGATTACCAGGAAGGCTATCTGCCCGGCTCGGACACGACGAAGATGCTGTACCAGTCGACCGACATGGCGCGCTTCGTCGCGAGCCGGCCGCTGAAGGTCGCGCCCGGCCGCGAGGTGGACTACCAGAGCGGCGGCAGCGTGCTGGTCGCGAAGATCGTCGCGCGCGCGATCTCGCCGCGGCCGCTCGACATCGTGCCGTTCGCGCGGGCGCGGCTGTTCGAGCCGCTCGGCATCCGCACCGCGATGATGGAGCCCGACGCGTCGGGCACGCTGGTCGGCGGCAGCTACATGCTGGCGTCGGCGCGGGACTGGTCGAAGCTCGGCCAGTTGATCCTGCAGCAAGGCGTGTGGCGCGGCACGCGCATCGTCGAGCCGGACTGGGTGCGCTTCATGGCGACGCCCCAGGCGGCGCGGCACGACGGCCGGCTCGGCGCGCATCTGTGGCTGAACGCCGGCGTCGGCGGCGCGCGCCGGTTTCCGTCGCTGCCGGCGGACCTGATGATGATGGACGGCTTCAATCACCAGCTGGTGGTGATCGTGCCGTCGTGCCGCGCGGTCATCACGCGGCTGGGCGCGACGGTGGACCACAGTTGGGATACCGAACGTTTCGTCGCCGACGTGATGGCGAGCCTGCCGGGCTGTACGGGCCCGGCAACCACGACTGCCGCGAGGTAAGCGCATCATGAAGATCATCGTACGTGACGCCGTGGCCGCCGATACGCGGGCCCTGTGCGAACTGTTCCTGCGCTCGCGCCGCGAGACCTTCGTCTGGCAGCCGGCCGGCGCGTTCCAGCTGGCCGATTTCGAGGCCCAGACGGAAGGCGAACGGCTGAGGGTCGCCGAGGACGACGACGGGCGACTCGCCGGCTTCGTGTCGGTCTGGGAGCCCGACCATTTCATCCATCACCTGCACGTGCACCGGTCGCACCACCGGAGCGGCATCGGCCGGGCGCTGCTGCGCGCGTTGCCGGGCTGGCCGGCCACGCGTTACCGGCTCAAGTGCCTGCGCGCCAACGTGCCGGCGCTGGCGTTCTATGCCGCGTGCGGCTTCGTCGAGATCGGCGCCGGCAGCTCGGAAGACGGCGAGTACCTGCTGCTCGAGTCCGGCGGCAAGGCCGGCCGATGACCGTCCACCTGCGGTACTGCCTGCAGCAGGCGGCGTTGTGGGGCACCTTCGGCCTCGTGCTGCCGGTCGTCACGTTGTTCCTGCTGCACAGCCATTTCACGCTGTTCGAGATCGGGCTTTACGCGGCGGTGTTCAGCCTGTCGACCATCGCGCTGGAACTGCCGTTCGGCGCGATGGCCGACCGCGTGGGCCGGATCCGGACCTATCGCGTCTCGCTGCTGATGAACAGCATCGGCTGCGCGCTGATGCTGTGCTTCAGCCAGAAGCCGGTGCTGTACCTCGCCGCGGCGAGCTTCGGCGTCGCGCGCGCGATGAGTTCCGGCACCGTCGACGCGTGGTATGTCGGCCTGCTGCGCGAGCACGGCGAGACGAACCGGATTCCTTATTTTCTCGGCCGCGCGGAGCTGGCCTCCGCGCTCGGGCTGGCGAGCATGTCGCTGGTCGGCGGCGTGCTCCCGGACCTGATCGGCAGCCGGCTGTTCGACAACCCGTACCGGATCGGCCTGGCGCTCGCAGGCGGCCTGTTCATCGTGCTGCTGGGCCTGACGTCGTGGTTTTTCGCCGAGGCTGAGCAGGCGCCGCCCGAGCCCGCGCCGGCCGGCCGGATGCGCGACGATCTGCGCGAACTGGTGCGCTTCGCGTGGCATGGCGGCGCGGTGCGGCCGCTGATCCTGCTCTGCATGCTGCTCGGCGGCGTCGTGTCGGTGCTGGAGAGCTACTGGCCGGTGGTGCTGAAGACGCTCGTGCCGATGCATGGCGCGACCTGGGCGTTCGGCCTGTTCCTCACGCTGATGCTGGTCGTCAAGGGCGCGGGCGGCTGGGTGTCGTATCGCGTGATGAAGCATTGCGCCGCACGGCCGGCGCTCGCCGTGTCGCTGCCGTTCGCCGGGCTCGCCGCGAGCCTCGTGCTGACGCGCTGGGCGAATCACGTGGTCGCGTTCGGCGCCGTGCTGAGCGGGGTCGCGCTGTTCCTCGGCATCGCCGGCGCGGTGGTCAACGCGGTGCTGCATCACCGGACGCCCGATGCGTTGCGATCGCGCGCCGTCTCGTTCTTTTCGCTGGTGTTCCAGCTCGGCAGCATGATCGCGTCGATCCTGCTCGGCTACCTGGTCAGCCAGTGGGGCGTGCAGGCGGTGTGGTGCGGCGTCGGCGTGCTGGTCGCGGCGGCGGCCGGGTACGGCGCGTCGATCGGCGGCTGGGCCGCCGACCCGATGGAGGAGGCGAAGACGACGGCGCGCGCATAGGCCGGGCGCACCGTTTCGATTCATGTGTGATGCGTCATGCGGAAGCGGCAATTTTTGTGTTTGTCACCCCACGATAGCCAAGGAGATCGACTTTGAAACAGGAGATGCGCATCGCGATTCACGAGACGCTGGAGGCGCTCGTGTCGCAGTACGGGACCGCGGAGATCGAACGCGTGATCGAGTTCGTCGACATCAACACGGGGCGGGTTCCGCTGCCCGCGTTGCCGAAACATCAGCGGCCGCTGCTGTTCTATTTCCCGGGGCTGGACGGCAAGCCGTGGTACGAGGCGTCCGATTATCCGGCGCTCGAGGCGTTCACGTCGACGCTCGAGGCGTCGGTCGACGTGCTGCGCGAGGAGTTTCTCGCCCAGGTGACCACGCCGATGCTGCTGCCGTACGAAGAGCAGGTGGCAGGGCGTTTCGAGTCGATCCGGCGCAACGACTGGGGGTCGTTCTATTTCAGGCGCAAGGGCGAGCCCGAGGTCGAGGAGAATTGCCGCCGCTGCCCGCGCACCGCGGCGCTGATGCGGCAGGTGCAGGACTTCCTCAGCCCGAGCGGCGCCTTCATCTTTTCGGTGATCCAGGGCGGGACGCGGATTCCGCCGCATACGGACACGACGAATCTCAAGCTGACCTGCCAGCTTCCGCTGATCGTGCCGCGCGGCTCGCGGCTGCGCGTCGGCGACGAGATTCGCGAGTGGCCGGACGGGCGCGCGATCATTTTCGACGATACGTTCGAGCACGAAAGCTGGAACGACAGCAACGAGCCGCGGGTTTGCCTGCTCGTCGACATCTGGCATCCGGGCATCACGCGTATCGAGCGGGATGCGGTGGAGCGGCTCGACGCCGCGATCAGCGAGCATCTCGGGCTGGATTTCCGGCCGCCGTGGGCGGAAGCGGCCGCGGCGTAAGGCGGGGAGGGGCGGCCGGCTGCGGGCGACCGGTCGCCTTTTGACGATCGACCGATGGCAGTGTGACAGGGGTGCCGACGCGGTTTTGCGCGGAGCCGTTGTCGAATCACGCGCCGCATCCGGCAATCACTTCGACAGTCGTGCATTGGTGCGGAGCGCTTCGCGGCCGCGCTCCCGCGGCCTGGCGATCCGCAGGCGAGCCTGTCGGGTCGTCGATTCAGCCGTGCCGCCGCTCGCCACGGTTCCAGCCTGCCGGCCGCCACATCCTGAATGACCTGGTGAACCTGCACGGTTCGCGCATCGTCATCCGTTCCGTGGCGGCCATGGCAGCCGGCTTCCGCCGGGCTCCCTACGGCATCAGCCGGTCGAGCAGCGGCGACCGGAAGATCCGGTGCGGGTCGTAGCGTTCGAGGGTCGCGCGCGCCGTATCCCAGCTGCTGGACGGCGGCTGGCCTTCACGATGCAGGTTCGGAATCGTGGTGGTGAGCATCGTGTCGTCCTGCCAGGCGGCCGTGTCGGTATAGGCCCAGCCCTTCGACCATTCGGGGCGCACCGTCGCATACGAGCCGGTGTAGTTCGCGAGCATCCATTGCTCGATCTCGCGATAGAAGCGATCGGCGCCCGGCGTGCCCGGTAACGTCAGGATGTCGAACCACACGGCGGTATCCCATTCCGGCCGGTCGGGGCGCGGCTTGAGCGCGGACAACGCGGGCACGGCCGCGCCCGCGCCGGCATCGGCCGGCTTGTCGAGACCGGTGACGCGGATCTCGACGGGACCGTTCATCGGATACGCGTTGCGCGCCTTGTACGCGTCGACGCGGTTCTGATAGAACTGCACGAATTCGCTGATCACGCGCTGCACGTCGGCGCGCCGCGCCAGTACCGCGTAGCCGTTCGCGGTGACGCGCAGCGTCGTCGGCCGGATGTACTGCAGCACGGTGCGCGACCAGCCCCAGATGTCCCCGCTGAGCGTGAGTGCGAGACCGGCCGTCGTGATGGCCAGCTGCGTCTGGCCGAACAGCGGCGTCAACGCGCCTTCGCCGCCGATCACGATCCGCTTGACGAGATCCGAGATGGTCTGCGAGATCGAATCGGAGAACGGATAGTTGTACGGCTGCGTGACGGCGCGCGACAGGAGCGGCTTGCTGGGCGTCGGCGTCCAGACCTTGAGCCACGGCTTGGTCGTGAACGGGAACCAGATGGCTTCCACCCGGCCCGAGCCTTCGAGAAACGATGCGATGGTGCGGCCCGTCGAGCCGGCCGCGCCAAACAGTTCGGATGCCGGAATATCGACGTAGCTCTGGCAGCGCAGCCGCTGGTTCGGGCCGGCCGTCAGCGTGACTTCGACGACGAACGCCCGCCCGATGTGCGCGAGGAACGCGCCGATCTCGGGATCGCCGCGCTCGAACCGGCGCAGCACGTATTGCTGCCGGGCCGGATCGAACACGACCGCGGTGAGCGCGACCACGAGATTGCTCAGCGAGCCCCAGGTATGGCCCGGCTGCAGGGTTTCACCGGCCGCCGGCACGGCGGTGCCGTGTGCATCGATCGCGAGCGCGCCGCCGAGCGTGATGTCGCCCGGTGCCGGCGCGGCAATCACGCCGAGGCCATATTGCTCGAGCGTCGCGAGCAACGACTCCAGCGAGACGCCTGTCTGGGCGGTGACGCGCGCCGGACGTGTGGACGTGTCGACGGAGACGGCCGTCAGCGACTTCGTCGTATCGAGCAGCACGAGGTTCGCGGCGCCGGCGCCCGGGTCCAGCGTCAGCGGCGACCAGTTGTGCATGTAGCCGCGCGGGCGTATCCGGTAGCCGTTCGCGCGCGCCCAGTTGACGGTCGCGACGACGTCGTCGGCGGAGCGCGGCGCGGCGGTCCATACGTCCTGCACGGCGATCTCGCCGCTCCAGTTCTGGAACGCCTGCTTGTAAAGCGGGATGTCGGCCGGGAAGCCGGGCGGTGTGTCGCCGGCTGTCCGCGCATGCGCCGCGATCTGGTAGAGCGGTGTCCAGCCGGTGACGATGCCGGCCGCCGCGAGCTTCGCCATGTCGGCCAGGAAGGCGCGACGCGGCGCAGGTTCGTCTCGGAAGTCGTGACTCATGGTGTGCTCCAATTTTTCGGCATTGTTTTGAAGATTGGAAAGACGACAAATGACGCGTTGAGACTGGTGTGGCAATCGATGCAGGCGTGACGCTCGGGAAGCGTCGCGCTCGGGTCGGGCAGGATTGAAAAATAACGATGCGTTCGGCAATGCGCGGTCGCGCATCACCACGGGCGTCTAAAAGGAAATCGAAAAGCCGTCGGGAGATTGCTGCAATTGGCCGTCGGCCTGTTCTGTCGACAAGCGGATAGGGAAATTCGACGAAATCGCGTGCGGCGAAGCGCTAGCCGTGGCGATCGATAAAAGATGACTTCACGTGAATATTAATCGCCATGTTTCGATTTTTTAAATAAACCCGGCCGCAGTTCAAGGTTGATTGAAGGTGTGTCGTATATTTCGGTCGAAAGCGTAACAATTTATCTATCGGGTGACAAGCCGCGGAGTTGACGAATTTCGAGTCATTTAATATGGAAATTTTATGACGGAAAATGGCTTCGTCCTTTGTGGGTATTTTGCAACGCCGGTCTCGGAGGCCCGCAACCGTGGGCTTGGAGCGGAAATTATGCTTCGCCGCCGCGCATATTGAATCGATTGTTGAGCGAATCGAAATAACGTCCGGAAGATATGACTTGAAACCATATCGATAAGCAGGGTACGGGTGAAATCCGACAATTCCTCTCTCGAATGGCGCTTCCGGATGAAAATTCGTGGTATGCGTCGCCGGGGCGATTATTACCAAAGTTCGTGGTAAACGGAGGTTGATTTATTCGTGCGTTGATAATAATGCCGATGAGTGGCTTGCGGATTGATCGATTTCCGGTTAGCGGGCGATGTGGTTTTAAAAAATGGATGTCGGGTTAACTGCAAATGTCTTAAATCATCGTTATCATACGCGGCTGGGATATACATGGATCAAATTCAATGGAAAGAATCGTTTCGCTTTTTGATCGCGATTTTTCGTTGAATTCGCCGGGAACGCGCCTGCGTCGAGCCGGCGCCGGGTTGTCCGATTCAGGTCTTCAGCACGTCCGGCGGCGGCGCGTTTTCGTCCCGCCACGCGCATCGACCGAAATGGACGTTTCGGCTGCTGGCAGCGTCGCCCGTCATGAACGTCCATCGATGCGACGCCCATCGCCGCGCGCGGTCCGATACGGAGGAAACATCGTGCCGGTTTCCCGTTCGTCATCGGTCGGTTCGATCGTCGGTGACGCGGCGGCGCTCGCCGTGCCTGACGATCGTTCGTACGCGCATGGCGTGTTCCGGATCGCGCGCCGGCGGCGCGCGTTGCCCGCCTGATAACGCGTGCGACACAGCGCGACCCGACGCGCGCCGCGCCAACCGTGCCGGCTCGCGCGCGCCGGCGTGGCGCCAGGTCCTCAAGCACGCACAACAAGGAGAGTCAGATGTTCGCGAAGCTCGGGAAGGTGATTTCGAGCGCCGGCAGTGAGCGGTTCGCATCCGACATGCATGCATTGCTGGTCGAATCGATTCCGCTCGCGATCACCCGGATGACTGAATGGACGCTCGACGAGCCGGCGGGCGAAGTCGTCCGCGTGCAATCGCTCGGCGCGTTCGGCGCGCCGGGCGGCGACGGGCGCGGCGCGCCGGCCGCGCACGGCGAGCGGGAACCGGCCGCGCATCCGCCGTTGAACCGGATCCTGGCGGCCTGCGACCGGCAGCTCATTCACATCAATCCGCTGTTGCGGCGTGGCAATGGCGGCGACGTCGCGCCGCCGCGTGGGCCGGGCGGCGGATTTCAATGCCATCTCGTGTCGGGCAAGGCGAATCGCCGCTACGTGATCTCGCTGCATCGCACGGCATCGCATCGCGACTTCTCGTTGCAGGAAATGTCGTTCCTGAAGAATTTCGCCGATACGCTGCTGCCGCTCGTCGAGTGGCATGCGTCGACGCGTCGGCACGGCACGCTCGAATGCGTGACGGCGCCCGGTGCGACGGCAGGCTTGCCCGGCGTCGACGCGCTGCGCCATGAGTTCGAATCGCGGCTCGCGCGCGCGCGGGTCGTGCTGTCGGCGCGTGAAAACGAAGTGTGCCTCGGCCTGCTAGCGGGCAAGATGCTGCGCGAAATGGCCGGCGAGCTTGGTGTGAAGGAGAGCACGATCGAGACGTACATCAAGCGCGCCGCGGTGAAGCTCGGCATCAGCGGCCGGCACGGGCTCACGAAATGGATGATCGACGATTCCGTCCCGTGCGCGTCGGCGGCGTGACGCCGACATGCCGCCGACGTGCGACGCACGCCGCCGGCCGACTGGCCGGGATGGCTGCCGCACGTGCCCGCGCCGATGCGCGTCGGCGCGGGCGATGACGACGATGTCACCGGGTGCGGCAGCGCGGTTTGCGGCGTCGGCTAGATTGCCGACGTCCGATGCGAGATGGAACCAGCGGCAGTCTTCCCATGGAGTTTCGCGCGTCGCCTGCGCCTGCGCCTGAGTCTGCGTCTGCGTCTGCGTCTGCGTCGCGCGCGCTGAAGTGCCTGGCGTGCCGCGCCTGACGCACGCGCGCCGCCTGATGGGTGTGTACGGGCCGCGTGCCCTCAGGTTCCGATGCGCGGCGACGCGTAGTCGCGCCGCACGCTTCGCATGCCGTCCCCGCCCGCTTCCGTCGCGGCCCCGGCCGTCTCGTCGAGCATCCAGCGCGTCAGGCCATGACGCCCGCTGAAGCCCAACTTGACGGCGGCCCGCTTCAGGTAGGTCTCGACGGTGCTTTCGCGCAGCGCGAAACGCATGGCGATGGCGGGCACCGTGTCGCCGGCCAGCAGTGCCGTGCACGCCTCGATCTCGCGCGTCGACAGCTTGACGCCCGCTTGCCGCAGACGCTCGGCGAACCGCCGCGCCACGCGCTCCCGGCCCGATTGCGTCGCCGGCGGCGCGGCGAGCGTCACATGGGCGGCCGGCGGCGTCGAATCGAGCGCCGCGACATGGCTCTCGACGATCGGAAACAGCACGTGCGAGAGTTCCTTGAGGAAGGTCCGCTCCTGCGGCGAGAAATCGTCGAACGTACACGTGCGATACAACGAGATCACGTAACAGTGGCCCCGCTTGCGGGTCACGAGGTGGAATTGCGCGTAACGCGGCGACACGACCGCCGCCTGCATGACGATGAAGCGGTCGAGCTGCGCGTGGATCGGGCCGTGGCCGGCGAGCGTGTCGTCGACGTGCAGGGGGCTCGCCCCCGGGCGCGGCGGCATCTGCGGCCCGCAACAGGCGGCGGCCACGCCGGCCTTCGCGAGCGCCGCGCCGACCGCGCCGAGGCTGCGCACCGCGGGATGGCCGTCAGGTGAGTCGTCGACCGCCAGCTCCGCAATGCGGATCTCGTCGACGGGAACCGCCGCGGCGATCAGGTTGTACATCATTCGGGGGAAACGTCGGCTCCCGCTGCTCGAGATCGCTTCGCCGACGTGTGCGAACAATCTGCTGAACTCCATGAAAGGATTCCTGATGAGACGTTGAAGCTGCGCGTGCGCGCATGGATGCCGACGTGATTTAAACACCCGCGTGCGAATGCGTCTGTAACGGTTTGCCGGGACAGACGCATCGCCGGTCGTCGAATCCGGTACGGCGCACGGCGAGCGTTCCGCCCGTTTGCGACGGACGGCGCGCATCGTGTCCCCATCAGGATCGCGGCTCATCCGGCGGCTTCGGCCGGGACGGCGCACACGGCCGTATCGGAGAAGATGCGGCCGCTATCGAGGCGAATGACCCGGTCCGCCAGCTTGAAGTACTGATCGTCGTGGGTAATGATGACGACGCATTTCCCGCGGGATTTCAGGTCGGGAACCAGCACTTCATAGAAGAATCGCTTGAAGACCGGATCCTGATCGGCGGCCCATTCGTCCAGGATGTAAATCGGACGATCCTCGATGTACGCGCAAAGCAGCGCCAGGCGCTTGCGTTGCCCGGTCGATAGCGCCCGGGTGGTCGAGTAGGTCCGGCCGGAAATCTTGATCTTGTCCGCCAGCTTCAGGGTGTCGAGGTACTTCCGGGCAAGCTCGATGCTGTCATTGCCCCGATCCGGCCCGATGATGCGATTGAACAAATGGAAATCGGTGAAGACGGCGGAAAACAGGTTTCGGTAGCGTTCCCGGGCATCGTCGTCGATGACTTTTCCATCGAGGGAAATGGTGCCGCCGGTCGGCGCATAGAGGCCGCTGAGGACCTTGCCCAACGTGCTCTTGCCGCTGCCGTTGCCGCCGATCACATAGACGAGTTCTCCGGCATGAATCGTCATGTTGATGGGGCCGAGCACGAAGTCGGCCGACGATTCATTGTCGCGGTAGTTCATCGTCACCTCGTTCAACTCGATGACCTTCCATGACTTCGGCGATGGGGATGCCACGGTGCCCGGAACGGGCGGCTCATTGCGTGCGTCCTGCGTGTCGTCGATCAGGAAACCGAATTCCGCCAGCCGGGCGAGCGCGGTCTTGCCTTCGGCCACCACCGGCAGGATATTGATCAGCATGGTCAAGGGCCCCATCATGTAGAGCACGGCCAGGATGCTCGCCGTGAGGACGGACGGATCCACGACGCCGAGCGAAGGCACGCCGAACAGCAGGAATCCGAGCAGCACCGCGACGGTGATCTGGCCGATGCTGTCGCCGCTCATGAACCAGAAGCGTTCGATGTAGTTGAATCCCGCCACGCGCTTCGATGACAATTCGATCGCGGCCCGGGTGAACCAGCGGCGCCTCGCCCGGTTGAGCTTGAGTTCCTTGATGCCGAACACGAGGCCATGCGTGTATTCGTTGAACTGGACGAATTCATCGCGAACCCGCTCCGTGAAATTGACCGCCTTCCGATAGAAGAACAGGTAAAGCACGAGGCCGACGAGGGTCAGGATCATCGTCGACGCGAAAACGATCCACGAGAGATAGGCGAGATAGACGATGCTGCAGATCAGCACGACGGATTGAACGATGATCGTCGGGATGGTGAGCAGCGTCTGGCTCAGTTGCGGAATGTCCTGCGTCAGCATGGTCAGCACATGGGGGGCGCCGCGTCGATCGATTTCATCGAGCGGGGTCGCCAGGATCCTTTTGCACAGGTTGACGCGCAATCTCGTCATGACTTTCATGCACGCATAGGACGGCATCACGGCCGCGCCGCTCCTGCAGACCACCGCGATGACGTTCACCGCAATGAACATCAGCAGCAGCGTCCGTCGATCGGACGGGTCGTGCAGCACGGTGCTGATCAACCCGACGCCCACGATCGACGCGATGCCGCTGACGAGGCCCGTCAGGACCGTGCCCAGCGTCAGCCAGGGATGACTGCGCCACATCAGGGTGACGGCGGAATGCCAGGGCGGCGATTTGCTTTGAGCGGAATCCATGAATGGCCAATAGGTCTCAGTTGATCAGGTGGCTGAGTTCGACATTGCTTGCCGCTGATCTCAACCTCGACGAGGTTTCGTGCCGGCCCAGGAACGTGATGCATTCCACGATGCCCAGCGGCGAATCGGAAAACAGGATGCAGCACTTCAGCAGGCGCTGCGCACGCGCCCAGCCGACGCTGTCCGTCGAATCGGCCACGCTCCGCAACGCGGCCTCGACCGACGCGGCCGTCCAGTTTTCGCTCCGAGCCAGCCGCGACTCGACCTGCCGAAGAAATTGCAGGAGCGTGCGCGGATTGCTTTCGATGCTGTACATGAGGATGTAGTCGATCCGCAGTTTCTTCGTGATCAACGGAAAAATCAGGTCGATCACGCCGGCAGTCGATTCGCATTTCCCGTAAGCCAGTGAAATCGCGTCGCCGAGCTTGCAGTCCCGGTGGAGCGCATCCAACGCGGCCTGTACGAACGCCGCTTCGAGGTCAACGGTGGTGGTTTGCATGAGGTTCAATGGCCTGTCGAGTGAGGGTTCGCGGCGAGCACGGGGCGGCAGGCGTCACCAGCCGTCCGGAATGGGCATCGAATAGGTCAGCGGCTTCTCCGGCATCACTTCGTCCATGATGTCGGAGTAGCCGGACTCCTGTCCGACCAGGTTCGGCTCGAAGCAGTAGCAATTGAACGTCTGCTGCAGCACGAGGTTGTTGCGGTCGTTGATCGCCGGCGGGTTTTCGTTGATCGCGATGAACGCGTCGTAGAGCGAGTCCCTGACGACGTACGCGTGCGCGGTGAGCGTCTCCACGGCCTTGACGATGTTCGGCGCGACGGGAATGGGCGGCGTGAAGTGATACGCGCCCAGGAACAGCATGTGCCAGTCGTCCGGCACTTGCGCGATGAACTCGGGGAAGCGCGCGGCGAACTCGGCGTCGAAGAACGCGTCGTCCTCGAAGATCAGGACTTCGCTCGCGCCGGCGGCCTTCGCCTGTTTCACCGCGGCGAGATGGCTCATCGTGCAGCCGTAGTCCTGCGGACGCATGTGGCTCAACGATTCCGGCACGCTCACCTGTTTTGCATCGACGGCGGACAGCCGTTCCACCGTGAGGATGTTCTGCTCTGCGAATTTTCGTTGCATCGCTTCCCAGCGGTCGGGACGCCGGTCCAGGTTGATGCAGACCTTGCGGGCGAAAGTGTTGTCGATCGTCGGCGTTGATTTCAGTTTCATGAGGGTTGTTTTTCCAGGAACGAATTGACATGGGCGGCGAGGGCGCCGGCATGCGGATCGAGCAGCATGGTCAGGTGGTCGCCGGGGACGTCCGTCACCGCGACGGGGAGCGTCGAGAAGCGGGACCATCCCCAGGCCGGGTCCAGGCGAAGCTGCGCGATCTCGGGCGACGGCGCGTAGTCGTCGGGATCGTGCTCGGTGCTGCGGAACAACGCGATCGGCACGGGCAGCGGCGTGGCGTGCGGCGCGTAGTGCGACTTGAAGTTGGCCTGATAGACGCGCAGGTACGCGCGCAGGCGGTCGGGCCCGGCGTCCGCGAACCAGCTGCCGCGGTCGCCGATCCGCGCGAGGATCAAGTCGGCCTGGCCGTCGGGATCGAGCGGGACGAGGTCGGCTCGCGTCACCTGGAGGTCGGCGCCGAGGAAGGTGCCGATTTCGTGGGCGATCGCGACCAGCCATTCGGTGTCGTCCCAGTCCTGCCAGTACGTGGCGGCCGGGCTGTCGATGGGCGCGGACGCGTCGAGGATCGCCAGCAGCTTCACGTCGGCGCCCTTGGCGACCAGTTGCCGGCTCATCTCCAGCGCCACGTGCGCGCCGAACGAATGGCCCGCGAGGTAGTACGGACCCGCGCCCACCAGCGGCCAGATGCGTTCGACATGACGGGTCGCGATGTCTTCCACGCGGGTGAGCGGCTCGCATGCGCCGTCGAGGCCCAGCGCCTCCAGCCCGTGAATCGCGTGGGCGCCGCTCAGGTGGTGCGCGAGCGGGTGGAAGTAGACCACGTTCCCGCCGGCGCCCGGCAGGAGGAAGAGCGGCGCGGCGGGGCCGCCGTCGCGAATCGGCACGAGTCCGCCGGCGGGCGCGGGCGGCGCCTTCGTGGCGAGCGCCGCCGCCAGTTTCTCGATCGTCGGATTCTCGAAGAGACAGGAAATCGGCAGCCGGCGATCGAACGCCTTCTCGACATGGGCCATCAACTGGATCGCGATGATCGAGTGGCCGCCGAGGTCGAAATAGTTGTCGGTGACCGCGATGCCGTCCCGTTTGAAGATCCGCTGCCAGATCTCCAGCAACGTGCGTTCGTCCGCGGTGGGCGCGACGGCGCGTGCCGTCGTGGCCGCACCGGCGGCGGCTTCGATCGTCGGCCCGGCCGCATCGCGCGGCGCGCCCGGCTGGCCGTCGGCGGCCGGCGGATCGGCGAGCTGGCCGGTCAGCCGGGTCGGGTCGTCGGCGAATCGTTCCAGCAACGCGCGCAGGGTGTCGAGCATCTGCCGCACGATATCCGGCGCGACGCGGTGCGCATCGTGCGAAATATGGAAGCCGATGCGCGCGTCCGGGTGCACGGTGAGGGTCAGCGGGTAGTTCGATTCCGCGAACGCGCGGGTGTCGAGGATCTCGATGTCGTCCGGCCCGAGATCGGGGGCGGCGGCAACCGGGAAGTTCTCGAAGACCAGCAGGCTGTCGAACAGGCTGTCTCGGGCGGGCACTTCGCTCCACGACTGGATGTCGACCAGCGAGCTGTACGAGTGCGGCTCCATCGCCGTTTGGGCAGCGTGAACCTCTGCCAGCCATTCGGTGAAGGGCCGCTCCGGCGCGATACGCAGGCGCAGCGGCAGCGTGTTGATGAACAGCCCCACGATCGACTCGACGCCGTCGAGCAGCGGCGGCCGACCGGACACGGTGACGCCGAAGACGACGTCGTCCGTTCCGGCGTGGCGCCGCAGCACCAACGCCCAGACCGCGCGGATCAGCACGTTGAGGGTGACGCGATGCGTGCGCGTGAGCGCGTGCAGCCGCGCGGTCAGCGCCTCGTCCAGCAGGAATTGCTGGGTCCGGCGCTTGTCCTGCCGCGCGGCGTCGCCGGTCGTCTGCCGGGCCGGGCTGGCCGCGATCGGCGTGGCGGCACGGAAGCCGGCCAGCTCGGCGCGCCACCAGGCTTCGTCGGCGGCGCGCGGATGGCGCGCGAGCCAGTCGATGTACGCGCGGTATCCCGGCGCCGACGCCGTGACCGCGGGCGTGCCGGTGCGGGCGAGCGACAGGTAGTCGTCGAACACCTCCTTCATCAGGGTCGCGGTGCTCCAGCCGTCGAGGATGATGTGGTGCGCGCTCCAGCAGAAGCGATGGCGCGTGTCCGTTTCCTGGATCAGCGTGCAGCGGAACAGCGGCGCCCGCTGCAGATCGAAGCCGCGCTTCCGGTCGTCGGCGAGGAACGCATCGAAGTCCTGCGCGCGGCGGGACGCATCGCGGTGCCGCCAGTCAAGCACTGTCCACGGCAGCTCGACCGTGTGCAGCACGGTCTGGACGGGCTGCTCGCGATCGGCCCACGCGAACGCGGTGCGCAGCACGGCATGGCGCGCGAGCGCATGGGCCCACGCCTGCCGGAGCGCCGGCACCTGGAGCGGGCCGCTGACGACGAAGCTGAACTGCTGGAAATAGGCGGCAGGATCCAGGTCGTACAGCGAATGGAACAGGATGCCCTGCTGCAGCGACGAGAGCGGGTAGCTGTCGTCGATGTCGTCCGCCGCGGTGTCGGGGACCGACGCCGCGAAGTCGAGCAACCGGTCCCTGAAGTGCGCGGCCAGGTTCTCGACCGTCTGCCGCCGGTGGAGCCGCTCGCCGTAGCGCCAGTCCACCTGAAGCTTGCCGTCGACCACGGCGGCGACGATCTCGAACGCGTGCGTGCGCTGCGACCGCCCGGCGCGCAGCGAACCGAGGTCTTCGGCCGCCGGGCGCCAGCCGTCGGATTGCTGCAACACGGTATCGAGCTGCCCGTGATAGTTGAAGAGGATATCGGCCTGCGGCAACGCGGCGAGATTGTCGCGCACGGCGGCGTCGGGGCTCAGGTAGCGGAGCAGCGCATAACCGAGACCGTCGGCCGGAATCCGGCGCAGCTGCTGCCGCGCGGCGCGCAGCGCCTGCTCCGGCGTGTGCATCGCGTCGGCGTCGAGCACGACGGGGTAGATGGACGTGAACCAGCCCACCGTCCGGGTGAGGTCGAGCGGCGCGTCCGACACGTGACGGCCGTGACTCTCGAGATCGATCCGCGTGCGGGCGTTGCCGGTGACCATGCTGCAGGCTTGCGCGAGCGCGACGAGCAGGACATCGTTGATGCGGGTGTCGTAGGCCCGTGGCAGCCGGCGCAGCAACGCGGTGGTGTCGGCTTCGTCCAGCTCGAATGAAATGGATGACGCGTCGCCGACCGCGTTGTTGGGCGCACCTGCGGCCGGATAGTCAAGCGGGATCGGCTCGACGGGCTGCGCGAGGAGCGCTTGCCACAGTCGTGCTTCGTCGCCGATGGCCGGCGACCGGGCCCGTTGCTGCAGATGCAGCGCCCATTCGCGGAACGACGTCGTCTTCGCGGGCAACGGCTGGCCGTGGTACGCGGCGTGCAAGTCCTCGAGCAGCACGCGCCACGACACGCCGTCCACCGCCAGGTGATGGATCGACACGAACAGGCGGGCGAGCGGCTCGCCGGCCACGCAGAAGAGCCGCGCCGCCAGCAACGGGCCATGCGTGATGTCGATGCCGCGCTCCGCGTCAGCGGCGGCGGCGCGCATCGCCGCCAGGCGCTCGCCGGCGTCGCCGGCAATCACCTGTTTTGCAAAGAGCGCCGGCATCTCGCCGCCGGCGACGACATGCTGGGTCCAGCGGCCCGCATCGTGCGAGAAACGCAGTCGCAACGCGTCGTGATGTTCGTAGACTTGCCGGAACGCGTCGGCCAGCCGCGACGCGTCGAGATCCGCCGGTACCTGGATCAGGACCGTTTGATTGAAGTGCGACGGCGCGTCGATCTCCTGCTCGAAGAACCAGTGCTGCACCGGCGTGAGCGGCGCATCGCCCAGCGGGCTCAGGGTCGGCACGTAGGCTGCCCGCTCCTCGGGCGCGGCGGCCAGCTGCGCGATCGTCTGATGCTGGAACAGCTGCTTCGCCGTCACGCGCAGCCCCGCCTGATTGGCGCGCGCGATCACCTGGATGCTCAGGATGGAGTCGCCGCCGAGTTCGAAGAAATTGTCGTGGATGCCGACGGCAGGCAGCTGCAGCACGTCTTGCCAGATCGACGCCAGCAGGATTTCCCGGGGCGTGACGGCGGGCGCGTGCGGCTGGGCCGCATCGGCGACGTCGGCCGGTGCGGGCAGCGCCTTGCGGTTGATCTTGCCGTTGGGCAGCATCGGCAACGATGCAAGGACGACGAACTGCGACGGCACCATGTAGTCGGCGAGCTTGCCGCCCAGATAATCGCGCAGACCGGCGATGTCCCGCGCGGCGGTCGCGACATAGGCGATCAGGAACGTTCGGGCTCCTGCGGTTTTCGCGATCACGACGCAGTCGTCGACCGACGGATGCGTGCGCAGTGCCGCCTCGATTTCACCGGGTTCGATGCGCAGGCCACGCAACTTGATCTGGTGATCGATGCGGCCGAGGAACTCGATGTTGCCGTCGGGCCGGTAGCGCGCGAGATCGCCGGTGCGGTAGAGGCGCGCGAGCGGGTCGGCGGAGAACGGGTCGGCGATGAACTTTTCGGCGCTCAGCTCGGGTTCGCCGTGGTAGCCGCGCCCGACCGGCGTGCCGCCGATCAGCAATTCTCCGGGCACACCGATCGGCGTGGGCTGCATCTGCGCATCGACGATGTAGAGGCGGGTGTTGGCGATCGGCCGGCCGATCGGGACGATGCGGTGCGGGTCGTCGCGGCGGCACTCCCACGCGGTCACGTCGACGGCGGCCTCGGTCGGGCCGTAGAGGTTGTACAGCTTGACGTCCAGGCGCTCGAGGCAACGCTGCTGCAGGTCGTGGGGCAACGCCTCGCCGCTGCACACGACGCGGCGCAGCGATGCGCAGTGCGCGTCGAGGTCGGGATGGTCGAGGAACGCACGCAGCATCGACGGCACGAAATGGAGCGTGGTGATGCGTTCGCGCTCGATGAGCTCGACCAGATAATCGGTCTCGCGCTGGCCGCCGGGGCGGGCGAACACGAGGCGCGCACCGGTGACGAGCGGCCAGAAGAGTTCCCAGACCGAGACGTCGAAGCTGAACGGGGTCTTCTGCAGCACCGCATCGTCGGCGTCGAGCGCGTAGGCGTGCTGCATCCAGAGGAGGCGGTTGGTGATCGCGCGATGGGTGTTGAGCGCGCCCTTGGGCCGGCCGGTCGAGCCGGACGTGTAGATCATGTAGGCGAGGTTGTCGCCGTTCAGCGCGGGCGCGGGGTTGGACGTCGCCGCGGCATCGAGGTCGAGCGAGTCGGTATCGACGACGATCACGTGTGCGTCGGTCTCGGGCAGCGCGTCGCGCAGATGCTGCTGAGTGAGGAGCCAGCGCAACTGCGTGTGGTCGATCATGAAGCGCACGCGCTCGGCGGGGTAGTCGGGATCGACGGGGACGTAGGCGCCGCCGGCCTTGAGGATCGCGAGCAGCGCGACGCTCATGTCGAGCGAGCGCTCCATGGCGACGCCGACGAGTGCATCGGGGCCGACGCCGAGCGCGACGAGGTGGTGGGCGAGGCGGTTGGCGCGCAGGTTGAGTTCGGCGTAGGTGAGCGAGACGTCATCGAAGACGGCGGCGATGGCATCCGGCGTGCGCTCGACCTGCTGTTCGAACAACCGATGCAGCGGTTGCGCGGCGGCCGCGCCGAAATCCGTGTCGGTGCGGTTCCACTCGACGGTCAGCAGGTTCCGCTCCGCGTCGCTCGTCAACGGCAGCGCGCCGAGCGGCGCGTCCGGATCGGCGATCACGGCATCGACGAGCGTGCGGAAGTGCTCCGCCATGCGATCGATCGTGGCGGCGTCGAACAGGTCGAGGTTGTATTCCAGCGAGCCCGCGAGGCCGTCGTCGCCATCCTGCACATGCAGCGTGAGGTCGAACTTCGCGGTGTGGGTCTCGACCGACACCGGCGTGGCCACGAGACCGGGGAAGCTCACCGCCTCGGACGGCGTTTTCTCGTACGCGAACACGACCTGGAACACCGGCGTGCGGCTCAGGTTTCGCTCGAGCGCGAGCGAATCCACCACCTGCTCGAACGGAATTTCCTGGCGGCTGTAGCCGTCCAGCGCGACGCGCTTCACGCGCGCCAGCAGTTCGCCGAAGGTCGGATTGCCGGACAGGTCCACGCGCAGCGCGAGCATGTTCGCGAAGAAGCCGATCAGCGGCTCGGTCATGCTGGAACGCCGGTTGGCGATCGGGGAGCCGATGACGAGGTCCTGCTGGTTGCTGTATCGCGACAGGAGCAGCGCATACGCGGCGAGCACGACCATGAACGTGCTGGTGCCGGACGCGCGGGCAATCGCGCGCAGGCCGTCGGCGCGTTCGCCGCTCAGCCGGAACGGCAGCACCGCGCCGCGGAACTGCTGGATGGCGGGCCGCGGGCGGTCGGTGGGCAGCTCGATCAGGTCCGGCGCATCCGCCAGCGCGGCGCTCAGGAGCGCCAGTTCCCGATGCGTGTCGGCGGACGCGAGGCGTTCGTGCTGCCACACCGCGTAGTCCGCGTACTGGACCGCCAGTTCCGGCAGCGACTCGCCGGCATAGAGCGCGGCCAGTTCGCCGATGAGGATGCCTGACGACCATGCATCGGAAACGATGTGATGCATCACGATGCCGAAGACGTGCAGGCGCTCATGGACGCGATACAGCACGACGCGATAGAGCGGCCCGACGGCGAGATCGAACGGGCGGTCGGCTTCCTCCGCGAGCCGCGCGAGCGTGTCGGATTCGCTGGCGACGTCGACGACGTCGAGCGCGACCGGCGCCGGCGGCGCGATGCGTTGAACGCCGCGGCCGTCGACGGCGGGAAACGTCGTGCGCAGGATCTCGTGACGCCGGCTGATCTCGGACACGGCTGCCTGCAGGCGCGCGATGTCCAGTTCGCCGTCGAAGCGCAGCGCGCTCGAGATGTTGTAGGTGGCAGACGGGCCTTCCAGTTGCGCGAGGAACCACAGCCGCTGCTGCGGAAAGGACAGCGGCAGGTCGTTCGCGCGCGAGCGGGGCACGATGGCGCCGGCCGTCGAACCGGCGTGCGGCGACGACGCTTCGATCAGGTCGGACACCGCGCTGATGGTCTGGAGTTCGAAGATCGCGTCGATGCCGATCTCGACGGAGAAGCTGCTCCAGATCCGCGAGACCAGCTGCATGGCTTGCAGCGAATCGCCGCCGTAGTCGAAGAAGCGGCCGGTGAGATCGACGGCCGGATTGTCGAGCACGTCGCGCCAGATACGCACCAGCTCGAGCTGAATCGGCGTGGCGTCGAGCGCAGCGGCGTCGAGACGGGCGGCGTCGGACGCGGCGTTGGGCTCCAGCGCCAGCAGGGCCGGGCGATCCAGCTTGCCGTTGGCGTTGAGCGGAAATTCGGCGATCGGGATGATGTCGGACGGGACCATGTAGTCCGGCAGCTTCCCGGCCAGATAGGCCCGCAGGTCCGGCACGTTCAGGCTCGGCGCGCCCTTGACGTAGGCCGCCAGCTTGCGCACCCCGTGGGCGGATTCGCGCAGCATGACCGCCGCGCCGACGACATCCTCGTGCGCGGCGATCGCGGCCTCGATCTCGCCGAGTTCGACACGGTGCCCGCGGATCTTGACCTGGTGGTCGACGCGTCCGTAACACTGGATACGTCCGTCGGGCAGCCACCGGCCGATGTCGCCGGTGCGATAGATGCGCGCTTCGCCGGGGAACGGATGCTCGACGAATTTCGCGGCGGTGACGTCGGGCCGCTGGTGGTAGCCGCGCGCGAGGCCCGCGCCGGCAAGGCAGATTTCCCCGGGCACGCCGAGCGGAACCGGCCGCAGCGCGTCGTCGAGCATGTACACGCGGGTGTCGGCGATGGGCCGGCCGATCAGCACCGTCGACGGCGCGTCCTCGACGCGCTCGACGATGCAGCCGACCGTCGCCTCGGTGGGGCCGTACTCGTTGTAGATCTCGATCGCGGGATCGATCTTGCGCAGCGTGGCGATGTGCTGGGGCGTCAGTTCCTCGCCGCCCACGATCACCTTGCGCACGCCGGAGCGTGCCAGGTTCATGTACTCCAGCAGGTGAATGTGGGTGGGCGTGAGCTTGAGGGTGTCGACGCCGCTGCCGGGCTGGAACATCCGGGCCAGGATGGTGTCGATGCTCTCCGACTGCGGATAGATGCGCAGCGTCTTGCCGCGCACCAGCGGGCAGAAGATATTGGTGAGCGTGAAATCGAAGCAGAGCGAGCTGTACAGGCCGAAACTGCCGGTCGTGCTTTCCGGAAAATAGTACGCGGCGGCCCACGCGATGTAGTGGGCCAGGTTCCGGTGTTCGAGCAGGCAGCCTTTGGGTTTCCCGGTCGAGCCGGACGTGTAGAGCACGTAGGCGAGGTGCGCCGGCTCGGCACGGTACGGCGGGTTGTCCGGCAGCGGCGTCCAGCCGGGGAGTTCCTGGTCCAGCAGCAGCGTCACGCCGGAGAACTCATACCACTGCGCGAGCTGATTCGATTGGGTCACCAGCAGCGACAGGCCGGTGTCGCCGAGGATGTGATTGATCCGTTCGGCCGGATACGCCGGGTCCAGCGGAACGAATGCCGCGCCCGCCTTCAGGATGCCGAGAATCGCGACGATCATCCATTCGGAACGGTCGAGCATGATGCCGACCAGCGATTCCGGCCCGACGCCGTGGTGCTCGCGCAATTGATGCGCGAGGCTGTTGGCCCGCGCGTTCAGGTCGGCGTAGGTCATCAGCGCACTGTCGGTGACCAGGGCCGGCGCCGTCGGCGTGCGGGCGACCTGCGCTTCGAACATGGCGACGACCGTCGGGTGGCTGGGGCCGGCCGTCGCGGTTTCGTTGAAGGCGCTCAGCAGCGGGCCCTCTTCCGGCGGGGCCGATGCGATGTCGCCGACGGGCGTGTCGAGGTGTTCGAATGCCGCCAGCACCGCGCCGAGGCTGCCGGCGAAGCCGTCAATGATGAAAGGCTCGATGGCTGCGCTGTAACGAAGCTCGATTTCGCCGCGCGCGAGCCGCAGATGCAACTGCAGGTCGTCGTCGCGACCGGTCGGTGCGTGGTGCACCCGGTCGTCCGCCAGCGCGACTTTCGTGAGCTGCGCGAGCGCCATGTCCTTTTCGTTGCGCACGAGCGTTTCCAGCGGGAAGTGAGGCTCGGCGTAGCTGTCTTCCACGATCGCGGCCACGCGCGACAGGTAGTCCTCGACGCGCTCGTCGGGACGGACCTCGATGATCAGCGGCACGGTGGCAGCCTGGGCCGACGGATGCGCGGCCAGCGCCGGCGTGCCGAGCACCGTGACCGGAATCCGGAAGTATTTCCAGAGCAGGAACGCAATGCCCGCCGCCGTGACGGCGAACTCGGCAAGCTCGCCGTCGCCGATGCGCCGCAACAGGTCGAGCGACGCGGGCGTGAGCCGCACCGTGCGGGACAGCGGGCGACCCGGTTGCTGATTCGGGGCGTACGCCGCGATCCGGTAGACGCCGGCGACCCGGGAAAGGCTTTCGCGCCAGAAACGCGCGGTGGAGGCATAGCGATGGTCGGTGACCAGCACGTTATGGTCTTGCACAGGACACTCCTTGAAACGTTTTGTTCACCTGAAACAACCCGAAGCGGCGCGCACGGCGGCCGCCGCTCGAACTCCGGACGATCCGCATCACGTCTTCTCCTCGAGCGCGTCGTCGGCCGTGACCTCGGGCGCGCGCTTCAGGCGCAGGCCGACGCGGGCCCGTGGGCCGGCGGCGGGGGCCTCGCCGGAGAGCGGGATGCGATCGACCGGCGTGGCCGGGTCGCGGCGGAAGACGTCGTGGATCGCGAGCAGTCGATCGCGCATCGCGGCGATGGTCGACGGGCGGAACAGGTGGGTGTTGTAGATGAACTGGATCAGGTGCCGGCCTTCGCTTTCCACGACCTGGAAGGACAGGTCGAACTTGGCCGTCGTGTCCGCCGGCGAGAGGTCCGTGATGCGCAGGCCGGGCTGCGGCGCCGGCATCGACACGTGGTTCACCTGAATGTCGAAGATCGGAAAATGGCCCGCCGGGGTGCGGATCTTCAGGTCTTCCAGCAACACGTCGAACGGATAGGACGCATGCTCCAGCGCTTGCGCGGAGGCGGTCGCCACGCCGTCGATCACCTCCGCGACGGTCGCGGAGGTCCGCACCGGCACGCGCAGCACGACGGTGTTGAGGTACACGCCGATCTGCGATTCGAGCGGCTCGCTGTCGCGCCCGGCCGACACGCTGCCGATGACGATGTCCTCGCGCCCCGTATAGCGGTGCATCAGCACGCAGAACGACGCCAGCAGCACCGCGTAAAGCGACGTATGGTGCGCGCGGGCCAGCGCGGCGAGTTCCGCCGCGTGCGGCGCCGGCAGTTCGACTTCGAGCGTCTGCCCGGCATGGCCGAGCCGCTCGGGACGCGGGAAGTCGGATGCCAGTTGCAGGCGGGGCAGCGGCGCCGCCAGTTGCGCGAGCCAGTACGCGCGATGCGCGGCGGCACGCGGACCCGCGAGGCTCGCGTTGTGCCACGCGGCGTAGTCGCGATACTGGATCGACAGCGGCGGCAGGTCGTGTCCGGCATACAGCGCATGCAGGTCGTCGGTCAGCACGCGGATCGACCACGCATCCGAGATCACGTGATGCATGTTCAGCAGCAGCAGGTGCTTCACCGGCGAGAGCCGCACCAGCGTGACGCGAAACAGCGGCCCCGACGCGAGATCGAACGGCTGCTCGCCTGCCGTGCGAATCAGCGCATCGATCGCCTGCGGCCCGGCATCGTCCGCGAGATCGCGCTGCTCGACCCGGAAGCCGGAGGCTTCGCGGCTGAGGATGCGTTGCCGCAACTCGCCTTCGATCATCGCGAACACGGTGCGCAGGCTCTCGTGGCGATCGACCAGCAGGTCGAACGCACGGACGAGGCGCGCCGTGTCGACGGCGCCGTCCAGCTGCAGCGCGCCCGCCATGATGTACGTGGACGGATCCGCGCCGCGGCTGGCGAGCCAGATCCGCTTCTGTGCGCGGGACACCGCGTAGGACGGTTGCGCGGCCAGCGCCGGGATGAACGCGTCGTCGTCGGCGGCGCCGTCGGCGGGCATGGCAGCCAGCTTCCGCGCGAGCGCGCGCGGCGTCGGCGCATGGAAGATGTCGGCGACCGTGACGTCCCGTTTCAGTTCGCGCCGGATCCGGCTGACCAGCTGGATCGCCTTGAGGCTTTGGCCGCCCTGCTCGAAGAAATCGGCGTCGACGCCGTTCGGCCGGCGGCCGAGCACCTCGGCGAAGAGGCGCAGCAGCGCCGCTTCGACCGGCGTGCGCGGTTCGGCCGGCACGCCGTCGGGTACCGACGCGGCATCGGGGAGCGGCAGCGCGGCGCGGTTGACCTTGCCGTTCGGCATGACGGGCAGCGCCGGCAGCAGCATCACGGTGTCGGGCACCATATGCGCCGGCAGCGTGTCGCGCAGTGCGTCGCGCACGCGTGAGGGCGTCCAGCCGGTTCCCGACGCGTAGGCGCACAGGGTCATTTCGGCATCCGACGTTTCCCGGGCGACCACGACGGCGTGGGAGATGCCCGCGAGACCGGTCAGCGCGGCTTCGATTTCCCCGAGCTCGATGCGATAGCCACGGATCTTGACCTGGAAGTCGCGGCGGCCGAAGAAATGGAGCGTGCCATCCGCGTCGAAGCAGCCGACGTCGCCGGTGCGATACAGGCGCGCGCCCGGTTCCGGACTGAACGGATCGTCGCGGAACACCGCCCGGGTGCGGGCTTCGTCGAACAGGTAGCCGCGCCCGACGCCGACGCCGCCGATGCAGATCTCGCCCTTGACGCCGGCCGGGCACGGATTCATGTCGGCGTCCACGACGTAGAGGCGCAGGTTCTCGATTGGCCGGCCGATCGGAATCGCCGGCCGATCCGGCGCGCGCGTCATGCCGTAATGCGCGACCGAGTCCGACGCTTCGGTCGGCCCGTACGCGTTGATGAGCCGGACCGCCGGATTCAGGCGGAACCACGCTTGCGCGGTGGCGGGCTGCAGCGTTTCGCCGATCGTCAGCAGCGTGTCGAGGTGCGGGAAGGCCGGTGCCGCGTGCCGTTCCAGTTCGCCGAGGAAGGTCGCGAGATAGGACGGCACGAATTGCATCGCCGTGATGCGGTCGCGGTGCAGGCTGTCGATCAGGCGTGCGGGCTCGAGGATCACGGCATCGGGGTAGATCACCGTCGTGCCGCCCGATGCCAGCGCCGCGAAGCACTGCCAGACCGAAATATCGGAGCAGTGCGAAGCGGTCTGGGCGACCGCGCTCCGCGCGTCGAGCCCGACCCGGCGCGCCATCGCGAGCACGTGATTGAGCATGCCGCGATGTTCGACCATCGCGCCCTTCGGCTGGCCGGTCGAACCCGACGTGAAGATCACGTAGGCGAGGTCCGCGGGCCGGCAGCGCGGCGTCGTTGCTTCGTCATCCTGATGGGCGGGCAGACGGGCCGGATCGACCAGCGGGATCGACGCCAGCGCCGGCGGCGGCTGGCAGTCAGTACCGACGATGATGGCCGGCCGGGCCAGCGTCAGCAGGGTCTCGACTCGCTGGGCCGGATAGGCCGGATCGACCGGAACGTACGCCGCGCCGCACTTCCAGATCGCCAGGATCGTTTCCAGCATCAGCGGCGAGCGCGGCATCCAGACGGCGATCCGGTCGTCCGTCTGCAGCGTCGCCGTGTGCAGAAGCTGCGCGGCGATCCGGTTCGCGCCTTCGACGAGCGCCCGATAGGTGCGAACCTCCGTGCCGCAGCGCACCGCGATGCGCTCCGGATGCGCGGCGGCGACGGCCTCGATCAGTTCGGGCAGCGTCCGGTCGGCCGGAACCGGCGCGAACGTGTCGTTCCAGCCGAGCAGGATCGCGTCCCGCTCGGCGGCCGTGAGCAGCGCAACGCTGCGGTTCTGGCGATCTTCCGCGCCGGCCAGGCCGGTGAGCAGGGTCTCGACATGGCGCAGCAGGCGGACGATCGTGTCGCGATCGAACCGGCCGTCGTCGTACAGCACCTGCAGCGACAGGCGCTTGCCCGGCGTCACGACCAGCGTCAGCGGGTAATTGTTCGGATCGGACACCTGGAAGGCGCCGATCCGCAGGCCGGGCAGCGCATCGGCCAGCGCTTCTTCCACCGGATAGTTCTGGAAGATGAGCAGGCTGTCGAAGAGCGGCACGCCGGGCGGCAGGCCGGCGAATTTCTGGAGGTCGGCCAGCGGATAGTGCGCATAGTCCTCCTGTTGCGCGAGATCCAGCTGCAATTGCGCCAGCCACGCGGACGTCGGGCGCGCGTCGATGCGCACCCGCACCGGCAGCGTGTTGATGAACAGCCCGACCATTTCGTCCGACGCCGGCAGCGACGCCGGACGACCGGACACGATCGTGCCGAACACGACGTCCGATTCGCCGCTGTAGCGGCTCAGCAATTGCGCCCACGCGCCCTGCGCGAGTGTATTCAGGGTGAGGCGGCGGGTTTGCGCGAACGCGACGAGTCGTTGCGTGGCGCTTTCGGAGAGCAGCAGCGCCTCTTCCACGTACGCGCCCGGCGCGGCCGTGCCGTCGAGTTCGGGGCGGCCCAGTACGAGCGGCGTCGTCGCCGGGAAATCGGCGAGCTTCGTCTTCCAGAAACGTTCCGCGGCGGCGGCGTCCTGGCGCGCCAGCCAGCGCACGTAATCGGCGAAGGCGGGCGGCGCGTCCCGCTGCGGCGCGCCTTCGGCCGGCGGCGCCTGATAGGCGGCGGCCACTTCGCTCAGGAGGCGGGCGGAGCTCCATCCGTCGAGCAGGATGTGGTGATGGCTCCAGTGGAAGCGCCACGCGTGCTCGCCCACGCGGAACAGCGCGAGCCGCGTCAGCGGCGCGCGGGCAAAGTCGAAGGCGCGCGCCCGGTCCTGCGCCACGTAGGCGTCCCAGCGCTGCTCGGCCTCCGCGGCGGACGCCGCGCGCAGATCCTCTTCATGCCACGGCAAGTCGACACGGCGATGCACGACCTGCACGGGGCTTTCGATGTCTTCCCAGTGAAACGCGGTGCGCAGGATGTCGTGCCGGTGCGCCACGGTATCCCACGCGCGGCGGAACCGTTCGACGTCGAGCGCCCCGTCGATCCGGAAATTCAGGCTGCTGAAGTACGCATCCGACGCGGGTGCGTACAGGCTGTGGAACAGCATGCCCTGCTGGGTCGGTGTCAGCGGGTAGACGTCGGCGACCTCGTCCGGCCGCACCGACGCCGGCGCCTGCGGCAAGCCGGTCGCGGGCCGGGACGAGGCGGACGGGACGGCATGGCCGGCGACCAGGGATTCGAGCGCCGCGATGTAGGCGTGCGCGACGCGCAGGATGGTGTCCGCGTCGTGGCAGGCCCGGCTGAATTCCCACGCCACGTGCAGGCGGTTGCCGGTCACGTACGCGTTGATGTCGAGCAGGTGCTCGCGCCGCTGGGTCGTGTGGCGGCCGTCCCCGCTCGGCTCCGCGGCCTGTTTCCAGTCGCGTGCGGCGGCGAACAACTGGTCGGTCTGCCCCAGGTAGTTGAACTGCAGTCGCGGCTGCGGAAGCGGGCCGTCGAGCCGGTCTTGCAGCAGGCCGCAGGTGATGCCCGCATTCGGCACCGCGCGCAGTCGCGCCTTGACCGATGCGACCAGGCGAGCCGGATCGTGCGAACCGGCATCGACCGTCAGCACGACCGGGAACACCGACGTGAACCAGCCCACCGTGCGCGAGATGTCGAGGTCGTCGATCAGTTCCTCGCGCCCGTGCGCTTCGAGATCCAGCAGGACGTCGGCGCATCCGCTCCAGTCGCTGACGGCCCGCGCGAGCGCGGCCAGCAGCACGTCGTTGATCTGCGCGTCGTATGCGCGGGGCGCGGCGCCCAGCAACGCCGTCGTCGCGGCTTCGCCGAGCTCGACCACGATCGTTTCGGCGGACGCCACGGTATTGGCGTCGGCAGGCGCATCGCGATCGAGCGGCAGGCCCGGCAGCGCGGAACGCGCCAGCGCCTGCCAGTGAGCGAGGTCGGCGTCGGCGGCGCCGGAGCCGGCCCAGGTCGAGATCGCCCGGGTCCAGGCGGTCCAGGTGGCGCTGCCGCCCGCGAATTCGGGCGCCTTGCCGTGGCGCAGGCGGGTATAGGCGTCGTACACGGTTTCGAGCAGCGCGCCCCACGACACGCCGTCGACCACCAGATGATGGGCGACCAGCAGCAGGCGGAGCGAACGGCCTGAGTCCAGGCGGAACAGGTCGGCGCGCACGACGGGGCCGTCCGCGAGATTCAGGCTCGCATGCGCTTGCGCGACGTGCTGCGCGAGCTGATCGCGCGCGATGTCGGACACGACGACGGGGACTTCCGGATCGTCGACGACTTCCTGGCTCCAGCCGGACGCGCCTGCGCGAAAGCGCAGCCGCAGCGCGTCATGCCATTTGACCGCGTGCCGCAGCGCCTGGCGCAGCAGGACCGGATCGACATCCGCCGGCACGTCGAGCAGGACCGCCTGGTTGTACTGGTTCGGGTCGTCCTGGTGCTGCGCGAAGAAACGCTTCTGGATGGGCGTCAGCGGCAGCGGGCCGGACGACGCGACGAACGCCGCCGCGCCGACCGTGCCGCGCGTGGCCACGGCGGCGAGTTCGGCCACCGTCGGATGCTGGAAGATGAGCCGGGTGGTGAGCTTCAGGCCCGCCTTCGCGGCCAGCGACACGATGCGCATGCTCAGGATCGAATCGCCGCCCAGCGCGAACAGGTTGTCGTGGATGCCGGGCGACGGAATGCCCAGCGCCTCGCCCCAGATGCGGCACAGCAGCGTCTCGGTGGGCGTGCGCGGCGGCGTCGGCGCGTGCGCGGTGGCGGCGAGTCGCGCGCGGTCCAGCGGCGGCAGCGCCTTGCGGTCGATCTTGCCGTTGCCGCTCAGCGGCAGCGCGTCGAGCACCACGTAGATGCCGGGCACCATGTAGTCCGGCAGCGTGGCGGACAGCGCGGCGGCGATCGCGGCGTCGCTCAGCGACGCGCCGTCGCGGAACGCGACATACGCGCACAGCGCGGCGCGGCCGGCCTCGTCGCGATAGTCGAGCGCGGCCGCCTGGCGGATTTCCGGAATGGCGGCCAGCGCGTTGTCGATCTCCCCGAGCTCGATACGGTAGCCGCGGATCTTCAACTGGTGGTCCTGGCGGCCGTGGAGCACGATCGTTCCATCGGGCAGGTAGCAGCCGATGTCGCGGGTGCGGTACAGGCGGGCCCCGCGCGCCGGATGGAACGGATCCTCGATGAACGCGTCCCGCGTGGCGGCCTCGTCGTTCAGATAGCCGCGGCCGACGGCGACGCCGGACACGCACAGCTCGCCGGGAATCCCGATCGGGCACAGGTTCATCTGCGGGTCGACGACGTAGAGGCGCACGTTGCGGATCGGCTTGCCGACCGGTACGTAAGGCGTGGTTGGCGCGCACGTCATGCGGTGCTGCGCGACGTCGTCGGACGCTTCGGCCGGGCCGTACGCGTTCACCAGCGGAATCGCCGGGAACACGTCGAACCACTGTTTCACCAGGGCCGGGCTGACCATCTCGCCGGTGACGAGCAGGTGTCGCAGGTGCCGCAGCAGCGCCGGCTGTTCCGACGCGCGGTCGAGCACGGCGGACAGATAGGACGGCACCAGTTCGAGGATGCTGATCCGCGTGGTGTCCAGGTACGCGATGAAACGCGCGGGATCGCGAATGCAGTCGTCGTCGACGATCACGGTCTTGCCGCCGACGAGCGGCGCCGTGAAAAATTGCCAGACCGAAATATCGAAGCAATGCGGCGCGGTTTGCGCGATCACCGAATGCGCCGAGATCGAGAACTCGTCGATCTCGGCGAGCATGTGATTCAGCATGCCGGCGTGCTCGACCATCGCCCCTTTGGGCTTGCCGGTGGAGCCGGACGTGTAGATCACGTACGCGAGGCTGTCGGGCGACACGGGGCGGCCGGGATTGGTGTCGTTGTCGATATCGGTGACGGCGTCGAGCGACACGACCGGCGCGATCGCGGCCAGCTCCGGAGGGAGGAGCCCATCGCAGGTGATCACGAGGGCGGCGCCGGAATCCTCGAGGATGGTGCGGATGCGCGCCGCCGGATAGTCGGGGTCGATCGGAATATAGGCGGCGCCGCACTTCCAGACGGCGAGGATCGCCTCCATCAGCCGTGCGGACCGGTGCATGCAGATCGCGACCAGCGCGTCCGGCCCCAGCTCGGCCGCGGCCAGCAGGCGGTGCGCGATGCGGTTGGCGCGCGCGTTCAGTTCGCCCGCGCTCAGGACGCTATCGCGGTACTCGAGCGCCGGCCGCTCGGGGTGGTCCGCGGCGGCCTGCTCCAGGCGATGCACCACGGTAAGCGCGGCGTCGAACGGCACGGCGGTGTCGTTGAAGGTCTCCAGCAACTGCCGGCGTTCGGCCTCGGGCAAGATCGGCACGCGGCCGAGCAGCCGGTTCGGCTCGGCCGCGAACGCGTCGAGCGTCGCCGCCACGTGGCCCAGCATCCGCTGCATCGTGTCTTCGTCGAAGCGCCGCGGGTCGAAAGACAGTTCCATCTTCCAGTCGTCGCGCGCCGTCACCACGAATTCGAGCGGAATGTCGGCGCGGTTGTAGAGCTGCACCTCGTCGACCGCCAGCCCGTGCGCGCCATGCGTGAGCGACGCGTCGAGCGGGTAATTCATGAACGTGATGTTGCTCTCGAACAGCGGCGTCGACGGCGGCACTTCGCTGCAGCGCTGAATGTCGGGCAACGGGGTGTGCTCGAACGGCGCACGGGCGGCCACGCGCGCCTGGATCATCTTCAGCCACGGCACCAGCGGCTGCCTCGGGTCGACCCGCACCCGCACCGGCACCGTATTGATGAACAGGCCGAGCATGGTTTCGATCCCCGGCAGAGGGGCGCCGCGCCCGGACACGACGGCGCCGAACACCACGTCGGTCTCCCCGCTGTAACGCGACAGCACGAGCGCCCAGGCCGCTTGCGCGAGCGTATTGAGGGTGACGTGATGGCGGGCCGCGAATTGCCGCAGGCGCGCGCTCAGGTCGGCCGACAGGTCGGCCTGCACTTGCGCGAGGCCCTGGCCGAAGCGCTCGCCCGCGTCCGCGCGTGCGGCCGTGGGCAGCGGGGTCGGCGAGCGGAACCCTTCGAGATAGCGCGTCCAGTATTGCTGCGCGGCTTGCGGCTCGTGCTGCTGCAGCCACTGGATGTAGTCGCGATAGGGGCGCACCGGCGGGAGCGCCGGCGGCACGCCGCGCGCGAGCGCGCCGTACACCTGGAAAATCTCGTCGATGACGAGCGACAGGCACCAGCCATCGGCCAGGATGTGATGGTGGCTCCAACTGAACAGGTAGGCGTCGGCGGCCACGCGCACCAGGCGACAGCGCACGAGCGGCGCGCGATCGAGCGCGAAGCCCTCGGCCAGGTCGCTTTCGAGGTGCGCTTGCCACCGCGTGCGCTGCTCGTGTTCCGGCAGGTCGCGCCAGTCGTCCTGCACCCACGGCAGCGTGGCGTGCGCGTGCACGACCTGCATGGGCGTGTCGAACTCCTCCCAATGGAACGACGTACGCATCACCGGATGCCGATCGATGAGCTGCTGCCATGCGGCATGAAACCGCGCGGTGTCGAGGCTGCCGGTGATCCGGCAACTGAGCTGGTTGAAGCTGCTTCTCGCGCCGGGCTCGTGCACGGCATGAAAGAGCATCCCCGCCTGCATCGGGGAGAGCGCGTAGATATCGGCAATGGTCGGGGATGTCACGATTTGATCCTTGAGACGAGGGCGTCCAGCGCTGCCTGGCTGATGCGCGCGGCCGGAAAATCCGACGGGCTCAGCGCGCGCGGGCCGTCGCCGCTGGCCGCGACGATCGACAGCAGACGGCTGCGGTAGCACTGCGCCAGCTGCTCGATGACATCGGGTGCGCAGGCCTCGCGGTTGTAGTGCCAGGTCAGGCGCAGGCGGCCGTCGAACACCATCCCGTCGATCTCGAACAGATGGCCGCGACGTGCGCGCGGGCTGTGCTCGGGGCTCTGGAAGTCGAGCACCGGCTTCCAGCCCGTGTCGTCGGCCAGCACGCGATCGACCTGGCCGAGATAGTTGAAGCGCACCGGCGCCGGCGGCTGCCGTTCCAGCGCGGCCGCGATGCCGGCGTCGCGGCCGAGGTAGCGGGCGATGCCGTAGCCGAGCCCGCGCATCGGGACCGCGCGCAGTTGCTCCTTGACGTGGCGCAGCGCGTCGACCGCCACGGTGGCGTCGCCGGCGTTGAGGAACACCGGATAGTGGGTGGTGAACCAGCCGATCGTGCGCGACGTATCGACGCCGTCGAAGAGGGCCTCGCGGCCGTGGCCTTCGAGATCGACGACCAGCGATGCGTTGCCGGTCCAGTCGCCGAACGCGAGCAGCAGGGCCGTCAGCAGGACTTCGTTGATCTGCGTGTTGAACGCACGCGGCACGTCCTGCAACAGCGCGAGCGTCTGCTGGGCGTCGAACTCGACGACCGTCGAGCCGGCTTCGGCGCGGGTGCCGACCGGCATGTCGTCGAAGCACGCCGGCTCGCCGGTGTTTGCCTGAAGCCAGTAGTCGAGCCCCAGTCCGTCGAGCGCGGTCGCGCCGAGTTCGGACAGGCGCGTCGACCAGTCGCGCCACGCCGTCGTCCTGGCCGGGAGCTGCACCGCTTCGCCCGCTTCGAGCTGGCGGCACGCGGTGTACAGGTCTTCGAACAGGATGCGCCACGAGACGCCGTCGATCACCAGGTGATGCGCGACCACGAGCAGGCGCTGCGGCGCGTCGGGGCCGAACTGGAACAGGTGCGCGCGCAGCAGCGGCGGCGCCGACAGCGTGAAGCTTTCCTGCATGCCGGTGGCGGTCGCGAGCATCGCGGCCCCACGCGCGGCAGGCGCCGCGTCCGCCAGCGACGTGACGCCGAGCGCAATGGCCAGCGGCGGCGCCGCATGCGCTTGCTGCCACGCACCGGCGACGCGCTCGAAACTCAGCCGCAGCGCGTCGTGATGCGTCGTGACGGCCGCGAGCGCGCGCTCGATCGTGTCCGGCCGCAGCGACGCGGGCACCTCGATCATCGTCGACTGGTTGTAGTGGTGCGGATCGGCGACGTCCTGCGCGAAGAACCAGTGCTGGATCGGCGTCAGCGGGGCGGGGCCGACCACCGGCTCCTGCGCGATCCGCAGCGACGGCGCGTCCGTCGCGACCCGGGCAAGCTCGGCGATGGTCGGATGCGCGAAGAACTGGTCGGCGGTGAACTTGAGCCCGACCTGCTGGGCCAGCGACATCACCTGGATGATCAGGATCGAGTCGCCGCCCAGTTCGAAGAAATTGTCGTGCACGCCGATCGGCTCGCGGCCCAGCACGTCGGACCAGATCCTGCCCAGGCGCGCCTCGACGTCATTGGCCGGTGCGACGTACGCGGCTTCGCTCGGCACGGGCGCCAGTTCCAGCGCGGCGAGCGCGTTGCGGTCGGGCTTGCCGTTCGGCGTCAGCGGCAGGCGCTCGAGCGTCACGATCGACGCCGGCACCATGAACTCGGGCAGACGCTCCTTCAGGTGTTCCCGCAGGCTGGCGACGCTGGCCGCAGCCGTCGCGACGCAGGCCACCAGCTGCCTGTGCTGCGGCGCGTCCTCGCGCACGAACACGATCGCATCGGCGACGCCGGCGTGCTGCCTCAGCGCCGCCTCGATCTCGCCCGTTTCGATCCGGTAGCCGCGAATTTTCACTTGCGTGTCGCGCCGGCCGGTGACTTCCAGGTTGCCGTCCGGCAGCCAGACGCCGAGGTCGCCGGTGCGATAGAGGCGCGCGCCTGCCTCGAACGGGTGGTCGACGAACGCGGCGGCCGTCAGGTCGTCCCGGCCGACATAGCCGCGCGCCAGTGCGATGCCGGACACGCAGATCTCGCCCGTGCAGCCCTCGGGGGCCAGCCCGCCGTGTTCGTCGAGCAGGTACAGGTGCGTATTCTGGATCGGGCGGCCCACCGGCAGGCGGGCCCCGTAGGTGACGGCCGGGTCGACCACGTAGTCCGCGATGCACACGGTTGTCTCGGTCGGGCCGTACGAGTTGTGGCATGTGCGGGTCCGGGCCAGCTCGCGCAGATCCGCCACGCGGGCGTTGTCGCCCGCGCTGATGACGCGGGTCACGGTGCCGAGCGCTTGCCAGTCGAGCGCGGCGAGATAGGCCGGCGTCGCGTTGATCGTGGTGACGCCCTGCTGCGCGAGGTAGTCGACGAAACGCGGGACGTCCCGGATCATGGCGGGCTTTGCCAGCACCAGGCGCGCGCCCGCGAGCAGCGTGACGAAGATCTCCATGATCGAGCCGTCGAAGCCCGGGGAGTAGAACTGCACGAAGCGGTCGGTGGCATCGAAACCGAATGCGTCCACATGGTACCGAGCCATGTTCAGGAGCCCTGCGTGTTCGAGCACGACGCCCTTGGGCACGCCCGTGGAGCCGGACGTGTAGATGATGTACGCCGCATCGTCCGGCCGGACCTCGACTGGCGCCGATGCCGGCGCGGGTGCCAGCGTGTCGAGCTGGAAGTCGAGCGCGAACATCGGGATCGCCCAGAAATCGGCGAGCAACGGCAGGTGTTCCGAGTGCGTCAGCAGCGCCTTGACCTTCGCATCCTCGATCATGAAGCGCAGGCGCTCCCGCGGAAACTCCGGGTCGAGCGGCAGATACACCGCGCCCGCCTTGAGCGCGCCGAGCAGGCCGACGATCCAGCGCTCGGAGCGATCGGCCACCACGCCCACCACGTCGCCGCGCTCGATCGCGTATTCCGCGAGCAGGAAGCTCGCCAGCCGGGACGCCTGATCGTCGAGTTCGGCGTAGGTCAGCGATGCGTCGGCGGTCACCACGGCGACGCTGTCCGGCGCGGCCGCGACCCGTTGCGCGAACTGTTCCAGGAAGGTGCCCTCTACAGCGACGGGCGCCGCCTGCGAACGCAGGCGCGCGCGCTCGTCGTCGTCGAGCAGCGAGACGGTGTCGAGCGGCGCGTCCAGTGCGCCGAAGCCGGCCACGACGTTGTGCAGGTGCCGCGCGAGATGCTGCAGATAATGCAGCGTGAACACCGTCGGCCGGCCCGTCAACACGATCTCGTAGCGCTCGCGATGGCGGATCTCGATCGACAGGTCGTGGTCGGCCGATGCCCAGGCTTCGTGAAGGCCGTCGAAGCGCACGCCGACGTTGGTCGCGCGCCGTTCGCCATGCAGCTTGTGCGCGAGGGCGGCGATCGGGAAATCCTGGTACGAATAGCTGCGCTGTACCGCGTCGCGCAACTGGTTCAGGTACGCGCGAACCGTCGGGCCGGGCGCGCCGGTGTCGAGCAGCGGGACCGGCTCGGCGGCGCCGCTCGCGGGTCCGGCGATCAGGCGCGGCGATGCCACGAACAGGCCGGCCGCGCCGTTGTAGCGCCCCAGCACGCGGAACAGCGCGGCCAGCAGCACGACGAACGCGCCCAGCTCATTGCCGGCGGCGAGCTTCTCCAGCACCGGCGCCGCGTCGCCGTCGAGCGCGAACGTCAGGGCCGGCTCGGGGCCGAGCGGCAGCGCGTACGCCTGCCACGCCTGCTGAAGGCGGAAATCTTCGTCGAGGCGGCCGAGCGCGTCGGTCCAGAACGCCACGTGTTCCTGGTATTGCCCGCTCGTCGAGAGCGCGTTGAGATTCAGTTCTGACAAAGCACGATCTCCCTCTTCGCGTACAGGATTTCGGACGCGATGCCCTTGGCCCGGCAGTGCGCGACGAACTGGGTGGACTGGATGTGGCTGGGCGAGTTTTCGTCGAAGGTGTTGTCGAGGAGGTGGTTCAGCCACGGCTCCTGACCCATCGCATAGACATACGCCGCGTTGAACGCGAAATCGTCCACCAGCGCGGCGGCCTCGCCGAACTGGCAGCCGCGCGCCCGGCGTGATTGATCGATGTCGCGCGGCAGCGCCTTCGGAAACAGCGGGCCGTAGACCCACGACGGCGGCGCGCCCTCGGTTTCCATCCCGACGAACAGCGTGTCCGGCTTGCCGGCGAGGCGGAATACATGCTCGTAGAGGCGCGGGTCCAGGTTGCACGAATCGGCGATGCACAGCACCGAGCGCGAGCCGAAGCGGATCATGAAACTCTGCTTGCTGTGGATCGCCAGGTCGTTGTGTTCGCCCAGGAACGGAATGGCGGTGATGGCGCCGCCGGGCAGCTTGATTTCCTGGGCATCCCGAACTTCCAGCACGTCGTCGAAGCCGAGCTTGCGCAACGCCAGTTCCATCGACGGATCTTGCGGAAAGCCGTCGAGATTGCGGCCGACCACCACGGTCTTGACCTTGTGGCGAAGCTGCAGCAGCGTCTCGAGGACGATGTGATCGTGATGGCTGTGCGTGATCAGCACGTAGTCGATCTGGTCCGGCAGGTCGGCGAACGTGTAGCGCGGCAGCGCGGTGTCGTAGCCGTAGCTGATCACCGGATCGATCAGGATGCTCACGCCGCGGCTCTGGATCAGCACGCACGCGTGGCCGTAGTAGCGGATGCGGATGTCGTCGCCGTCGAACGAACGATCCGGTTTCGGCGCGGGCGCCTCCTCGGTGAAGAACGAGCGGAACAGCGGCTCGTCCTGCTCCGCCACGCGCATCAGGTCGACGATCTTCGCGTAGCTGCCGGGCGTGTCGCGCATGCGGAACAGCGTGTCGAGCGCGCGGTCGTCGAACGCCATGTTGCAGAACACCGTGCGATCGTCGCGGAGCCGGGGCGTGCTGAGGATGAACGGCCGCGGCGTGTGCTCCTCGATCGCCGACAGCGCGATGCTCTGCGCATCGCGCGCATAGAACGGGCTCGCGTACAGCAGGCTTTCGAACACCCGGAAGGACGGGTTGTGGTTCAGGTCGTAGTAGATCTCGACATAGCCCTTCAACACCTCCGGAATCTCGGGGTAGAGCGGGTCCGACGCCATCCCCGTGGCCTGTTCCAGCAGCAGCGTGGAGAACGCCTTGTAGGCCTTCGCCAGTTCCAGTTGCCGGGCCGCGCGCTGGGTGGTCTGCTCGATCAGCGCGCGGATTTCATCGACGCGCTGGCCGCCCAGGTCGAGGAACGGCCCGCCGCGCATCGCGGGGTCCTTGCAGGCCGCCGCATGCATCATCGGCGATGCGGCATAGGACTTCAGCAGCGGCAGGAACCGCTCCGCCACGTTGAGGGCGGCGGTCAACGGCGGCAGCGTGTGATACCACGCGTACCAGCTGTTGATCAGCGGTTCGAACTGGATGTTGTGTCGCAGGTAGACCTGCGTGCTGGACGAAATGGTCAACGAAGGCTCCTTAGAATGCGCTGAGTTCGACGGTGGGCTGGCGGGCGTCGGCGTGCAGCGCGCGGTGTCCCAGGGTCAGGTTCCGGATGCGAACGCCCGGATTGGCCAGCACTTCGCCGATCACGGACGTCAGCTCGTTGGCGAGGCCTTGCACCAGCGCTTCGCTGAACCGCCCCGCGTGATAGACGACGCGGATCGCGAGGCCCTCGGCGCGCGGCTCGGCCAGGAACCAGAAGTCCGTCGCGGCTTCGGTGTCCGCGCCCTGCGGGTCGTGATCCGGCAGCTCGGCGATATGCACTTGTCCCGCATAGCGATCGACGGGGCCGTGCCGCTGGTTCTGCAGCGTCAGGCCGATGTCGAAGAGCGGATTGCGTCCCGCCACGCGTTTGACGTGCAGCTCGTCGAGCAAGCGATCCAGCGGATACAGCGGGTGCGAGAACGCTTCGAGGGTGGTGTCCCGCACGCGGGTGAGCAGCGTGTCGAACCGGTCGTCGCCCGCGACGCGATCGCGCAGCGCCAGCACGTTCAGGTAGGGGCCGACCTGCGACTCGAGTTCGGGCAGCTCGCGGCCCGCGACCGGCGTGCCGACGACGATGTCCTCCTGGCCGGAACGGCGGTAGAACAGCGCCTTGATCGCGGACAGCAGCGCGATGAACAAGGTCGCGCCGTGGCGCTTGCCGAGCGACTCCAGCGCCGTCGTCTCGGCGGCGGGCAGCTCGAAACGCCAGGATTTCCAGCTCGGCGCGGCCGGCTGCGCGACGTCGCCCGGCAGGTCCAGCGCGCGCAGGCCGCCGCCCAGCTTGGTCAGCCAGTAGTCCTTCATGCGCGCGCCGTCCGGCCCGGCGAGCAGGCGATTCAGCCAGCCGGCGTAATCCTTGTACTGGATCGGGAGGGCGGGCAGCGGATCGTCGCGATGCTGGACGAATGCGTCGTAGAGCGCCGACAGGTCGTCAAGCAGGACCTCCGTGGACCAGCCGTCGCTCACGATGTGATGCATCGTGCAGATGCAGACGTGACGGACTTCGGAGAGCCTGAGCAGCTTGACGCGGAACAGCGGGCCGGCGGCGAGATCCATCGGCGCGAGCCGTTCGCTCGCCTGGATCGACGCGGCCTGGGCATCGCGGTCCTCGGCCTCCTGCAGATCCACGACCTCGACCGGGAACGCGGCTTCGCCGGGCGGCAGGACTTGCTGGACCGGCTGGTTGTCTTCCAGCACGAAACGCGTGCGCAGGATCTCGTGACGCTCGCTCAACGCGCGGAACGCCCGCACGAGCGCGTCCACGTCCAGCACGCCCTCGAACAGCAGCGACGTGGGCAGCGGGCCGCCGGCTTGCGCCGCATGGAGGCGATCCTGCACCCACAGCCGCGTCTGGGCCGGAGAGAGTGCGTAGCTTGCCTGCGCCGGCAGCGGCGTCACCGGCGCGTAATCGATCGGCTGCGTATCGGCGATGCGCTTCGCGAGGCTCGAGATGGTGGGGAATGCGAACAGGCTGCGGATTTCCAGCTTCGCATGCAGGTCGCGACGGATGCGCGCGACGACCTTCGTCGCCAGCAGCGAATTGCCGCCCAGCTCGAAGAAATTGGCGGTCGTGCTGATCCGAACCTTGCCGAGCACTTCCTGCCAGATCGCCGTCAACTGCGCTTCGAGCGCGTTGACGGGCGCGACGTGGTCCAGGCCGTCGCCGGGTTCGGGCAGCCTGGCGCGATCGAGCTTGCCGTTGGGCAACTGCTCGAACGCGCTCACGACGACGAACGCGGCGGGCACCATGTAATCCGGCAGCCGCTGCCGCAGGTGGCCACGCACCGCGTCGACCAGTTCGGCTTCGGGGTGCGACGCGCACAGCCATGCGACCAGTCTCGCGCCGTCGTCCACGCCGCGCAGCGCCACGACGGCGGCATCGACCAGCGGGTGCGAAGTCAGCGCGGCCTCGATTTCACCGGGTTCGATGCGCAGGCCGCGCAGCTTGATCTGATGATCGATGCGGCCGAGGAACTCGATGTTGCCGTCGGGCCGGTAGCGCGCGAGATCGCCAGTGCGGTAGAGGCGCGCGAGCGGGTCGGCGGAGAACGGGTCGGCGATGAACTTCGCGGCGCTCAGTTCGGGTTCGCCGTGGTAGCCGCGCCCGACCGGCGTGCCGCCGATCAGCAGTTCGCCTGGCACGCCGACCGGCGTGGGCTGCATCTGCGTGTCCACGATGTAGAGGCGGGTGTTGGCGATCGGCCGGCCGATCGGGACGATGCGGTGCGGATCGTCGCGGCGGCATTCCCACGCGGTCACGTCGACAGCGGCCTCGGTCGGGCCGTAGAGGTTGTACAGCCTGACGTCGAGGCGCTCGAGGCAACGTTGCTGCAGGTCATGGGGCAACGCCTCGCCGCTGCACACGACGCGGCGCAGCGATGCGCAGTGCGCGTCGAGATCCGGATGATCGAGGAACGCACGCAGCATCGACGGCACGAAATGGAGCGTGGTGATGCGTTCGCGCTCGATGAGCTCGACCAGATAATCGGTCTCGCGCTGGCCGCCGGGGCGGGCGAACACGAGGCGCGCGCCGGTGACGAGCGGCCAGAAGAGTTCCCAGACCGAGACGTCGAAGCTGAACGGGGTCTTCTGCAGCACCGTATCGTCAGCACCGAGCGCGTAGGCGTGTTGCATCCACAGGATGCGGTTGGTGATCGCGCGATGGGTGTTGAGCGCGCCCTTGGGCCGGCCGGTCGAGCCGGACGTGTAGATCATGTAGGCGAGGTTGTCGCCGTTCAGCGCGGGCGCGGGGTTGGACGTAGCAGTGGCATCGAGGTCGAGCGAGTCGGTATCGACGACGATCACGTGTGCGTCGGTCTCGGGCAGCGCGTCGCGCAGATGCTGCTGGGTGAGGAGCCAGCGCAACTGCGCGTGGTCGATCATGAAGCGCACGCGCTCGGCGGGGTAGTCGGGGTCGACGGGGACGTAGGCGCCGCCGGCCTTGAGGATCGCGAGCAGGGCGACGCTCATGTCGAGGGAGCGCTCCATGGCGACGCCGACGAGGGCATCGGGGCCGACGCCGAGCGCGACGAGGCGGTGGGCGAGGCGGTTGGCGCGCAGGTTGAGTTCGGCGTAGGTGAGCGTCTGGTCATCGAAGACGGCGGCGACGGCATCGGGCGTGCGCTCGACCTGCTGTTCGAACAACCGATGCAGCGGTTGCGCGGCGGCTTCACCGAAATCCGTGTCGGTGCGGGTCCACTCGACCGTCACCCGGTTCCGCTCCGCGTCGCTCGTCAACGGCAGCTTGGCAACGGCGGCCGACGCATCGTCCGCGAGATGCGTCAGCAGGGTCCGGTAGATGTCGAGGAAACGCTGCACCGTGCTCGCGTCGAACAGATCGGTGTTGTAGTCGCAATCGATCAGGAGTGCCTGCCCCGCGTCGAGCACGTTGACGTTCAGGTCGAACGCGGTATGGCGGATCAGCGGCGCCACGAGGCCGACCGTCAGGCCCGGCAGTTCGGGCAGCGCCGACACGGGTTCGAGGTTGAAGACCGCCGACACCAGCGGCGCGGCGTTGAGATCGCGCTGTGCGCCGATTTCGCGAACCAGTTCGGCGAACGGATAATCCTGGTGTTCGAGCGCATCGAGCAGGTTCTGCCGGGTGCCGGCCAGGAAGCTGGCCACGGTGGCCTGCTCCGGCAGCGTCGAGCGCAGCGGCAGCAGATGCGTGCAGTAGCCGGCGAGGCGGTCGCTGCCGGCCACGGAGCGGCCGGTCACCGGGATGCCGGTGACGATCGCTTGCTGGCCGGCGACGCGGTGCAGGAACAGATTGAAGCCCGCGAGCAGCACCATGTAGAGCGTGCAGCCGTTCTGACGGGCCGCGGTGCGCAGCGTCGCGGCCGCCGCCGCGTCGAGATGCAGCGACACGCGCCCGCCGTGAAACGTCTTCACCGCGGGCCGCGGGTAGTCCACCGGAAGATTCAGCGGGCCGGCCTGATGCGCGCATTGCGCCAGCCAGTACTCGCGATTCGCCTTCGTTTCCGGGCTGTGGCGCTGGCCGTCGAGCTGCTTCAGGTACGCGCGAAACTGCAGCGGCGCGTCGGCCGGCGCGGCACCGGCATACGCGCGGGCCAGGTCCTCGAGCAGGACACCGAACGTCGAGCCGTCACAGATGATGTGATGGGCCGTCATCACCAGCAGGTGACGCTCGCTGCCCAGGCGCACGAGCGCGGCCCGAAAGAGCGGGCCGTTCACGAGATCGAACGGCTGGCGGCTTTCCTGCTCCCGCCATGCGTCCTGCTCCGTGTCGATCAGCGGGATCTCGAGTGTCAGCGACGGATGCACGATCTGGCCCGACCCGTCCGCCATCACCGTGGTGCGCAGCGCCTCGTGCCGATCGACCAGGCTCTGGACGGCCGCGCGCATCGCGGCTTCGTCGAGCCGGCCGTTCAGTTCGAGCGTGGTGTTGACGTTGTACGCGAGCGACCCTTCGGGATCGATTTCCGACAGCACCCACAGCTGGCGTTGCGCTTCGCTCAGCGCGGCCACCGTGCCGTGTTTCGAGTGCGGCCGGATGAAACCGCCCCGGCGCAGGTCGGCGACGCTGTCCTTCACCGCGCGGATGAAGCGGTCGATATCCTCGTCCGTATGCGCGGTGGACAGGAAACAGGTGCGCCATTCCCAGATGTAGATGCCCTTTTCGAGCATGTGATAGAAGAACAGGTCGAGGTTCTCGGTGAATTCGAAGCGGAACATCGAGCCGAACCACGTGACCTTGATCGGCGCCTCGGCCTCTACGAAGAACGCATTCAACGTGTCGGCGATCCGCGCGGTGCGTTCGTTGAGCGCGGCCTGCAGCGCCGGGCCTTCCTGTTCGATCTTCTCCAGCACGGCCAGTGCGGCCGCCATCGCGAGCGGATACTGGCAGAAGGTGCCGCCGAACGCGGTGCGGTCCGCGGCGGGGAACGAGTGGTCGCCGTAGGTCCACATGCCGCCGTCGATCGCATCCATGAAGCGGCTGGTGCCGGCGATCACGCCCAGCGGCAGGCCGCCGCCGATGATCTTGCCGTACGTCGCGAGATCGGCCCTGACGCCGAACATCGCTTGCGAGCCGCCCGGATGGACGCGGAAGCCGGTGATCATTTCGTCGAAGATCAGGGCGACGCCGGCCTCCTCGGTGATGCGGCGCAGTTCCTTCAGGAATGCGACGGGCTGCAGCGAAGGGTTGCGGCTTTGCACCGGCTCCACCATCACGGCGGCGAGCGTCGACGCCATCCCGCGAATGGCGTCGAGCGCGGCATCGCTGCCGTAGTCGAGCAGGATCATGTTCTCGACCGAGCCGAACGGCACGCCGGGGGCGATGGTTTCCGTGACGCCGTCCGCGTTCGCCGCGGCGAGCGTGCCGTCGGCATGGCCGTGATACGAATGCGTGAACATCACGATCTTGTCGCGCCCGGTCACGGCACGCGCGAGCCGCATCGCGGTCATGACGGCCTCGGTGCCGGTGTTCGAGAACGCCACGCGATCGAGGCCGGTCACGCGGGCAAAGCGCGCGGCGACTTCGCCGACGAGGCTGGAGCGCGCGCCCAGTTCGAGCGGGCGCTGCCATTCGCGGGTGACCTGCTGCTGGATGAAATCCGGCGTGTGGCCGAACAGATGCACGCCGAAGCCCATCGTGAAATCGATGTACTCGTTGCCGTCGATGTCCCACAGCCGCGAACCGGCCGCGCGATCGCCGACGATCGGATACAGCATCTCCTTGGTCGAAAAGCGGAAGCCGACCGTGGCGCGGCTGTCGGCCAGCACCGGGCGCGACGCCTGCACCGAGTCCTTCGATTTCCGGGTGCGCGTCGTGTAGCGCACGATCAGCGCTTCGAGATGCTCCTGCTGCGCGGCGGACAAGCCGCGCGCCCGCTGCTGGACCGGACTGCCCCACGGCATCATCGGCTTGGGCGGCGCATTGTCGGCGGCGGGCGCCGCGGCAGTTGCCGGCGCGGGCTTCGCTGCAGCCGCGGCGGCCGGGGCCGCGATCGCCGCCTTGGGAGCGACGCTCGCCGTGCTCGCGACGGCTTGCGTGGCGACCGTCGCCGGCCGGACGCCGGCCTGCCCGGTCAGCGACGTGCGCAGCAGTTCCATCTGCTGGCTCATCACATGGGACAGCAGCTGATTCTGCTCCCGCAACACGCGCTCGACCGTGGAGCCGCCTTCGGCCGCCACCCATTCCACCGGCGCGGCAGCGAGCGGCGCAAGCGCCTGCGCGGACGGTGCGGCCGCGTCCGCGACCGCCGCCGTGGACGGCTCTGCCACGGCCATGGACTCGGCCGCGGTCGACGTAGCGGCCGCCGGCAGGTGGTCCGCGACATACTCGGCGAGCGCCTGCACCGTCGCCAGGTCTTCGAAGAAGCGGCGCATGGCCAGCTTCACGCCGTACTCCGCCTCGATGTGCCGGATGGCCTCGATCAGCACGATCGAGTCGGCGCCCATCTCCAGGAAGGGCAGTTCGATGTTGATGGTGTCGGGATCGGCCTGGATCAATTCGCCGATCTTGCCGCGAAGCCATTCGAGCACCTCGCCGCTGCGATGGTGCGTCGGTGCGGTGGCGAGGGGTGATGCGCTTGTCTGAGTCATGGACGTGTCCGCTTTCTGGAACCAGGTACGGCTGCGTTGGAAGGGATAGGACGGCAATGCGATACGCGCGGGCGCGGGTGTTTCGGTCGGGGCCCAGTCGACCTCGACGCCGCGGGCATACAGGCTCGACAGCGTTTCGATCAGCGCTTGCTGCTCGACTTGCGGCCGCTGCAGGGCAAGGAACTGGATCCCGGCATCCGGCGCACAGCACGCGCGGGCCAGGTTGACGAGCACCGGCTTGGGGCCGATTTCGACCAGCACGTCGAAACCGGCTTCGGCGAGGCGCTCGACGCTGCGCGCGAACTGCACCGGCTCCCGGCAGTGCCGGCGCCAGTACAGGTCGGTGGGCGCCTCGTCCATCACGGCGCCCGTGAGATTCGAATAGAACGGGATCGCCGGGCGCGCGACGGGCACGGCTTTCGCCGCGGCCTGGAAGCGGTCCAGCATCGGCTCGAGCAGCGGCGAGTGAAACGCGTGCGACGTATTGAGCGGCACGGACCGGATGTCTTGCGCGGCGAACGCGTCGACCAGCATCGCGATGCGTTCGCGCTTGCCGGAGATCACGATGCTCGCCGGGCCGTTGACGGCCGCTACCGCGACCTCGTGCGGCCACGCTTCGATCGCGCGCTCGACGGTGGCGAGGTCGGTGAAAATCGCCGCCATCTCGCCGTCGCGGGGCAACGCCTGCATCAGCCGGCCGCGTTCGGCGATCAGCCTAAGGCCGTCTTCCGGCGAGAAGACGCCGGCCGCGCACGCCGCCGCGTACTCGCCGACGCTGTGGCCCATCACGGCGTCGGGCACCACGCCGAACGACGCCAGCAACGTGGTGAGCGCGTACTGCAGCGAGAACAGGGCCGGCTGGCTGTAGCCGGTCTGGTGGATGTCCTCGCCCGCGGCCGACAGCACGTCGAGCAACGGCTTGTCGAGCAGCGGATCGGCCACCGCGCGGCAGCGGTCGATGGCGTCGCGGAACACCGGATACGCGTCGTACAGGCGGCGGCCCATGCCGGCGTATTGCGAGCCCTGGCCGGTGAACAGGAAGGCCATCTTCACGCGGGGCGCGGGCTGCGTCGTACCGGCGGGTTCCTTCGCGTGGAAGGCGCGCAGCTTGTCGAGGGCGTCGTCGAGCGACGTCACCGGCCACGCCAGCCGATGCGCGAAATGCGAGCGGCCGGTCGCCGCCGAAAAGGCCACGGCCGCGATGTCGAGACCGGGTTCGGCTTCGAGCCGCCGCTGATAGCGCCCGGCAAGCTCGCGCAACGCCGCCGGGGTCTTGGCCGACAGCACCAGCGGATGCACCTTGTGTCTCGACGGTGTCACCGGCCGCGCCGGCGCGGGCGCTTCTTCGAGCACCAGGTGAGCATTGGTGCCGCTCGCGCCGAACGCGCTGACGCCGGCTCGCCGCGGCCGCTCGCCGCGCGGCCACGCGCTCGCCTCGGCGCAGATCTCGAGGGGCAGCGTGTCCCACTGCACCAGCGGGCTCGGCTGGCGGAAATGCAGGTGGGCGGGCAGGCGGTCGTGGTTCAGCGACAGCACGACCTTGATGACGCCCGCGATGCCGGCGGCGGACTCCGTGTGGCCGATGTTGGTTTTCACCGAGCCGACGCGCAGCCGCCGGTCCGCGTCGCGGCCCGCGCCGAACACCGTCGCCAGCGCCTGCAACTCGACCGGATCGCCAAGCGGGGTGCCGGTGCCGTGCGCTTCCACGTAATCGATGGACGCGGCGGGCAGCCCGCCCAGTGCCTGGCGGATCACGGCTTCCTGCGCCCGTCCGTTGGGCGCGGTAAAGCCGCTCGACGCGCCGTCGTGGTTGACGGCCGAACCCCGCAGCACGGCCAGCACGCGATCGCCCGCGGCGAGCGCATCGGACAGGCGCTTGAGCACCAGCGCGCCGCAGCCTTCGCTGCGCACGAAGCCGTCCGCCGCCGCGTCGAAGGTCTTGCAGCGGCCGTCCGGCGCCAGCGCCCGCGTGCGCGAGACGGCGATGGAGTTGTCCGGCGACAGGATCAGGTTGACGCCGCCCGCGATGGCGAGATCGCACTCGCCGCTGCGCAGGTTCTGGCTGGCGGTATGGATCGCGGTGAGCGACGACGAGCACGCGGTATCGATCGCCATGCTCGGCCCTTGCAGGCCCAGTCCGTAGGAGATGCGGCCGGCCGCGGTGTTCAGCGGATTGCCGGTGAAGAAATAGCCGTCGATGCCGGCGCCGCCGCCGTTGCGAAGCTGCAGGTTCGCGTAATCGTTGGTGGTGATGCCGACGAACACGCCGGTGCGGCTGCCCTTGAGACTGTCGACCGGAATGCCGGCATGCTCCAGCGCTTCGTGACTGACTTCGAGCAACAGGCGCTGCTGCGGATCCATCGCGTTCGCTTCGCGCGGCGTGATGCGGAAAAACGCCGGATCGAACTGGTCGACGTCGTCGAGAAAACCGCCGAAGCGGCAAACCATCCGCCCCGGCTTTTCAGGATCGGGATCGTAGTACGCGTCGACATCCCAGCGCTCGCGCGGCACTTCGGAGATCGCATCCACCCCGTCGTTCAGCAAGTTCCAGTAGGCGTCGAGATCGTGCGCGGCGCCCGGAAACCGGCAACTCATGCCGACGATCGCGATCGGCTCCGGCGTGCCGGCGTCGCGGGACTCGATGGCCGGCGCGATCGGTTGCGGCTGCTGCTGCGGTGGCACGGCCTGTGCCGGCGCCGGCGCCGCATGCGCGTCCGCCGCCGTGCCGGACGCCTGCTCCGCCAGGAAATCCGCGAGGGCGTTGACCGTCGGATGATCGAACAGCAGCGCGACCGACAACGGGATGCCCAGCGCATTTTCGAGCTGCGTGCGCACGTCGAGCGCCATCAGCGAATCCATGCCCATCTCGAAGAAGCCGAGATCGCGATCCAGCGTCCCCGCGCCGTAGCCGAGCACCTGGGCCACCGCGCGATCGATGCTGTCCGCCAGCAGGCGCTTGCGCTCGCGCGGCGACGCGTCGCTCAACGCCGGCATCGACGGCGCGCTTGACGGGCTTTGGGCCACTCGCACGCGGTCGAGGAACGGCCTGGGTCCGCGCGCCTCGTAGGAGCCCTGGAACAGCGCCAGGTCGATATCGACGACCGCGACCTGGGGCACGGCGGGGAGGCGATTCAGCACGTCGAGCGCGCGATCCGCCGCCAGCGACCGGATGCCGACCCGCCGCAGCAGCGCTTCCGCCTCGGGGAACGTCATGCCGCCTTGCGCCCACGGCCCCCAGTTCACGCTCAGCGCCGGCAGGCCCTGGCCGCGGCGATGATGGGCGAGCGCGTCGAGGAAGCGGTTCGCGGCACTGTAGTGCGCCTGCTCGCGCGAACCCCACGCGGACGCGATCGACGAAAACAGGATGAAGAAATCGAGCGGGAAGTGCCCGCTATGCTGATGGAGCAGCCACGCGCCGGCGACCTTCGGTTGCAGCACCGCGTCCAGTTCGTCGCGCCCGACCTGCATGATCGGCTTGTAGCCGACGACGCCGGCCGCGTGCACGATGCCCCGCAGCGGCACGCCGTCGCGCCGGAGCGCGGCGAAGAAAGCAGCGACCGCGGCGGGGTCGGCGATATCGACGCGCTCGCAGCGCAGCGATACGTTGCGCTCACTCAGCTCGGCGATCGCCCGCCGGCTCTCGTCGCTCGCGGCCCCTTGCCGGCCGACCAGGATCAGCGTGCGTGCGCCGCGCGCCGCCAGCCACCGGGCGGTGTGCAGCCCGAGCGCACCGAACCCGCCGGTGATCAGGTAGGCCGCGTCCGGGTCGACCGGCAGCGCGGCGGTTTCGGCTGGCGCGAGCGGGCTCAGGCGCGCGGCATGGCGCGCGCCGTGCCGCAATGCCACCTGTTCCTCGCGGCTCTCGCCGAGCAGCTCGTGGAGCAGCGCCTGCGTCTCGTCTTCCGGCGCGGCCGGGTCGAGATCGATCGCGGTGCCGAACCATTCCGGATGCTCGATCATCGCCCCGCGTGCCAGGCCCGACAGCGCAGCCTGCGCGAGCCCGGATACCTGCGGCGCTGCGCCGGCTTCCACCGCGTCGCGCGTGACCACCGAGATCCTGGGCCGGGTCGATGGCGTCCACTCGCGCTCGCCGCCGACCATTGCATGCACGAGATGCAGCAGCGCCGTGGACATGCGCGTCTCGCCGACGGCTTCGTCCAGCGCCCACAGAAAGACGATGCGCTGGCCGGGGGCGGCGGTCTCGTTCAGCAGGCGGACGAAGTCGTCCGGCCGCTCGGGCGCGACCTGCCAGCCCGCTTCCACGTCGGCGACATAGTCGCGGCCGGGGTGCACCAGCGAGCAGGCTGCGCCGCGCGCGCGCAGGAGCGCCGCAAGCCGCTCGCCTGCACCGCTCGCGTCCGCGAAGATCAGCCACGGGGACGCGTCGGCGGCGACCGGTGCCGCCGGCAACGCGTCCTGCGGCTCCCACACCACGTGATAGAGCGGGCTTTCGTTCGACGCGGTGGTTTCGGCGGAGGCGAATGCCGTCCTGAGCAGGTCAGGAAACGCATTCAGCAGGTCCTCGGGGTACTTGCCGGACGACTTGAGGTGCCGCACCGCGGCGTCGATGCTGCCCGCATCCATGCCGACGACGGGCGACGGGATCTTCTCCAGGCTGAAGCGCTGCCGCTCGAACGGGTAGTTCGGCAGCGTCGTGGCGGGCTGGGCGGGCGCCGGGAACAGCGCGCGCCAGTCGAACTGCGCGCCCTGCACGTACAGCGCCGCGAGTGCGTGTTCCAGTGCATCGCCCGCGCAGGGCGGCGGCAGCCAGTCGTCGGCGAGCCCTTCCGGCGGGTGCGGCGCGTCGGCTTGATCCGATGCGCCGGCCAGTTGCAACCAGTACTGCGGGTGTGTCACCTCGTCGGTCACTTCGGCACCGAGACAGCCGGAAATCAGGCGGACCGACGGCCGTGCGAGCGAGATGTCCTGAAGCACAGTGCGCAACGCTTCGGCATCCGAACGGGCGGCCACGACGCGCAGCGCGTCGGCCACGCTCAAGACGCCCGCCACGCAGGCCGCGACATATTCGCCGATACCGTGGCCCGACACGACGGCCGGGCGGATGCCCCAGCCCTTCCACAGTTCCGCCCACGCGAACTGGATCGCGAAGCGGCCCGCGTCGGTATCGATTGCCTCCAGCGGCAGCGCGCAACGCTCGAACGCATCGCGGAACAGCGGTTCCGACGCGTGGAGCGCGCGTGCGGCGCCGGTGTCCGCCGCACCGAACCCGAAGCCCACGCGCAACGCCTTGCCCGTGCGCGGCGCTGCTGCCGACGCTACCGTCACGCCCGACACATAGGCCGCGCGAAACGGATAGTGACTCCGTCCGGTGGCGGCGGCGCGGCAGATGGCGGCCAGCTCCTGCGGCGTCGCACCGGCGATCGCGCGCTCGTAGCGTTGCGCGAGCGCCGCCAGCGCCGCTTCGGATCGGGCCGACAGCAGCAGCAGCGCGCGCTGCGCGGCGTGCGCCGGCGCGACGGGCGGTTCCTCGACGATCGCGTGGGCATTGGTGCCGCTGAATCCGAACGCGCTCACCCCGGCGATGCGCCGGCGTTCCCCGCGCTGCCACGCGACCGGATCGGCGGCGACGCGAATCGGGATCTCCTGCCACGGCGTATGCGGATTGGGTCGGGTGAAATGCAGGTGCGCCGGAATCCGGTCATGCTCGAACGACAGCAGGACCTTGATCAGGCCGGCGATGCCGGAAGCCGATTCCAGATGCCCGATATTGGTCTTGACCGAACCGATCACGAGCGGCTCGTCCGCCGTGCGTCCGGCGCCGTAGACGCCGGCCAGCGCCTCGACCTCGATCGGGTCGCCGAGGGACGTCCCGGTACCGTGGGCCTCGACATACGAGACGTCGCCGGGCGCGAGGCCAGCCTGGTTCAGTGCGCGGCGGATCACCCGTTCCTGCGAATCGCGGCTCGGCACGGTCAGCCCGCCGCCCGCGCCGCCCTGGTCGACCGCCGTGCCGCGCACGATGCCGAGCACCCGGTCGCCGTCGGCGAGCGCGTCGGCGAGGCGCTTGAGCACCACCATGCCGCACCCTTCGCCGCGCACGTAGCCGTCCGCCGCCGCGTCGAAGGTCTTGCAGCGGCCGTCCGGCGACAGCATGCGCGCCTGCGAGAAACTGACCATGACCTCCGGCGACAGCATCAGGTTGACGCCGCCCGCGAGCGCCATGCCGGTTTCGCGCGAGCGCAGGCTTTCGCAGGCCAGGTGCAGGCACACCAGCGACGACGAGCAGGCGGTATCGATCGCCATGCTCGGGCCGGTGAGGCCCAGCACGAACGACAGCCGGCCCGCGGCCATGTTCAGCGCGCTGCCCGTGCCCGCGTAGCTGCTCGACGGCATCGACGCATTGGACACCTGGATCGCGTGGTCGAAGCAGGTGATGCCGACGTACACGCCCGTGGCCGACTGGCGGAAGCGCTCGGGCGCGAGATGGGCGTTCTCGAGCGCTTCCCACGCCACTTCGAGCAGGAGCCGCTGTTGCGGATCGAGGTAGGTCGCTTCGCGCGGCGCGATCCCGAAGAACGCCGCATCGAATTGATCCACGCGTTCGAGAAAGGCGCCGTGGCGGGTCGCCATCTTGCCGGGCGCGGACGGATCGGGGTCGTAATAGCGATCGATGTCCCAGCGTTCGCCCGGCACTTCGGTGACGGCATCGCGCGCGCCGTCGAGCAGTTGCCAGAACGCGTACGGCGTATCGCTGCGGCCGGGGAAGCGGCAAGCCATGCCGATGACGGCGATCGGCTCGTTGCGGTCCGAACGCAGCGCCGCGATTTCCGCGCGCCGCAGGCGCAATTCGTCGAGCGCGGCTTTCAGTGCATGCGTGGCCTTGGCGTTCATTGGGCGCCGATCTCCTGGGCGATCAGTTCGGAAAGGTCGTCCTCGTCGAGGTCGTCGGATGCTTCGTCGACGACCGGCGCGGGGAGCGACGACGACAGTTCGTTGAGCACGTACTGGGCGAGCGCCCGCAGGTTCGGATAGGAAAAGAACAGCGTCGCGCGAAACGGCCTGCCGAACACCTTGGTGAGGCGATCGGTCAGTTCGAGCGCGACCAGCGAATCCAGGCCGAGATCGAGCAGCGATTGCTCGGGCGCGATGGCGTCGGGGCCGGACAGACGCAAGGTCTCGGCGAGCATCGCCGCGAGCGTGCCGGTGACGCGCTCGACCCGCTCGCGCGGCGCGCATGCATGCAGCTGGCGCAGCAACGCCGTGTCCTGCTGCACGGGCTGCGCGGCCGGTTGCGCCAGCTCGGAAAACAGCGCGGACCCGGCGGCCGGCGCATCGACCCGGAACAGGGTCGGCCAGTCGATTTGCGCGACCCCGGACTGGGCGACGCCGGACGCCATCAGCCGTTCCAGTGTCGCGATGGCCAGCTCGGGCGGCAGCGTGCCGACGCCGAGCGCGCCGAGTTGTTCGTGCGCGCGCCGTCCGTAGTCGGTGGCGGCGTGGCCGATCTCCGCCCACGGCCCCCAATTGACGCTGAGCCCCGGTTGCCCCTGCGCGCGCCGATGCTGTGCGAGGGCGTCGAGGAAGCTGTTCGCCGCCGCGTAGTTGCCTTGGCCCGGCATGGTGATCAGCGCGGCCATCGACGAGAACAGCACGAAATGGTCGAGCTGCAAGCCGGCCGTCAGCTCGTGCAGATACCAGGCGCCGTCGGCCTTGCCGCTGCCGGCGCGATGGAAGAGGTCGTCGTCCTGGCGTATCAGCAGCGCATCGTCGAGCGCGCCGGCGAGGTGAAAGACCCCTTTGAGCGGCGGCATCGACTGCGCGATTTCACCGAGCGCCTGCTCGACGTCCTCGCGACGCGACAGGTCGGCGCGAATGAACCGCGCGTCGAGCGTGCGCAGGATTTTCTCGTGCGCGGCGGATGGTTCGCCGCGCCCCAGCAGCGCGATTTTCCCGGCGCCGTGGTCGGCGAGCCAGGACGCGAGCCGCAGGCCGAGCCCGCCGAGCCCGCCGGTCACGAGATACGTCGCGTCATCGTGGAACCGGATCGGCCGGTGGCTGACGAATTCGCGATTGTCGCGGGCGATGCGCGCGACGTAGCGCTGGTCGCGGCGAAACGCGATCATGTCTTCCCGGCCGCCCGCCTGTACCGCTTGCACGATGTGCGCTGCCGACGGCTGCGCGGGATCGAGGTCGACGAGCCCGCCCCACAGCGCCGCATGCTCGACCGCGATCGCCCGACCCAATCCCCATAGCGGGGCCTGCGCCACCGCGATCGATTCGCCATCCAGAACATTCATCGCGCCCGACGTCACCAGCCACAGACGCGCCTGCCGGGCCGACGGCGCGCGTGACGCAAGCGCCCTGACCAGGTGCAGCACGCTCGCGCTGGCACGCCGCCTCGCCGCGATGTCGGCGGGCGCGAGATCGAGACTCCACAGGTGGATGACGCCCTTCAGCGGGCGGTCGGGCGCGGGCAGGTCCGGCGTCGCGTCGGCGAAGCGCAGCGTGCACGTATCGCCGTTGGCTTCCAGCAGCGCCGACAGCTGTGCGCCCACGCCGCCACGGTCCGCGAGAATCAGCCATTCGCCGTGCGCCGAACCGCCGGTGGCCGCGTCGACGTTCGACGGTCTCCAGACGCGTTGATAAAGCAGTGCGGCGAAGTCGTGCCGCTCGGCGGCGCGCCCGGCACGCACCTGCTGCAACCGCAGCGCATCGATCTCGATCAGCAGTCGCCCGGCGAGGTCATGGACGCGGATGTCGCCCTCCAGCGCGCCGTGCCCGACCGGCTTGCGCAGCGTGGCGTGACTCCATGCGTCGGCCGACGACGGCGGCTGATGAATCCGCACCGCACCGATCGAACTGGGCAGGTACAGGTCGCCGGCCTCCAGCGCGTCCGGGTCGATGGCGGCGGCGAGCACGCGGCTGCACGCGTCGAGAAAGGCGGGGTGGATCTGATAGGGCGACGACGCCAGCGCGTCGGCCGGCAGGCTGATTTTCCCTAGCGCCTCGCCGGTCGTGCGCCAGATCTGCCGGATCGCGTCGAACACGCCGTCGATCTGCACGCCGTGCTGCCGGATTTCGCCGTTGAAGTCCGCGCCCGACGTCGTGTCCGGGCAGCGAGCCTGCACCTGGGCGGCATCGAATCGCATCGGCGCGGCGGCTTGCCTCGGAGCGCACATCTCCCGCAGTCGGCGCAACTGCGGAAGATTGCCGAGGATCCGCTCGACCGGCGGACCGAAATCGAGCAGGCAGGCCACTTCGTCCACGCCGATCGACGCGAGATCCCGCACCAGGTCGACGCAGGTTTCCGGCGTGCCGATGAGCCCGCGCGATTGCGCGAAGCGTTCATAGAGAAACTCGACGAACTCGTCCAGTTCGCGTGCGCCCATCGCGCGCACGTCGACCGACTGGCCGCGACTCTGCGCCAGCCCGTTCAACAGCCCGATATTGCTGCGGATGTAGTTGCAGAACGGCACACGCGCCTGTTCGCGCGCCTGCGCCGCATCGTCGCCGACGAACGTGTGCAGCATCACGGACACGGTGCCGGCCGCCGGATCGAAGCCGTGCTTCGCGCGCGCGTCGCGGTAGAGGGCGATCTTGTGCGCGAGCTGGTCGCGATCCTGGTCGAGCACGTGGGTCAGCAGGTTGGCGCCGGTTTCGCCGGCGCGCACGAACGTCCGCGGATTGCTCGCGGCGGTCACCCACACGGGCAGCTCCGGCTGCACCGGCGTCGGATAGATGCGCAACTGCACCGGCTTGCCGACGCCGTTCGTCGCATCCAGCATGCCGCCGCGCCACAGATGCTGGACCGTGCGCATCGTCGCCAGCATGTCGTCCTGCCGGCTCGCATATTTGTCCGGGGCGAACACGAAGTCGTCAGGATTCCATCCGGACGCGAACGACACGCCCACGCGGCCGTTCGACAGGTTGTCCACCATCGACCATTCTTCCGCGATCCGGATCGGGTTGTGCAGCGCGGCGACCACGCTGCCCGCGACCAGCTTCACGCGTTGGGTGGCCGCCGCGAGCGCGGCGTGCAGGACGGCGGGATTCGGGTACAGCGAGCCGAATTCGGTGAAATGGCGCTCCGGCACCCAGACGCTGGAAAACCCGTTCGCATCGGCGAAACGCGCGCTTTCCATCACGAGCTGGTACTTGTTGCCGGACAACGCCTCTTCACTGCTGGCGAAGAACATCAGGCCGAATTTCATGCGTGGCTCCGATCCGATTCGTGAATTTCGGCACTCGCGCACATCTGCCATGTCGCGGCGGCGCGGGTGTCGTCGATCCGGTGATAGACGGCAAACGAAAACGGTCCCCAGGACCGGCGGCTCAGCACCGTCTGCACGGTGCGCGATGCATGCGGATACAGCGGCAACGGCGCATGCAGCGCGAGATCCTTCAACGTCGTATGGCCGGCAGCACCGATTTCCGACGTGGCCGACAGCGCCATTTCAACGAAGGCCGAATAGGGCAGGACGGGCGAGCCCTTGACGCGATGACCGTCGAGAAAGGTGGTGGCCGGCGCATCGAGACGCGATTGCCAGATCCACGTGGCCGGCGCATGCGCGTGCTGCTCCATGAGGCGCCCGAGCAACGGATGCCGGGGCGCACGTGGCGTGATCCAGAAGCCGCGACGCTCGAACGGGTAGGTCGGCAAGGCGAGCCGGCGGTGCGGTGCGCCCTGCTCCACGGCATCCCAGTTGATCGACGCGCCGCGTATGTACAGCGCGGCGAGCGTGTGCAGGATCGCGTCCCACGCGGCCGTGTGCGCGCCGATGTCGATCACGACGTGGTTTCCCGCCGCACCGCCGTCCGGCGTCTGCGGCACGTCCGCCCACGAGGCTGCGGCGCGATGCCCGTCGCCGGTGCTGCTGACGGCGTCCGGCGTGATGCCGAACGACATCCACAGTTGCGCGAGCGCGCGCTGGAACGCCGCGAACCCGGCTTCGGCGGGGGCGAGCCCGGGCGCCTCGGATTGCCGCTGCATCAGCGCGTCGAAAGCGGGGCTGGCCGAGCGCAATTGCCGAACCGCGTCGGCGCTGCCGCCGTCGTCGGCGCAAAAGTGGAATGTCACCGCAGGCGGTGTTTCCGCAGGCTCGCCGGACGAAACGGCGCCAAGTTGCGAACGCAACGAATCGAGACTCGATGCGACGATGGCCGCGCGCCGCGTGAAGTGAGTGCGCCCGGTATTGACCGTGAATGCGACATCCCGAACACGGGCCTCGGGATGGGCGTCGAGGTAGGCCGCATAGGACGCGGCCAGCGCGTGCAACGCTTCCGGCGTGCGCGCGGAGAGCGTCACGACGCGCGCCTCGGGCGTTGCCGGGTCGGCTTCGATCTCCGCGGGCCGGGGTGCTTCAGACAGGATCAGGTGCGCGTTGGTGCCGCCGAAGCCGAACGAACTGACGCCGGCCACGCGCGGCCCGTGTTCCGAATGCCACGGCGTGACCTGCTGCGGCATGCGGAAGGGCGAGCCGTCGAGCGCGATTTGCGGATTGATCGACCGGAAATGGAGGTTCGGCGGAATGGCGCGATGGTGTAGCGCAAGGGCGGTCTTGATCAGGCTGGCGATGCCCGCCGCCGATTCCAGGTGGCCGATGTTGGTCTTGACCGAGCCGATCCAGCAGTGCTCGTCCGGCTGGCGGGATTCGTTCAGGACGGCCGCCAGCGCGTTCAATTCGATCGGGTCGCCGAGCGGCGTGCCCGTCCCGTGCGCCTCGACGAAGCCGATGTCCTGCGCGCGTACGCCGGCATCGCGCAGCGCACTGTGAATCACGGCCTGCTGGGCCGGGCCGTTGGGTGCGGTCAGGCCATGGCTGCGTCCATCCTGGTTCACCGCCGAGCCGCGAATCACGGCGAACACGGTGTCGCCGTTCTCGAGCGCATCGTCGAGCCGCTTGAGCAGCACCATGCCCACGCCTTCGCCGCGCACATAGCCGTTCGCTGTCGCATCGAACGCCTTGCATCGACCATCCGGCGACAGCATGCCAGCTTGCGTGAAAGAGGCGCTCAATTGCGGCGCCAGAATCAGGTTGACCCCGCCGGCCAGCGCCGCATCGGACTCGCCGCGCTGCAGCGCGCGGCACGCCTGATGCACGGCGACGAGCGACGACGAACACGCGGTATCGACCGCCCAGCTCGGGCCACGCAAATCGAGCGCATAGGAAATGCGGTTGGCGGCGACGCTGAGCGCATTGCCCGTCGCGACATAAGGGCCGACGTCCGCGACTTCGTCCTGCGCCAGCCGGATGTAGTCCGAATTGCTGATGCCGACGATGACCGCGGTGCGCCCGCCGGCGAGACTGCCGGGTGCGATCCCCGCATGCTCGAGCGTCTCCCAGGCCACCTCCAGCAGCAGACGCTGTTGCGGATCCATCGATTCGGCTTCGCGGGCGCTGATGCCGAAGAATGCCGCATCGAACTGATCGACCTGTTCGAGCAGTCCGGCGGGCGGAAGGTCGGCGCCGCGCTGCGTCGACGCGCCGACCGCGTCCCGGCCCTCCAGCAGCAGTTGCCAGAATGCGTCGGGATTGCCGGCGCCGGGGAAACGGCATCCCATGCCGACGATCGCGATATCCGCGCGTGCTGCGGCCGGGCTGGGCGCCTGGTTCGGCATGGCGTTCCCGGTGCCGCTCAAATGGCGCGCCAGCAGTGAAATACTCGGAAAATCGTAGACGACGGTCGGGGAAACCGGCCGCCCGAGCCAGTCCTGCAACTCGCCCGAGAGCTGGATGGCGTCCTTCGAATCGAGCCCGTGGATGCTGAACGGCGCGTCGGGGTCGATCTTGCCGGCATCGATTCCCGACAGACGCGAGACACGCTCGACGCACCATTGCACCAGCGCTTGCGTGTCGCGTGGCGTGGCCGTCTGCGGGGCGGCCGGCGGCGCGGAGAACGCACGCCGCCACTCGCCCGCGATCGCGAGACCCTGTTCATCGAGGAATGCCTGCCTGATCCGGCTTCGCTGGATTTTTCCGCTGGACGTGCGCAGGATCGTGGCGGGCTTCAGCAGGACGGCCGCATACAGATCGACGTCGTGCGCTTCGGCGAGCATGCGCCGGATCTCCGCGGCGACGGCTTCCGCGTCCAGCGTATTGAGCGCTTCCCGGCGCACTTCGCAGGCGACGACGATCCGCTCCACGTTATCGACGTTGATCGAGAAAGCCGCCGATGCATTCGGCGCCAGCGCGGGGTGGCTTCCCTCCGCGGTTTGTTCGAGATCCTGCGGGTAGTGATTGCGGCCGGCGACGATGATCAGGTCTTTCAACCGGCCGGTGACGAACAGGTCCTCGCCATCGACGAAACCGAGATCGCCCGTGCGCAGGTAACGCGCGTCGTCGCCGTCCAGCTTCGCGCGGAAGGTGCGCTCCGTTTCCTCGACGCGGTTCCAGTAGCCGACGCCGACGCTCGGGCCCGTCAGCCAGATCTCGCCGATCCGGCCGGGCGCGCAGCGCTCACCGGTATCCGGATTCACGATCCGCAGGCGGTGCTCCGCCCAGGTCCGACCGCAAGAGACCAGCGCGTGGCGCTTGCCGGAGTCGCTTCTCGTCGCCACACCTCGTGCGAGGCCGTCGGCGTCGTAGTCCGCCACGCGCGGCAGCGAGCGTGCCGGCTGACCGGAGATGAACAACGTCGCCTCGGCCATCCCGTAGACCGGGCGCATGGTGTGCGCGTGGAAGCCGCATGCGGCGAAGGCGCGCGAAAAACGCGCCACCGACTCCGCGCGCACCGGTTCCGCGCCGTTGAATGCTACCCGCCAACTGCTCAGATCGAGCTGCGCGCGCGCGTCATCGGAGACTTTGCGCGCGCACAGGTCATACGCGAAATCCGGCGCGGCGCAATGCGTGCCGCGATACTTCGTGATGGCCTGCAGCCAGCGGAGGGGCTTCTGCACGAACGCCGCGGGCGCCATCAGCACCGACAGCACGCCGAGATAGATCGGCAGCAGCACCTTCCCGAAGAACCCCATGTCGTGAAACACCGGGAGCCAGCTGACGAACACCGTCGACGCATCGGCATCGCTCGCCTCGGCGATGACCGCCATGTTGCTCAGGATGTTCGCATGACTGATCATCACGCCTTTCGGCGTACCGGTGGAGCCTGACGTGTATTGCAGAAGCGCCAGCGTCTGCGGCGCGATGTCCGGTGCGCGCCAGTGTTCGGCCGGCGCGTCGAAGCGCTGGTCCGTCGCGAGGATCTTCAGTTCCAGCGTGTCGGAGTAACCGTCCGCGTGATGCGCGATGCCGTCGAGCGTGGCTGCATCGGTCAGCGCGACGACCGGCCCGGCATCGGCGACGATTGCCTTGAGACGATCGGCGGGGCGATGCCTGCGCGGTGGATACGCCGGTACGCCGATCAGGCCGGCGTACAGGCATCCCACCCATGCGCAGATGAATTCCAGCCCGGGCGGATAGACCAGCAGGACGCGATCGCCCGGTTGCGCGATGTCCTGCAGCCTGGCGGCGATGCCGCGCGCCCGCTTGTCGAGGTCGCCGAACGTGAGCCGGGTCAGTTCCGCTTCGCCGTTCTCGAGAAAAATGAATGCGGTCTTCTCCGGTTCGACCTTGCCGCGAAACAACAGAATTTCTGTAACAGTCCTGAATTTTGTATCGGGAAGCATGCTCAACCTTCGTTGTCTTCTAAACGTTGAATATCTCGGGACCGGTCGTGGCGATCCTGCCAAGCGTGCTTCATCGGACGGTATTGAAATTAGAGCATCGCTCTAATCCGACGTCTGCCCCGTAATCCAAGGACACGGCGTTTCGCGCACCGGATCAATACGGCTTGCTATTGAGGTGCGCGCTCGCGCTCGCTAACGATCGGCGCTTCCTTCGAGGTCGGGCGCGTACGGGTCCAGCAGCGACACGACGACCTTGCGCTCGCCTTCGAACGGGTTGCGGCCATGCGCGAAGCGCATGTTGTCGACCAGCAGGACGTCGCCGCGCTGCCATGGGAACGTGATCGCGCATTCGCGGAACGCGTGGCGGATCTGCTCGAGGTCGGCGAGATCGAGTGGACTCCCGTCGCCATGGCTGGCATTGCGCGGAACGCGATCCTCGCCGAACAGGCTGACGATCGAGCGGGCGAGCGAGGCGTCCAGGTTCGACAGATGGAACAGATGGGCCTGATTGAAGAACACCCGGTCGCCGGTGACCGGATGGTAGGCCACGCCCTGGTTGATCTGGGCGGTGCGCAGCGTGTCGTCGTCGAGCCATTCGTGCTCGATGCCGTTGTCCGCGCAGAAGGCGGCAACCTGGCTGCGGTCGCGGGTCTGGAACACGGTTTCCCACGGAATGTCGACGTGCCGCCGGTAGTGCCTGACATAGCGGACCTGCTTCGCTTCGAAGTGATCCAGGAGGCGCGGTCCGATCCGGCGGCTCACCTCCCGCATGTCGGCAATCGGCGTTTCGCCGCCGGTCGCGGCCGGCGTCAGGCAACAGAATGCGACTCTCAGCGGCCAGCTTCGTTGATATGCGTTTTCGCAATGAAGGGCGATCGTCTCGCTCGGCGGATACTCGGTCGCGGTGAAGATGCCGTTGCCGATCGACGTGCGCGGCGTGGAACGATAGACGTAGTCGGACTGATGGGCCGAAATCGCGTGAGCAAACGCTTCGAAGCCGCCCACGGATGAAACGTCGAAGCCGCGAAACAGCAGTGCGCCATGTTCCAGGAGCCGGGATTCGAGTGCCGCCCGGTTGGCGTTCACCGCCTGCGCGAGATCACGCCCGTTCGACACGGGTTCCAGCAGCCACGGCGAGCTACCGTCGGCAAGCAGCTTGCGTTCCGTCATGCCCAGCATCGTCAATAGTCCTTTCCTGTTCGTGGATCACGGCGCAACCGAACGGGTCGGCCTGCGTGGCCGCGCCGCGGTGCGGCTATGCACGGCAGGCCGTTTCCACGGCATGCTCGAAGCGATTGAGGATTTCGTGGATATCCGCTTCCGAAACGATCAGCGGCGGCAGGAACCGGAGCACCGCGCCGTTGCGGCCGCCGGTTTCGACGATGAGCCCGTTTCGCAGGCAGTTCCGCTTGATGGCTTTTGCCCGTTCCGTGTGGGGCGGGCCGGCTCGGCCATGGATGCCGGGCACGACGATTTCGGCGCCGATCATCAGGCCGCGGCCGCGAATCTGGCCCAGGCACGGAAAGCGTTCGGCAAGCCCCTCGAGGCCGGCAACCAGCAGTTTGCCGACCCGGTCCGCGTGTGCCGACAGATTCTCCCGTTCGACGATGCGCATGGTCGACAAGCCGGCCACCATAGCAATCTGGTTGCCTCGAAAGGTGCCGGCATGCGCGCCGGGCGGCCAGGTGTCCAGGCGCTCGTCATAGACCACCACCGATAACGGATAGCCGCCGCCGAATGCCTTCGACAGCACCAGGACGTCCGGCCGGATGCCGGAATGCTCGATCGCGAACAGCGCGCCGGTTCGGCCGAGTCCGGTCTGCACTTCATCGACGATCAACGGGATTTCATGCCGCAGCGTCAGTTCACGCAACTCTGTCAACCAGGTGTCGGGAGCGGGGATGCAGCCGCCTTCGCCTTGCACGACTTCGACGATGATCGCCGCCGGTTTGGTGATCCCGCTCTCGGGATCGGACAGGACGGTCCGGATGTAGTTGATGCTGAGTTGATCGGTCGCCGAGCCGTCGGTGCCGAACGGGCAGCGAAAGGCATAGGGATAGGGCAGGAAATGAACGTCGCGTCCATTGCCGCCGGCCGATTTCGGCGTGAGGTTTCCCGACACGGCGAGTGCGCCGGCCGTCATGCCGTGGTAGGCGCCGTGGAACGCCATGATCGTCGGGCGGCCCGTATGGTGCCGGGTCAGCTTGATCGCCGCTTCGACGCCGTCCGCACCACTGGGGCTGCAAAACTGGATCTTGCCGGATTCGGCGATCTTCCCGGGCAGGAGCGAGAAAAGCTGCTCGACGAACGCGTGCTTGGCCGGCGTCGCCAGGTCGAGTGCCTGTTGCATCTGATCGGACGACAGAAACCGCATCACGGCTTCATTGACTTCCGGGTGATTGTGTCCGAGCGCGAGCGTGCCCGCATTCGACAGGCAGTCGATGTATTCCTGCCCGTCGGCGTCGCGTACGCGTATGCCCTTCGCATGGGTAAACAGCCGCGGGAAAGAGCTTGCGTAGGTTCGCGCGTTCGATTCGACCTGCTTAAGATACTCGAGTTTTTCCATGCGCGAAGATCCGGCTTGCGAGGCGGATTGATGGACACTGGCGCACGAGAATCGCTTCATCCTGGCCAATGGTGTTAACGGTACGACCGGATTGGAGCATGGTCTCCGTATCACGTCTGTCACGTAAAAATGGGACATCGGCCAGGCGACGTCACCCCGTCATGCCATTGCCTTCCGATCGTCTAAGCGGGGCTTCCGGGCGCGACATCAGGCAGCGAGGGTCGAGCAGAAATAATCGATGGTCCGCCGCAGCCCCGTTTCGAGCCCGATCGTCGGCTCCCAGTCGAGGTGGGCGCGTGCGAGGCTGATGTCGGGGCAACGTTGGGTCGGATCATCCTTCGGCAGCGGACGGAACACGAGCCGCGACTTCGAGCCGGTCAGGCGCAGGATGATCTGCGCCAGTTCGCTGACCGCGATCTCGTGCGGATTGCCGAGGTTGATCGGGCCGGTGAGGTCCGCGGGCGTGGCCATCATCCGGATCAAACCGTCGACCATATCGTCGACATAGCAGAAGGCCCGGGTCTGGCTGCCGTCGCCATACAGCGTGATGTCGTCGCCGCGCAGCGCCTGCACGATGAAGTTGGACACCACGCGGCCGTCGTTGGGATGCATGCGCGGCCCGTACGTGTTGAAGATGCGGACCACCTTGATTCGCACGTTCTGCTGGCGGTGATAGTCGAAGAACAGCGTCTCCGCGCAACGTTTGCCTTCGTCGTAGCAGGCGCGCGGCCCGAGCGGGTTGACGTTGCCGCGGTAACTTTCCGGTTGCGGGTGCACGTCGGGGTCGCCGTACACCTCGCTCGTCGAGGTTTGCAGAACGCGCGCATGCGTGCGCTTGGCGAGCCCCAGCATGTTGATCGCGCCCATCACGCTGGTCTTGGTGGTCTGCACGGGATCGAACTGATAGTGGATCGGCGAAGCCGGGCAGGCGAGGTTGTAGATTTCGTCCACCTCCACGTACAACGGAAAGGTCACGTCGTGGCGCAGCGCCTCGAAGCTCGGGTTGCCGAGCAGCGCCGCCACGTTCTGCTTCGTGCCGGTGAAATAGTTGTCGACGCACAAGACGTCGTGACCGAGTTCGACGAGACGCTCGCAAAGATGCGAACCGAGGAAACCCGCACCACCCGTTACGAGGATTCGCTTTCGATTACGTTGCACAATGGCACTCCAGGTATCGCGCGCAGGGAAGCGACGCGGCTTCCCCGCATGCGTGGCCGGCCCGCGGCGCCGGCAGGGGAGCGGATCAGGCGCGCGGGCGTTTTCATTCGACGATCACGGCACCGGCCGGCACGCCGATCGCGAGGATCGGCCCGTCATGCCTGCAGCGCGCTCGACGCGGCGTGCTCCGCACGCCGCATGCGCGCCGCGATGATGCCGGCCATCGTCCGCATTTCGTTTCTCAGAAAGAAATGATCTCCTTCGAAGACGTGAAAATCGAAGCGCCCGGTCGTCGCGGCGCCCCAACCTTCAACGGCATCGACGGGCACCTCTTTATCGGCTCGGCCCGCGAACGCGGTGATGTCCACTGCCAGCCGGGGCCCGGGCACGGGCCGGTGGTTTTCGATCAGCGTGAAATCCGCACGCAGCGCCGGCATCAGCAGCGCCATCAGTTCGCCGTTGTCCAGCACCGCTCTCGGTGTGCCGCCCATCCCGCGCAGCGCATCGATGAAGGCGCGATCGTCCAGCGCCTGCATGCGCCGATCGTGGCGCTCCTGGCCCGGTGCGGCACGCGCGCTCACGAACAGATGCCGCAGGTTCGGTCGTGCGTGGGCGGGAAGCCGCAGCGCCAGTTCGGCCGCAATGGCCGCGCCCATGCTGTGTCCGAGCAGCGCGAAGGGACGATCGAAGCAGTCGTCCAGGTCGCGCAGCAACGTGTCGACCAGCGTCGCCATGTCGCGGACGGCAGGCTCGGACAGGCGGCCGCCTCGGCCGGCAAGTTCATGACGGCACACTTCGATGCCGGGTAACGACGCTTGCAGCGCGCGATAGACGGCGGCCGAGCCGCCCGCATAGGGAAAACAGATCAGACGCATGCGGGTGGGGACTCGAGCGGCTCGTTGGCTGCCGGCGCACAGGCGATGGCGCTATTCAAATTCACGTGTTCGGCGTTTTTCACCATTCAGGTTCCAGTCGTTGTTGGCATGGCGATGCGTCGGCACGCCTCACTTGGAGAGCAACGGGTGCGGCAGCGACGCACGTGTTGGCTTACACGTCGATAGCCGGTTCGTCGTCGCTGTGCACAAGCCGTGCGTCAAGCACGTCGGAAGTCATCGAAGCACTGATTGGCTTCATGGAAATTCAAGGTGCGCGCGCCGCCGGATTCGGAGTGCGCCCGATCCGGTTGGGCATGAGTTAAACATGAGGCCGCGCGGATGTATGTCGTAGGAAGAGGGGACGCGCGTCGTCGGACATGTCGAATCCGTCCCTATCTGAATGGATGGCGGCGTGAACACCGCGGAGCGCAGCGTCGCCCCCTTTGCCGACAGAAAGAGCGCGGCGCACAATACCCCCGGAAATCTCTTCGGAGGCTGCCCGACATGGCCAGGTTCCAGCCCGATGGATGGCACACCGTCACGCCCCGGGTCGTCGTGCCGGATCCGCAAAACCTGATCGAATTCATCCGGACGGTATTTCACGCGCGGGGCGAGTACCGCCCGGGGTTGCCTGCGGAAATCAGGATCGGCGATTCCGTCGTGATGATCAGCGGGGAAGATGGCCTGCGTGAGCCGATGCCGGCATTCCTGTATGTGTATGTCGAGGATGCCGACCTGACCTATCGGCGGGCGCTTGCAGCGGGTGCGACCGCGCTCGAAGCCCCCGCCGACATGCCGTACGGCGACAGGCGGGCGATGGTGCAGGATCGGTGGGGGAATCGGTGGCAGATCGCAACGCATCAGCGCGACCTGTCGGTGGACGAGATTCGTTCGAGGCTGACGAACGGCGGCTAGATACCCGTCGGGGTGCGTCGAAGTGATCAGGATGCCTTTCTTCACTCCCGGATGATCGTCGGCACGGCTTCGCGCCCCCGTCGCGTACCGCTTCGCCGCCGCCGCTGCCCCTGTCGCAATCGTCAAGATTCACGTCGCGTGCAGATAAAACCTCCCCGTTCCCCCCGCCGTTAACCCGTTCGCAGCCCATGCGCCCCGTGTTGCGACACGGCGCGCGTCTTTCGTGATCCGGAATCCACATCCGCTGCTGGCCGCCCCCGGCCCGCGCAAGGGAACGTCATGCGAAAACAACTCACTATCCGTGGTGGCCTCGTCGCGACCATCGCCGGCTATACCGTGCTGCTCGTGCTGGTGGTCGGCGCGAGCATCGCGGCCCTCTATATGGGCAACGGCTCGCTCGAGGCGATGTACCGCGACGACACCGCGTCGCTGCTGCACCTGAAGACCAGCTCCGAGCGGATGCTCGTGCTGCGCGAACGCATGAGCGACGTCGCGCAGATCATCAGCGCCGGCCGCACGGGCAAGGAAGAGATCGCGAAACTCCGCACGCTGCTCAAGCAGAGCAACGACGAACTGGATGCCTATGCGGGGCTGCACGCGCGCAACGCCGACGAGCAGGCGCTGTTCGACACGCTGCTGAATCGCCGTCGGGCGTTGCTCGACGGCGTGTTCCTGAAGGCGCTCTCGCAACTCGACGGCGACGACGGTTTCGGCTTCCTCGACACGCAGCGCACCGCGCCGCCCGCGCTGTTCGCCGCCTACCAGGAGGCGATCGATGCGCTCGAGGCGTTCCAGGTCGCGCGCGAAAAGGCGCGTTATGACGCGGCCGGCGTGCAGTTCCACCGGATCGTGTGGGGGATGGCGGCGGTCGCGGCCTTCGCACTCGTCGTCGGCTTCCTTGCGCAGCGCGTGCTTGCGAAAGCGATCATCGAGCCGATCAAGCTCGCGGTCGGCCAGTTCGAGAAGATCTCGACAGGCGACCTGACCGGAACGGTCGTCGTGCCCGGCGAGAACGAGATGGCCTATCTGCTGCATGCGCTGAAGCGGATGCAGGACGGCCTCGTCGTCACCGTGAACCAGGTGCGCGCGAGCACGGAGACGATCGTCGGCGACGTCCGCACGATCGCGAGCGGCAACGTCGACCTGTCGGCGCGCACCGAGCAGCAGGCCGTTTCGCTGCAACAGGCGGCGGCGAGCGTCGAGCAGCTGACGGCGGCCGTGCGCCAGAACGCGGACAACGCGCGCGATGCGCGCACCTATGTCGAAGGCGCGGCCGGGATCGCGTCGCGCGGCGGCGAGGCGATGCAGCGCGTGGTCGAGACGATGTCGGCGATTTCGCTCAGTTCCACGCGGATCTCCGGGATCGTCGGCGTGATCGAAAGCATCGCATTCCAGACCAACATCCTTGCATTGAACGCTGCCGTCGAAGCCGCGCGTGCAGGCGAGCAGGGGCGCGGCTTCGCGGTTGTCGCGACCGAGGTGCGCGGGCTCGCGCAGCGCTGCGCGTCGGCGGCGAAGGAGATCCGCGAACTGATCGGCCATTCCGCGCAGCGTGTCGAGGACGGCAGCGGCCTCGTCGCGCTGGCCGGTTCGGCGATGGCCGAGCTCGTCGCGGCGGTCGAGCGCGTCAACATGATCATGAGCGAAACCGGCCAGGCGTTCGAGGAGCAGGCGTCGGGCATCGAGCAGGTGAACGCCGCGGTCATCCAGATGGAGCAGACGATGCAACGCAATGCCGCGCTGGTCGAGGAGGCCGCGGCCGCGGCGCTGTCGCTCGACGAGCAGGGCGCGCGGCTGAGTGCGGCGGTTGCGCAATTCCGTCTGCGTGACGAAGCCCTCGCCTGATGCACCGATACGGGCGACCGGGAGCGGGATCGACGGGCCGGCTTGCCGCCAACGCGGTGCGCCGGCGTCGAAGCGGCACATTTCTGGTGCGGACTTCTTGACTGCCGGTGTCGACGCGATCCCTGCACCGGCGCGGTGAAGCACGACGATCGGCCGATCGCCGAACGCGATGCGACGCGGTCTGCGTTCAGGGGCCGCGAGGCAGCACGGCGTCGCCGCGATCCTTGCCGGTCAAGGCGGACGGGGAATTTCTTCAACGTTCTCCACAGGGTTATGCACGGAAATTGTGGATAACTCGAGGAGATGAACGACAGCCGAAAATTGCCGAGCGCGCATGCCGCAATGTGACATCACATCCGGCGAATTGCTTTGCTGGATTGATCGTTTAGTGGCGGTCGCGGAAGGGAATAGCATGAAGCTCCCTCTCGATTGGCCGCCGTATGCGCGGCCAGTCATTGCGACCGTATCGGCCCGACATGACGACACTGAACGACTATCTCGAACAAAAGCGCGACGCGTGGCTCGCGAAAAAGGAAGCCGCCCGCAGCAATCCCGAACTCAAGGCGACCCCGCTGAAAGCGACCGTGCGCGCGCTGGGCCGCAGCGGCGTGCGGGAGATCCGCATTCGCGACTTCCAGGTGATCAGCGACAGCCCGCCCGATTTCGCGGGCTACAACCTCGGGCCGGCGTCGCCGGAGTTGCAGCTCGGCGTGCTCGGCAGTTGCCTGACGCACATCACGCTGATCCAGGCCGCGGAGCGCGGCCTGAAGATCGACTCGATCGAGGTCGAGGTGACCGGCGACCAGCATCCGCTCGCGCAGCAACCGGGGTTCGAGCATGTGCCGGTGTTCCCGCACAACCTCCGCTACACGCTCGATATCGTGTCGCCCGAACCGCCGGAGACGATTCGGGCGCTGCATCAGGCGGTCGAGGCCATCTGCCCGATCTTCAACCTGCTGAGACTGCCGCAGACGATCGACGGCGAGTTGAGGCATACGCACGGTTGAAGTGCGCCGGTGGGTTGCAGCATGTCACCTCGCTGAGTGGTGAGCAGGCGCGCGATACTTCGCGCACCCTGGCGGCGCTCCGATACGGCTGCAATTCCTGCCGCACCGATATTCGATGTCGGATGCGTCGCCCCGGCGCTGAACGCGTGCCGAATCGGGGCCGGGCGACGCCGGTCGTGAATCGGCCGGCGCGAAGTCAGGCTTCGGACGACTGAAGGTCGCGCGTTCGGCGCGTCGTCTCGTCGGCACGATCCTGAAGCTGTTGGAACGCGTCCAGCAGCCGCGCGCGCAGCACGGCCAGCGTCGGGTCGCGCCGATCGCGCGGCCGGGCGACCCCGACGTGGATCTCGTCGTCGATGCGGCCCGGATTGGGCGCGAGCATCAGCACGCGATCGCCGAGATACAGCGCTTCGTCCAGATCGTGCGTGACGACGATCGCGGCCGTCCGGTGCCGCGCGACGACATCGAGCAGCAGCGTCTGCAGCCGCATCCGGGTGATCGCATCGACCGCGCTGAACGGTTCGTCGAGCAGCAGCAGGTCGGGCTCGCCGAACAGCCCGCGCGCGATCGCCGCGCGCTGCGCCATTCCCCCCGACAACGTGGCCGGCAGTTGCCGGGCGACCCCGGCCAGGCCGACTTCGTCGAGCAGCCGGGCGACGGCCGGCTCGCGCCCGCCGCGCGGGCCGGCCGCAAAGCCGACGTTGTCCGCGATCGATAGCCACGGCAGCAGCCGCGGCTCCTGGAAGATCACGCCGGCGCGCGGGGACGGGCCGTCGAGCGCGACGCCGCCCAGCTTCACGCTGCCGCGGTAATCGGTGTCGAGGCCGGCGACGATCCGCAGCAGCGTGCTCTTGCCGCAACCGCTCGGACCGACCACGCAGACGATCTCGCCGCGCGCGACCTGCAGCGGGACGTCGGCGAGGATCGTGCGATCGCCGTAAAGCTTGCGGGTGATGCGCACGTCGAGCAGCGGAGTCGCGGAGCGCGCCGCCGTGGGTACGGAAGAACGGGTGCTCATAGCGACCCCTTACGTGGCGTGGGGTCGAATGCGTCGCGCCAGCCGAGCCAGCGCGACTCGATGCGCGCCATCGCGCCGTCGGTCAGCTTGCCGAGCAGCGCCAGCAGCAGGATCGCCCCGAACACGAGATCCGGGCGGCCGGTTTCGCGGCCGTCGCTCAACAGGAAGCCGAGCCCGCGCGTGGCCGCGATCAGCTCCGCGGCGACCATGAACATCCACGCGAGGCTGAGGCCGGTGCGCAAGCCGGTGACGATCTGCGGCAGCGCGGCGGGCAGCAGGATGCGGCGGAACAGCGCGAGCGGGCCGAGCCGGTACACCGCGCCGAGTTCGACGAGCTTGCGGTCGACGTCGCGTATGCCGGCGACCACCGCGAGGTGAACCGGGAAGAACGCGCCGATGGCGATCAGCGTGATCTTCGGTGCTTCGTCGATGCCGAGCCACAGCAGCAACACCGGCACCCACGCGAGCGACGGAATCGCGCGCAGCGCCTGGAACGTCGGTTCGAACAGCGCGTCGATCCGGCGGCTCAGGCCCATCGCCGCGCCGACGACGAGGGCGAGTCCGGCGCCCGCCGCGAACCCCGCCGCGACCCGCAGCGTACTCGCGCCGACATGACGCGCCACGCGCGTGACGCCGAGGCGGGCGAGCGTGTCGAGAATCTCGCTCGGTGCGGGGACGAGATGATTCGGCAGCCAGCCCTGCCGCACGACGACCTCCAGCAACGCGAGCGCCGCGAATGGCAGCGCGAGGCCCGCGATCCGCCACCGGCGAAGCGGATCGCGCCGGCCGGCGGCCGGCGAAGCGGGGCGGCGGGGCGCGAGCGTGTCGTCGCGGGCGGCGGTGTCGGTCATGGGCGGCAGCTCAGCGCGATGCGTCGACGAGCGGGCGCGCGAACGACGGATCGATCAGCGTATCGACGATCTTCGCGGGATCGACGCCGGGCTTGGTCAGCTGTTCGGCCGTCAACACGGGGGCGGCCGCCTTCAGCGCCGCGCGCTGGGTGTCACCCGGAACGGGATCGCTGAAGTCGTTGCGCTGCAGCTGCAGTTTCGCCACCGGCAGCGACACCTTCGATTCGTCGGCGACGATCTGGGCGGTATCGGCCGGGTGCGCGACGATCCACTGTCGTGCGCGATCGTAGACTTTCAGCACGCGCGTGACCGCCTGCGGGTACTGGCTGGCGAACGCGTCGCGGACGTTCAGGAACCCATAGGTGTTGAACGTGACATTGCGATAGAGCAGGCGCGCGCCGTCGTCGAGCTGCGCCGCGGCCATGTGCGGATCGAGGCCGGCCCACGCATCGACCTGGCCGTTCGCAAGCGCGGTGCGCCCGTCCGGATGCTGCAGGTTGACGATCTCGACATCGTCGCGGGTCAGGCCGACCGTGTGCAGCGCGCGTAGCGTGAACAGGAACGGATCGGTGCCGCGCGTCGCGGCGATCTTCTTGCCCTTCAGGTCCGCGAGCGAGCGGATCGGCGAATCCTTGCGGACCACCAGCGCGGTCCACTCGGGGCGGGAGAACACGTAGACCGTATGGATCGGGTTGCCGTTCGCGCGCGCGAGCACCGACGCGAGGCCCGCGGCGGATCCGAAATCGACCGCACCGCTGTTCAGGTATTCGAGCGCACGATTGCTGCCCAGGCTCAGCACCCAGCGAATCGACGTGCGGTCGGCCTTGAATTCGTCTTCGAGCCAGCCGAAGTGGCGGATCACCAGGCTCTCCGGCGAGTAGTACGCGTAGTCGACGCGGATCTCCGCGGGCGTCGCGGCGCGTGCATGCACCGAAACGAGGCTGGCGAGCGCGGCAACGACGAGGGCCGCGGATTGCCACGCGCGGGACCAGGACAGCTTCATCGGGGATTCTCCGGAAGGGCGGCAAGGTGCCGCGAACGGGAAGGGTGACCGGACAATGTAACGAAGCAGCGGCGCGCCGTGAACGAAGCAATTCGCGATTGAACATGCACGCGGCTGCTAAGCGTGGACGGCGAGCAACTTTATGACGCGGGCCGATTAATTTATCGATTTATATCGCTTGGGATTACGGAATCGGGAGAACAGAATGCGTGCTGCCGGAACGTGATGGCGTCGCGTGTTGGGAAGCGCTCGGCTGCTTATGTTCTCTGCCGGTCGCGATTGAATCCGCCCGACTTCCGGCTCCATGCGGACATCGCCGATCATTCGGCGAAAAACTAAGGAATGCGATGAGTTCGATCGATCTGAACGCCGTGACACCGGTTTCCTCGCCCATTCGTTCGGCAAGCGACGTCGCGCGGCTGATCAACACGGTGGACAGCTCGGTCAGCCATGCCCGGATGATCGTGCTGCTGGCGCTGGGCGGCGTGTTTCTCGATGCGTACGACCTGACGACGCTGTCCTACGGGATCGACGACGTGGCGCGCGAGTTCGGCCTGACGCCGGCGCTGACCGGGCTGGTCGGGTCGGCGATCATGATCGGCACGATCTTCGGCAGCCTGATCGGCGGATGGCTGACCGACAAGATCGGCCGCTATCAGGTGTTCATGGCCGACATGCTGTTTTTCGTGGTCGCGGCGATCGCGGCCGGGCTGGCGCCGAACGTCTGGGTGCTGATCGGCGCGCGCTTCGTGATGGGGCTCGGCGTCGGCATCGACCTGCCCGTCGCGATGGCGTTTCTCGCGGAATTCTCGAAGTTCAACGGGCGCGGCAACAAGGCGTCGCGGCTCGCGGCGTGGTGCCCGATGTGGTACGTGGCGTCCTCGGCCTGCTTCCTGCTGATCTTCGGGCTGTATTTCCTGCTGCCTGCCGAGCATGCGGGATGGCTGTGGCGCGCGTCGCTGATCTTCGGCGCGGTGCCGGCGCTCGTCATCATCCTGTTCCGGAACCGGTTCATGAACGAGTCGCCGCTGTGGGCCGCGAACCAGGGCGACCTGGCCAACGCCGCGCGGATTCTGCGCGAGTCGTACGGGATTCATGCGCACGAAGCGGAAGATGCCCGACGCGCACCGAGCCAGCCGCCCGTGCGCATTCGCGTGCTGTTCCAGCGCCCGTACCTGGGGCGCACGATCGTCGCCAGCGTGATGAACCTGTGCATCCCGTTCGAATACACGGCGATCGCGTTCTTCCTGCCGTCGATCCTGTCGCAGTTTCTGGGTGCGGGCGTGTTCGAAACGATCGCGGCGTCGCTGGCGCTGAACGTGCTGTTTGCGTTTACCGGCGGCTTGCTGGGCATGCGTCTCGCCCATCGCCATGCGTCGCGCCATGTCGCGATCGCGGGCTTCGCGCTCCAGTTCGTCGCGCTCGTGGCGCTCGCGCTGGCAGGGCATCCGCATGGCGCGCTCGCGATCGGCTTCGTGCTGCTGATGCTCGGCACCTGGCTGTTTGCCGAAGGGTTCGGGCCGGGCGCGCAGATGATGATCTATCCGACGCTGTCGTATCCGACGGCGATCCGCGGCACCGGCGTCGGCTTCGGGCGTTCGCTGTGCGGCATCGGCCAGGCGCTCGCGCTGTTCGTGCTGCCGATCCTGCAGGCGCGGCTCGGCACGGACATGTTCTGGGTCGTCGCGATCAGCGCCGCCACGCCGATCGTGTTCCTGCTGATCGTGCGTTATGAGCCGACGGCGCGGGATATCGATGACGACGGCGCTGTTTGAACGCGGTCGAGGTTAGTCTTCCTCAGGGAAACGCGCGCACGGTGGGTGCGTGCGCGCGTCGTCGTGGGTTGCCGCAGCCGCACGTTTCGCCCGCTCGATGGACGAGCGCGGAAGCACAGCCCGCATCGGGTGTCGAAGGAGGAGAGAGGGGTGATCAGGTGGCGGCGTGCTGGGCTCGAGGTGGCCCGACGCACCGGTTGTTGCTCATCGTGAAGCCGGCCGGCCCGCACACAGCAGGCCGACCAGCCGCCGAATGGTCGTCACGCTCAGGCGGCTACCCGCTCGGCATCGCGCTTGACCTGCTCGATGTCGCGATACTGCGCGGCCGGATGCTCGTCCGGCAGCCGCGCCGACCCGCCGAACAGTTTCTCGCGCAGCGTGCCCGGCGCATAGCCGGTCGGATACACGCCGCGCCGCTGCAATTCGGGCACGAGATAACGCACGACATCCTCGAAGGTTTCGTGCGCCACCGCATACGCGAGGTTGAAGCCGTCCACGTCGGTGGCGGCGACCCATTCCTGCAGAATGTCCGCGACGGTTTCCGCCGACCCGACGAACACCGGCCCCAGGCCGCCGATGCCGCCCCAGGCCGCCAGTTCCTCGATCGTCCACGCGGTGTCACCGCCCGCCAGGTGCTCGACCGCCGACACGATCGCATTCGTTTCGACGCGCCGGACGGGATCGTTCGGCGCGTACTGGCCGAAGTCGATGCCGGTCCAGCCGGACATGAACACCAGCGAGCCGTCATACGACACGTACTTGCGATACTCGTCGAACTTGGCCTGCGCCTTCTCGTCGGTTTCGTCGACGATCACGGTGACGAGGTTGTAGATCAGGACCTTGCTCGCGTCGCGCCCGGCGGCCGTGGCCTGTGCGCGCACGTCGGCCACGTAGCGCGCGAGCTGCGGGCGGGTCGGCGCGGCAACGAACACGCATTCCGCGTGCTGCGCGGCGAACGCCTTGCCGGGGCCGGACGCGCCGGCCTGGAACAGCACCGGCGTGCGCTGCGGCGACGGCTCGCACAGGTGGTAGCCGGGCACGTCGAAGAAACGGCCCTTGTGGCCGATCTCGTGCACCTTCTCCGGATGCGTGAACACGCGGCCGCTGCGATCGCGCACGACCGCGCCGTCTTCCCAGCTGCCCTCGAATAGCTTGTACAGCACCTCGACGTATTCGGCCGCGACCGCATAGCGGTCGTCATGCGTGCGCAGGCCGTTGTCGCCGACGTTCTTCGCACCGCTTTCGAGGTAGGACGTGACGATGTTCCACGCGAGCCGGCCCTTCGTGTGATGGTCGGCGGTCGACAGCCGGCGCGCGAACGTGTACGGGTGCTCGAACGTCGTCGATGCGGTAATGCCGATGCCGAGATGCTCGGTCGCCATCGCGATCGGCGCGGCGAGCTGCAGCGGATCGTTGACCGGGATCTGCGCGGCCTGATGCAGCGCGTGATAATTGCTGCCCTTGTAGACGTCGTAGTAGCCGATCACGTCCGCGATGAAGATCGCGTCGAAAATCCCGCGTTCGAGCACACGGGCGAGGTCGGTCCAGTAGTCGAGATCCTTGTATTGCCACGACCGGTCGCGCGGATGGGCCCACAGCCCGGGCGACTGGTGGCCGACGCAGTTCATCTCGAACGCATTGAAGCGGATGGTCTTGCTCATTGGGCGGCTCCTGTTTCTGCGTGCGTGTTCGCGTTTGAACTCGCCCCCGGGCCGTTGCCGATCTGCCAGACGAACGGCGGCGTGCGCCCGTTGATGACCCAGTCGCCGACGATCCGCGCCTTGTAGACGAGCGGATTGTGCGACGACACGGTGCGCGCGTTGCGCCAGTGACGATCGAGCGCCGTCGTGCTGCGGGTCGCCGACGCGCCGAGCGCGTCGAACAGGCGCGTCGCCGCGCGCAGCACGAGGTCCGACACGACGAGCTGGCTTTGCGCGGATTCGATCTCGGCCGCGACGTTCGCATCGTGCTCGGCCGCCTCGTCGCCATCGAAGTGCGCTTCGTAGGCCCGTTGCAGCGGCTGCGCGGCGCGCAGCGCGAGCGCGTCGGCCGCATAGGCCCACGACGCGATCTCGCCGATCACCTGCTGCAACTGCGCGTCGTCGGCCGCGCGCGGGGCGTTGCCGTGGCTGTACACGCGGGTGCGGCGGCGCACCAGGTCGCCCGCGTCGCGCACGATCGCGTGGCCGATGCCGGCCAGCGTCGCGACGTGGAAGAGCTGGTAGAACGCCGTCTGGTACTTGAAGCGTCGCGCGAAGTCGATCACGTCCCGCGCATCCACCGTCGCATCTTCGAAGCGCGTGGTGCCGCTGCCGGTCGTCGTCTGGCCGAAGCCGTCCCAGTCGTCTTCGCGGATCACGCCGGGCTGCGCGGTCGCGACGGCGACGATCACGTCGCTGCCGTCGTCCGCGCGTTGCGCGAACACGTCGATCCAGTCGGCGAACAGGCTGCCGGTGCTGTAGAACTTCCGGCCGTTCAGTACGAGCCGGCCATTCTTTTCGGATACCTTGGTGATGGTCTGGCCGAGCGCCACGTCGCCGGTTTCCGTCCACGCGTTGCCGACGAGCTGGCCGCTCGCGAAGCGGTCGAACCACGTCTGGCGATCGGCGCCGGGCGGCGCGTTCAGCCAGTCCTCGACGAACGCGAAGTGCCCGCGTAATGCCTGCGGCAGATTGGAATCGGCGGTAGCGAGCTCGGTCAGCAGCCGGAACAGCTGCGGCAGCGACGCGCCGGCGCCGCCATCGCGCACCGGCAGCCGCACGGCGCCGAAGCCTGCGGCCTTCAGCCAGCCGATCGCCTCGTGCGGCAGCTCGCGGCGGCGTTCGCGTTCCGCGGTGCCGGCCGCGATGCGTTCGAAGATCGGCCTGAAGCGGCTGGCAAGCGCGTCATAGTCGGCGCCGGTGGAAAGTTCGGTTGCTGCGGGAGACGAAGTCATGCGGTGATCCTTGAAAGGCAGGGCCGTCGATGCCGGCAGGCCAGTATAGGAAGCCTGCTTCGGACGATCCAATAACGGATTCGTACATCGTTATCGTCACCGGGCATTACGCGGGCGAGGCGGCGTGGCGTCGATGCCAGGACGTCGATATCGTCGCTGACGCGCGGTGCATTGCGGGCCGCGCACTGCATCGTTTGTCATGCGAAGGAATATCGTTGTGCGAATCGCTCGGTTTGCCGGCGTGCGCGGCGCTGCTAGATTGAATGCTTCCGTCAATCAGCAGGAGAGCCCGATGTCAGAGACGAGCGCCACGATCCAGGAACGGCCGGCCGATACGCAACCGCAAGCGGCGCACGTGATCGCCAATGACGCGCAGGCCATCGCGGCCGCGCATGCACTTGCGAAGCGGCTCGCGGAAGGGGCGGCCGAGCGCGACCGGGAGCGCCGGCTGCCGCGTGACGAGATCGAATGGTTCTCGCAGTCGGGGCTGTGGGCCATCACCGTGCCGAAGGCATACGGCGGCGCGGGCGTGTCGCACGTGACGCTGACGGAGGTGGTGAAGATCGTCGCGGCGGCCGATCCGTCGCTCGGTCAGTTGCCGCAGAATCATTTCGGGCTGGTCGACGTGATCGCGCTGACCGGCACCGATGCGCAGAAGCGCCATCTGTTCTCGGAAGTGCTGAGCGGCAAGCGGTTCGGCAACGGCTTTTCGGAGAAGGGCACGAAGCACGTGCTCGACCTGAAGACGCGCGTGCGGCGGGACGGCGACGATTACGTCGTCGACGGCACCAAGTTCTATTCGACCGGCGCGCTGTTCGCGCACTACGTGCCGGTGCTCGGCCTCGACGACACGGGCCACGCGTGGCTCGCGTACATTCGCCAGCCCGCGCCGGGGCTGACCGTGATCGACGACTGGTCGGGGTTCGGGCAACGGACCACCGCGAGCGGCACCGTGGTGCTCGACAACGTGCGCGTGCCGGCGTCGCACGTGCTGCCGGCGCAGCGCGTGTCCGACCTGCCGACGCTGAACGGCCCGCTGTCGCAGATCATCCAGGCCGCGATCGACGCGGGCATCGCGCAGGCCGCGCTCGACGATACGCTGGCGTTCGTGCGCTCGCGCACGCGGCCGTGGGTCGACAGCGGCGTCGAGCGGGCGGCCGACGATCCGCTGACGATTCGCGAGGTCGGCCATCTGCACATCCAGCTGCATGCGGCGGAGGCGCTGCTCGAGCGCGCGGCGCGGACGCTCGACGAGATCGCGGCGCGCGGCGACGTGACCGAGGACGACGTCGCGCGTGCATCGGTGGCAGTGGGCGAGGCGAAGGTGCTGACGACGGAGATCGCGCTGCTCGCGGGCGAGAAGCTGTTCGAGCTGGCGGGCACGCAGTCGACGCTGGCCGAGCACAACCTCGACCGGCACTGGCGCAATGCACGCACGCATACGCTGCACGATCCGGTGCGCTGGAAATATCACCTCGTCGGCAACTACTACCTGAACGGCGTGCGGCCGGCGCGCCATGCATGGAACTGAACGCGTGACGATCGTGGTGTCATGGCCCGGTGACGGGTGAGTGCGTCACCGCGGTCGAACGCATCTGCGTGTTCACGAGCGAAACCGGCCATGCTTGCGTCGAAGTGCGATTGCCGGGTATCGGGCAGATGAATGCGGCATGGCGGGCGTCATTGCCCCGGCGCGGCGACACCACGAAGCAGCCGCATCGGCTGCATCAGCCGGCTTACCGAGGCGATTCCGGCAACGTGTAGTCGAAGCGGTACGAATGCAGGCCGTTGTCGATGATGATGATCATCGAGCCGGCGAGCCCCAGCAATTCTCCGGTGCCGGAATCGGGCACGACGGTGATCGACTGCTGCGGCTGCCCGCGCGTCATGGTGGAGCTGTGCTGCAGGACGAAACTGCCGTGGCGGCCGCCCAGCGCGCCTTGCACGGTTTCCATCGCCACATACCCGGCGGAGCCCTGGACGCTGCTTCGAAACGCGAGCATCTCTCCCTGGCTGACGGCTTCCAGGTCGCCGTGATACTGCTTGTCCAGCGACATGCGGCCGAGGCCGGTCGGTTCCGCGACGGCACTCAGGGATTCCGGATTCAGCTTCACTTCAAACGGACCATTGGCCAGCAGTGTCATTGCAGCGCTCCTCGTCGAATTGGCAACCCGCACTATAAGTCAACCGGGTGCCACCGGAGGTAACGGTTTGCCTGACAGGCCGGAATCGACGGCGGATCGGATTGCGGATCGTATGCCGTGCGGCGCTTGCGGCGATAATCGGCATCCCGACCTCGACCGCTTTCCCCGATGACTTTCCCTGCGTTCGCACCCTTTCAGGATCTGGCCAACGCGTTGCTGGCGCACTGGCGCGATGCCAATGGCGACGGCTCGCACGACACGTCGCATCTGCAACGCGTATGGAAGAACGCGGCCGCGATCCACGCGCAGGAGGGCGGCGACGCGCAGGTGCTGTTTGCGGCGACGCTGCTGCACGACTGTGTGGCGGTGGAGAAGGATTCGCCACTTCGCGCGCAGGCATCGCGGCTGTCGGCGGAAAAGGCCCGGCAGGTGCTGAAGTCGCTGGACTGGCCGGATGCGAAGATCGACGCGGTTGCGCATGCGGTCGAGGCGCACAGTTTTTCGGCCGGTGTCGCGCCGAAGACGATTGAAGCCAAAGTGCTGCAGGATGCCGACCGGCTCGATGCAATCGGCATGGTGGGCGTCGCGCGGTGCTTTTACGTCGCGGGCCGGCTGGGCAGCGCGTTGTATGACCCGGCCGATCCGCATGCATCTGCACGGGAACTCGACGACACGCGATTCGCGATCGATCACTTCCGTACGAAACTGCTGAGGCTTTCAACCGGTTTTCAGACCTTCACCGGCACGCGTATGGCGATCGTGCGCCGAGAGCGATTGCAGCGCTTTCTCGACGAGTTTTCCGACGAAATCTGATTGTGCCGATGCGGCCTTCAGATCCCGACGGTGTCCGACGCGCAGGGCCCGATGCGGATGACGGTCGTGTCGACGCGAGAGGATCATCCTGCTCTGCCCGCGAAACCTACGTTGCATTGAAACGCACGACTTCAAACTTGACGAAGACTCAACGGTTCCATTGTTTCGAATCGTCGTGACCACGTCGGTGCGCAACGCGATGCTTCAATCGTCACCTGGCTGATAAAGCGCCTGCACCTGCGCCAACTCGTCGATGAACTGCTCCTTGAGCGCCTGCGGCCCGAGGATCTTCACGTGCGCGCCGAACCCCAGCAGTTTCCGCGCGCCGTGCTCGATCGATTCGATCGGCATCAGGAACGCCTTCCATCCCGGCGGCACCTCCGTGTCGCCTTGTTCCTGCGCGACAGGCTCGGCCTTGATTCGCGCGTTGGCCAGCCAGGTTTCGCCGCGCGGCGACACGGCGATATGGGCGGTCAGCCGATTGAGGTCGGCTTCGTACCGGCCCATCGCGTCGCGCCAGTGCGTCGCGAGGTTGAATCGCGCGGGCCGCTTGAAGCGGCGGCGCGATGCATCGAGTTCGAGGATATTCGCGAGCCGGAACGTGAGTGCGCCGGGCTTGCCGACCACCCTGGCGACCAGGTACCACGCGCCGCCCTTGAGCACCAGGCCGAGCGGTTCGAGTGCGCGGCGGGACGCGCCGCGCCAGCTCTGGTATTTCACGTCGATACGATACGTACCCCACACCGCATCGGCCACTTGACGCAGGAATACCGGCGTTTCCTGCGCGCGATACCAGTCGACGGTGTCGACGTGCAGCCGGCTGGCGACGCGATCGGCATGCTCGCGCGAGCCGGGCGGCAGGCTCGCGATCATCTTCAGCCGCGCGGAAGTCGCCATGCCGTCGAGGCCCAGTTCTCTCGCCGGCCCGGGCAAGCCCGCCAGAATCAGCGCGTGCGCTTCGTGCTCGGTAAGGCCGGTGAGATCGGTACGCCAGCCATCGCTCAACTGAAAGCCGCCGTTGCGGCCGCGATCGCCCCAGATCGGCACGCCGGCCGTGGAGAGCTGGTCGATGTCGCGCAGGATCGTGCGCTCGGATACTTCCAATGCTTCGGCGAGCGCCGGTGCGGTCATCCGGCCGCGCGCTTGCAGCATCATCATGATCGACAACAGGCGGCTCGCTTTCATGAACGACACGTTACCGCAAATACCTGACATGAGGTGTCATGTTTTCGGGCTTATGCTTTTCCGCATTCCCGATCTGTTGCATCGACGCGGGTTGCGCATCAGGACACCACAGAGGATCAAACGATGAAGATCATTTCCGGGCCGCTGAGCATGTTTGGCGCGAAGGTCGAGATGGCCGCGCACGAGAAGGGCATCGACTTCGAGTTGGTGATGGTGCCGTTCAGCCAGCGTCGCGGCTACGATCCCAAACATCCGGACGTGTTGCGGATCAACCCGAAGCGACAGGTGCCGGTGCTGATCGACGGCGATCTGGAACTCTTCGATTCCACGCAGATTTTCGAGTATCTCGAGGATCTGAAACCCGATCCCGCGCTATGGCCGGCGCATCCGGCGGCGCGCGCGATCGCGCGTCAGCTCGAACACTGCAGCGACGAAATCTATTTTCCGCATGTCGTCCGGCTGATGGGGCTGGAGGAGACACCGGACGATCCGGCCGCACAGGCTGCATGCGCCGCGGCGGCGCAATACTATCGGCGTATGGAGCACGTGCTGGCGGATCGCGCGTTTCTGGCCGGAACGTATTCCTATGCCGACATCGCGTTCTACATGGCGCAGTTGTTCGGCGCGCGCAAGGGCGCACCGATGACGGACGAAACGCCCCGCCTGCTCGCGTGGCGTGAACGGATGACGGCACGCCCTGCCGTGCGCAAGGTCGCCGGTGCGATGGCCGGCTATCTTGCGTCGATCGGTGAAGCCGTTCCCGATTTTCTTCGCGGGCACGACTAGCCGCGTTCGAGCGCGGGCAGGAGACGGCCTTCAGATGCAAGGGCAACTGAAGGCCGCACGGGCACCGTCGGTGTTCAGCCGCGGATGAACGCGAGCAGATCGGCGTTGATCGTCTCGGCGTTGGACGTGGGCATGCCATGCGGGAAGCCGGCATACGTCTTCAGCGTGCTGTTCCTCGCCAGCTTCGCCGACAGGAGCCCGGAATCCGCATACGGGACGATCTGGTCGTCGTCGCCATGCATCACGAGCACGGGGATCGTGGTGCTTTTCAGGTCTTCGGTGAAGTCGGTCTGCGAGAACGCGACGATGCCGTCGTAGTGGGCCTTCGCGCTGCCCATCATGCCCTGCCGCCACCAGTTCCAGATGACGCCTTGCGATGGCTTCGCGCCGTCGCGGTTATAGCCGTAGAACGGGCCGGCGGGCACGTCGTAGTAGAACTGCGCACGGTTCGCCGCGAGTTGCGCCTGGAGATTGTCGAACACGTCTTTCGGCAGGCCGCCCGGATTGCTGTCCGTCTTGACCATCAGCGGCGGAACGGCGCTGATCAGCACGGCCTTGGCGACGCGGTCTTCGCCGTGACGGGCGACGTAGTGGATCACCTCGCCGCCGCCGGTCGAATGGCCGACATGAACGGCGCCTTGCACGCCGAGGTGATTCACGACCGCGGCGACGTCGTCCGCGTAGTGATCCATGTCATGACCGTCCCAGACCTGGCTGGAGCGCCCATGGCCGCGACGGTCGTGCGCGATCACGCGATAGCCCTGTGCCAGGAAGAAGAGCATTTGCGCATCCCAGTCGTCGGCGCTGAGCGGCCAGCCATGATGAAAGAAGATGACCTGCGCGTCGCGCGGCCCCCAGTCCTTGTAGAAGATGTCGACGCCATCCTGCGTTGTGACGTATCCCATGTCTGCTCCTGTTCGGTGGGCGATATCGATCCGTGACGGTCCTGCCGTTCGCGAGGGTCGCCAGGCCGGCGCTGCGCATGCAGCGGGGCATCCGCTGCCCGCCTGCCTTGGCGATGCGCTTACTCTAGGTTTAAAGTTAGGTTTAATGTCAACACGCTGGAGAGGCAGGGATGAGAATCGGGGAGCTCGCGAAGCTCAGTGGCCTGACGGCATCGCGGATCCGTTTCTACGAGGCTGAGGGGCTGCTCACGGCTGTCGAGCGCGGCACGAATGGTTATCGCGAATATGGCGACGACGCGGTGTGGATGCTCGAGATCATCGCCGGCGCACAGAGCGCCGGATTCTCGCTGGAGCAGATCCGCCATCTGCTGCCGTTGAAAGCCGGCAACTGGCAGCATGACGGGCTGGTGGAGGCGCTCGAACGGAAAGTCGCCGAGATCGACGCGATGCAGAAGCGCCTCGAGGAGAACAAGGCGCAACTGCGCGTCGCGATCGACAGCATCAAGAACCGGCCGACCGAACTGACCTGCTCGGAGCGTACGCGCTGGGTGATGGACCGGTTGCGCAATCCGGGCGAGGCGTCGACACCCGGCAAGGGCCGTCGCACGACCGCCAAATGATCCGGCGCCGGCACGGCGAGCGCCGGCCAGTCGCTCAAACGCAATCCGACGTGCCCCTCTACTCGGGGCCTTGACCTTAAAGTTGACTTAAATCTTAGAGTGCTTGCTGACGGCAGTGAGTCAGCGGGCATCGGGCGTTGCCTGCCACGGTCGATCATCGACGAGAGGCAACGAACATGGACAGGCGGTTTACACAGGTCGAATTCGGCCCACACAAGGTCGACGTGCCCGAAGGCGGGTACTACGACCGGTTCCGGATGAATCCTGACCTCGACGAGGTGGCGCGCGATCCCGCGGCGGGGGACATCGACTTTTTCCGTCGGATTCCGAAGCGTCAGGTCGCGTCGCGGGTTGGCCCGACCTGGGCGCCGAATTTCTACTACCGTTCCAGCAGCATTCAGCTGCTGTTCCTTGCCCCGCTCGAACGCCTGCGGACCACGCTGCCGGTGCCGCTCGAGCCGCTGCGCGCGCTCCCCGGGTACGGGCTGGTCGCGCTGACCTTCTTCTCGTATTCGGTGTGCGACAACGATCCGTATGACGAAGTGTCGGTCGCGGTGGTGATCCGCCGGCCCGGCGCGACCGGGTCGCACGCGCTCGAGCTGCTCGATTCGATGCGGCGCCGGAGCTTCTTCGCGCACGTGCTCGCGCTGCCGGTCACCACGGAAATCGCGCGGGTGCGCGGCGTGCACGGCTATCAACTGCCCAAGTGGCTCGCCGCTATCGACGTGAGCCTCGGCGCCACCGCCACCGCCCGCATTGCCGGCCCCGGCGGCCGGCCGGACCTGAGCCTGAGCGTGCCGATGCCCGAGCTGACGAACGTCGCGTCGCAGTCGCACATGGGCACGTCGACGATGATCAACCGCATCGACGGCGAATGGCACCAGACATTCGTGCAGACGAATGCGCTATCGTTCGCCCAGCGCCTGCTGCCGCGCAACGTCGAGCTCGTGCGGCACGGCGGCCCGCTGAGCCAGCTGCTCGACGGGCTGGGCGCGTCCACCATCCTGCGTCTCGACGTGGTGAAGGACGCGCAGCTGGTGCTGAACCTGCCGACCCCGTTGAAGGCCTTCGATGAACCCGGAAAACCACGCTGACGCCACGCCACTTCGCGGCACGCCCGCGCCGAAGGAATCGCCCATGACCCGTCCGACCCACGATCTCGTCGTATTTGGCGCCTCCAGTTTCGTCGGGCAGATCCTCGCCCGCTACCTGTCCGAGTACCTGTCAGGCAGCGGCGAAACGCTGCGCTGGGCCATCGCCGGCCGTTCCGAAGCGAAGCTCAGGCGGGTCAGGGATACGCTGGGCGCGGCGGGGCAGTCGGTGCCGATCATCGTCGCCGACGCGGCCGACGAAGCGCAGCTTCGCGCGCTCTGCGCGCAGACGCGGGTGGTCGTGTCCACCGTCGGCCCCTATGCGCTTTACGGGGAGCCGCTGGTCAGGGTCTGCGCGGAAACCGGCACCGACTACTGCGACCTCACCGGCGAGACGCAATGGATCAAGCGGATGATCGACAGGTACGAGCCCGCGGCCCGGCAATCCGGCGCGCGCATCGTCCATTGCTGCGGTTTCGATTCGGTGCCGTCGGACATGGGCGTGTTCTTCCTGCAGCAGCAGGCGCGGCAGCAGTGGGGCGTGCCGGCCGCGCAGGTGAAGATGCGGGTGAAAACGCTGAAGGGCGGCGCGTCGGGCGGCACGGTGGCGAGCGTGATCAACGTCCTCCGGGAAGCGGCGGCCGATCCCGCGTTGCGCAGGGAACTGCTCGATCCGTATTCGCTGTGCCCGAAGGGGCATGGCTTCACGGCCCGCCAGCATGCGGTGCGATCCGCCGCATTCGATCGCGACTTCGACGCGTGGATCGCCCCGTTCGTGATGGCGGCGATCAACGAGCGTGTCGTGCATCGCTCCAATGCGCTCGCCGGCAACGCGTACGGCAGCCGCTTCACGTATGACGAAGCGGTGATGACGGGTACGGGCCTCAAGGGCCGCCTGACCGCGGTGACGATGGTGGCCGGTCTCGGCGCGTTCATGGTGGGTGTCGTCATCAAGCCGGTGCGCGGCCTGATGGAGCGCTTCCTGCTGCCGAAACCCGGCGAGGGGCCGAGCGCCGCGGCGCAACTGGCCGGCCGCTACGATCTGCGCTTCTTCGGCCGTACCGACGACGGGAAGACCCTGCGCGTGAAAGTCACCGGCGACCGCGATCCGGGCTACGGCTCCACTGGCAAGATGCTCGGCCAGGCCGCGATCAGTCTCGCGCTGGATTGCGTTGGCGACGGCGTCAAGACCGGCCGCGGCGGCGGTTTCTGGACGCCCGCGACGATCTTCGACGCGCGCTATATCGAGCGTCTGGTTCACCACGCGGGCCTGCGTTTCGAAGTGATTTGAGCGCGCGCCGTTCGCTCGCCATTCGACAGGAAGCCGATAAAGATCGGATTGCGAAACAACATCGGGAGACAACGGACAGTCACGACGGGACAGATGGCCGGATGCGATCCGGCCGGGGAGTATCGGAACATGAAGATCGGGGAACTGGCGGAACGCACCGGCCTGACCCCTTCGCGCATCCGCTTTTACGAACGCATCGGTCTGTTGACGCTCGTCGAGCGCGAAGCGAACGGCTATCGCACCTATCCGCAGGAAGCGGTGACGGCGCTCGACCTGATCACGGCCGCGCAGAAGGCGGATTTCAGTCTCGACGAGATTCGCACGCTGATGCCGGCCGACCTCGCGCAGTGGCCCTGCGCTTCGTTACTGGATGCGCTGTGCGGCAAGGTGCGGGACATCGAGGCGCTGGAGGCGCGGCTCGCGCAAAGCAAGGCGCAGATCGTGTCGCTGATCGCCGACATCGCCGCGAAACCGGAGTCGGTCGATTGTGCAACCCATGCGAAGCAATTGCTGTCGCGCGTCCCGCCGGGGCATGCGGCGGAGGGCAGTGACGGCGAGGCTGCGACTGCCGCCGCCGATCGCGATGATGCGGTCGTGCGCCGCCGGTCGCCCCGCGCCTAGCGGCGTCGCACCGGCGCATCCCATCACAGCAACGCGACGACCTGTTCCGCGGTCGCTTTCGCCGATTGCGGATTCTGGCCGGTCACGAGCCGGCCGTCGACGACGACGTACGACGTGAACGGCAGCAGCGCCTTCTCGTAGCGCGCGCCACGCTGCTGCATCTGCTCCTCGACGTTGTAGGGCACCTTCTTCGCGACGCCTGCCAGGATTTCCTCGACCCACGAATAGCCGGTGATCCGGCGGCCGGCCACCAGCAGCGAGCCGTCCGACAGCGTCGTGTTCAGCAATCCGCAGTAGCCGTGACAGACCGACGACACGACACCGCCGCGCTCGTAGATCTCGCGCGTGAGCCGCTGCAGCCCCGCGTCGTCCGGGTAGTCCCACATCACCGCATGGCCGCCGGTGAAGTAGATCGCATCGAAATCGGCCGGATCGATCTCGTCGGGGCGCGCGGTGGTGGCGAGCAGCGCTTCATTGGCCTTGTCGGCGCGCCACGCTTTCGCGGCGGCGTCGGCGTGCGGCCATTTGAGCGAGCGCGGCTCCAGCGGCGACACGCCGCCCTTGGGGCTCACCAGCCGCTGCTCATAGCCTTTCGCCGCGAAGATGTGATGGGCATGGGTCAGCTCGGACAGCCACAGGCCGGTCGGTTGCGACGGATCGGCGTAGTGTGCGACATTGCTGACCACGTGAAGGATGCGCTTGCTCATGATGCGGTTCCCTTTCATCGGCCACGGGCGGACGTCGTCGACGCGCCGCCGGATTGTCGGATGGCAGTACCCATACTCATGGCCTCGATACGCTGCCGACGCAAACCATAACCTTTAAGCGAAGTTGAAGGTCAAGGCCTTTTCGCCTTCGCTGACCGCGCGGGGCGGGCGGGCAGCGCGAGACCGTCCAGCAAGGTGGTCAGCGCATCTTCGATCGCGTGATCGCCGACCTTCTCGCGCACCAGCCGCCCGTCGATCGCCAGCATCGTCAGGCCATGCAGATGCGCCCAGCAGGCGGTCGCCTGGCCGAGCGCCGGGCGCGGGCGGATCGTGCCGGCGCGCTGGCCGTGTTCCAGGATCTCGACGACCAGCAGGAACGGCGCCTGCACGCGCGGATCGAGATGGATGTCCGAGGGCTCGCCGGCATCCGCGGCAAACATCAGTCGATAGAGATCCGGGTTGCGCTGCCCGAACGCGAGATGGGCGTAAGCGAGCGCGCGCAGCACGTCCGGTGCATCCGCCGCGGGATCGACGGACGCGGCGAGCTCTGCGTTCAGCCGATCGAAGCCGATCAGCGCGAGCTCGTGCAGCAACGCGGCCTTGTCCGGGAAATGCCGGTACGGCGCCGAATGGCTGACGTTCGCGCGCCGCGCGATTTCGCGCAGCGTGAACTGCCAGCCCTGTTGCTCCTGCAGCGTGTCGAGCGCCGTGTCGATGATCGCGCGCCGCAGATCCCCGTGGTGATAAGCCTTTTGCCCGGCGTCCGCAGCCTCATCCGACGACATCGCGTTGCTCCTATGTTGACAGGGAACACATTGTGAGCCTATGATCCGCCGCATGCAAGTTGACAGTGTCTACATCGACGCAACCTCGTGAGGTGCACCATGGCCGTTTCGGCAGAATCCAGCTCGAGTTTCGACCCGGCGGCGTTGCTGGCCCGCCAGCGCAACGCGTTCGTCAGCGAGGGGCCGCCGAGCGTGCAGCAGCGCAAGGCGCGGCTCGCGCGGCTGCGTGCGGTGGTGCTCGCGTATCGCAGCGAAGTGGAGGAGGCGGTCAGCGCCGATTTCGGGCATCGCTCGCGACACGAGACCGCGATCATGGAACTGGTCGGCGTGATCCAGGCGATCGACTACCTGACGCGCAACCTGCGTCGCTTCATGAAGCCGCAGCGCCGGCACGTCGGGATCTTTTACCGGGCCGGGCAGGCGCACGTCGAATACCAGCCGCTGGGTGTCATCGGCGTGATGGCGCCGTGGAATTACCCGTTCGCGCTCACGTTCATTCCGCTGGCCACCGCGCTGGCCGCCGGCAACCGCGCGATGCTCAAGCCGTCGGAACTGACGCCGCGCACCAGCGAGGTGATGCGCCGGATGCTCGCGGAAACTTTCCCGAGCGAGGAAGTCGCGGTCGTGCTCGGCGGTCCGGAAGTCGGCGCCGCCTTCAGCGGCTTGCCGTTCGATCATCTGCTGTTCACCGGCAGCACGCAGGTGGGCCGCAAGGTCATGAAGGCGGCCAGCGACAACCTGGTGCCGGTGACGCTCGAGCTCGGCGGCAAGAGCCCGGCGATCGTCGCGAGAGGGCACGTCGACGGCCGGACGATGTCCAGCATCGTGTTCGGCAAGCTGTCGAACGGCGGGCAGACCTGCGTCGCGCCCGACTATGCGCTGGTGCATGAAGACGACCTCGACGCGTTCGTCGCGCAATACGATGCGGCCGTCGCGCGCTTCTATCCGGGCGGGCCGACCAGCCCCGACTACACGTCGATCGTCAGCGACCGGCATTTCGATCGCCTGAAGCGCCTCGTCGACGAAGCGCGCAGCAAGGGCGCGCGCGTGATCGAGGCGGGCGTGAATCCGCAGCAGGCGGCCACCCGCAAGCGCACGCTCGCGCCCACGCTGATCGTCGGCGCCGGCGACGATACGACCGTCATGCAGGAAGAAATCTTCGGGCCGATCCTGCCGGTGCGCACGTATCGCACGATCGACGAAGTCGTCGACTACGTGAATGCGCGTCCGCGGCCGCTTGCGCTGTATTACTTCGGCGCGCGAGACAGCGACTGCGAGTCGTTGCTCAAGCGCACCACGTCGGGCAATGTCGGCATCAACAACACGCTCCTGCATGTCGCGCAGGAAGACTTGCCGTTCGGCGGCGTCGGTCCGAGCGGGATGGGCGCGTATCACGGCATCGAGGGATTCCGCGCGATGAGCCATGCGAAGGGCGTGTTCGTGCTGGGGCGCTGGAACCTGCCGAGCCTGCTGCGTGCGCCGTTCGGCAAGCTCGCGGATCTGTCGCTGGCGGCGCTGCTCGGGCGCAGCCGGGAACCGGCGGGCGCGCGGGCGGGATTGAGCGCGAAGCGCTGAGGCCGGCGACGCACCGCGACCGGCGCGCGGCCGCTTCGCACACAGCGCGCCGTTGTGGTCGAACGTGCATGGGTCGGTAAGTGCCTGTGATCGAACCTCGGCCGTGACCGAGCTGCCCGCTAGGGCCGGTTGCGCGCGCCGGCCCCGTTGCGAATGGCGGTTTCATCGACAAGCGTCGCGGCGAATTCGACGGCGGCCGGCATTCCCGCGTCATGCATCATCACGAATTCCATGTCCGGCAGCGCCGGCAAGCCTTCTGGCACGCCCAGCTCGCGGAGCGTGTCGTCGATCGCGCTGCGCGGCACCGGCGCGATCGCGATGCCGGCGCGCGCGAACGTGCGGATGCCCGTGACGCTCGGGCTTTCGCATGCGATGAAATAGGGCATGCCGGCCAGCGCGAGCGCCTTGATGGCCGCGCCCCGGTACGGGCACGGATCGGGGAAGCACGCGAGCGGCACATCGCCTTCCGGCAGCGGCTCGTGGCGCGCGAACGCCCAGACGAGCGGCTCGCGCCACAACGTCGCGCCCTGGCCCGTGTGCGCGCACCGGCTGCCGATCACGAGATCGAATTCGCGGTTGGCGTGCCGTTGAAACAGGCTGTCGCCGATGTCGACCGTCAGATTCAGCCGCAAGCCGCGCCGCGCGGCGCCATGACGGCGCATCACGTCGGGCAGCCAGCCTCCCGCCACATCCTCCGATGCGCCGATGCGCAGCGTGACATCGACTGCGTTGCCGCTGCCCAGTTTCGTCCGCGCTTCCTCGCTCAGGTTGAGCATCGCGCGCGCGTAGCCGAGCAGCATCCGGCCATGCTCGGTGAGCGTCACGCTGCGCGTATTGCGGGCGAGCAGCGCCCGGCCGACCTGTTCCTCGAGGCGAGCGATCTGCGCGCTGACCGCGGACTGGCTGAGATGCAGCCTGCGACCTGCGCCGGTAAAGCTCCGCACGTCGGCGATGGCGACGAACGTATGAAGCAGTGAGGTGTCGAGCGGCGGGTTCATTGATCACCAATTCGGGTTAATTCGATCAATTCATATCGTTTCCGGATTATAGGTCGATCCGATAGGCTGCGAAGGGCAGTGGGCGATCGCGCATCCCGCGCGTCGCCGTCACTTTCGGCAAGGACCGGTTTCATGACACGCGTGCTCTATATCGAAGGCTCACCCAACAAGGACTATTCGGCGTCCATCGACGTGTGCAATGCCTTTCTCGATGCGTACCGCCACACGCATCCCGATCACGAGATACAGACGCTCGACATCTGGAATCTGGCGATACCCGAATTCGACGAAGCCGCGCTGGCCGCGAAATATGCGGGACTGAGCGGCAACGCGTTGACGCCGGCTCAGGCGGCGGCATGGCAACGGATCGAGCAGCTCGCGGCGCCGTTCCACGAGGCGGACAAGCTCCTGTTCGGCGTGCCGCTGTGGAATTTCAGTATTCCGTACAAACTCAAGCACCTGATCGATGCGATCTCGCAGAAGGATGTGCTGTTCACGTTCGACGGCACAGGTTTCGCCGGCAAGCTGGCCGGGAAAAAGGCGGCGGTGGTCTACGCGCGTGGGCTCGGTTATCAGTCGCCGGGCTCATTTACGCCGGCGGCCGAATTCGATCTTCAGCGCCCGTACATGGAGACCTGGCTCAAGTTCGTGGGCGTGAAGGACGTCACCGGGATCGTCGTCGAGCGCACCTTGTCCGGTCCAGACGGCGCGGTCGATCGCAGTCGTGCGATCGACGAAGCCCGCACGATCGCGCGGACGTTCTAAAGCGACCGAGTGGCGCATCCGGCGCGCAGGCGCGCCCGCGAAGCGCGCCGGTCGGTTGCATCGGCGCGTGGCGCGCCGTGTCGAGTCAGCGCCCGCCGCGCGCGATGGCGAGCGCGACGCCGAAGCCCACGAGCAGGCAGCCGAAGGTGCGGTCGATCCAGTGCCGCAGCGCCAGCAGGCGATCGCGGACGGCCGTCGCGGAGAAGCACAGGGCCACCAGGCTGAACCAGCCGGCATGCGCGACGGCGATGAACGCGCCGTAGCCGATCTGCACGATCAACGGCGTGTCGGGCCGCACGGCCTGCATGAACAGGCTGACGATGAACACCGTGGTCTTGGGGTTCAGCGCATTGGTCAGGAAGCCGGTGCGCAGCGCGGCCAGGTCGGACAACGGTGCGGCCGGTGCATCCGCCTGCCCGTTGCCGGCCTTCGTCTTGAGCATCTTCACGCCGAGGTAGACCAGGTAGATCGCGCCGACCAGCTTGACCGCATTGAAGAGCCACAGCGACTGGCGGATCAGCAGGCCGACGCCCAGCAGCGTGTAGCTCACGTGAACCGTCACGCCGAGCCCGATACCCAGCGCGGTGAGCACGCCCGAGCGGCGCGACAGCATCAGGCTGTTGCGCGTGACCATCGCGAAGTCCGGCCCCGGGCTGATCACGGCCAGCAGCGTGATGGTGACTACAACTATCAGTTCGGTCATCGTCTTGTCCTTGCGATTGATGGCTTGATGGCGCAATCTTATGGGTCATGTTCCATCGGGAAAAGCGATGATTTCTGACCAGAATGGTGAGATTGACTCACAGCCCGTTTGCACGAACCTGCCATCGCTGATGGCGCTGCGTTGCTTCGAGGCGGCGGCGCGTCATGAGAATTTCAGTCGTGCGGCCGACGAGCTGTGCCTGACCCATGGCGCGGTCAGCCGCGCGGTGCGATTGCTCGAGGACGACCTGGGCGTCGCGCTGTTCCAGCGGCGCAGCCGTCGCGTGTTCCTGACCGATGCGGGCCGCAAGCTGGCGCAGGCCGTCCATGACGGGCTGGGGCTGATGCGTCACGCCGCGCAGGAATTGCGTACCGAGGCCGCCCGGGCGCGGCGCTGGGTGCTGTCGTGCGAACCGACGCTCCTGATGCGCTGGCTGATTCCGCGCTGGCCGGATTTTCAGGCGCGGCATGCGGGCGTCGACATTCACCTGGCTGCCGCAGGCGGTCCGTTCTCATTCGACAGCGGCATCGACATGGCGATTCGACGCAATGACTTTGCGTGGCCGGTGGGTTATCACGCGGAGCGGCTGTTCGCGGAGAAGGTGGGGCCGGTCTGCCGGCCGGATAAGGTCGATGCATGGTTTTCCGCGCGTCGTGGCAGTCGATCGTTGAAGGCGGATGTTCCGCGACTGCACACGCGGACACGGCCGGACGCGTGGAAGGAATGGGCGGTGGCGGCGAACCAGCCGGCCGCGGGCGGGCGCGGGCAGACGTTCGACCATTTCTATTTCAGTCTGCAGGCGGCGGTTGCGGGGCTCGGTGTCGCGATCGGCCCGTGGCACCTCGTTCGCGATGACATCGAAAGCGGTGTGCTCGTCGCGCCGATGGGGTTCGTCGAGGATGGTTCGGATTACTGCTTGTTGACGCCGGAACCGGTGGCGGCGGGGAGTGCGCAGGCGGAGGTGCTGGGGTGGTTGAGGGCGGTGGTTTGATGGCGCGTGTGTGTGCAGATAGGGTTGACGCCGCGCGCCCGCAGGAAGGGGCGTGGTGAGGCTCGGCGCAGGCATCGCGATCGATCCCATCGCCCGGTATCGCACGCCACGGCGATACGCAGTCGCTACTGCCTCGAATCCGGCGCGAAGGTCCTGCCCGTCACGTCAGCGATGAAGTCGATCGCCGCGCGAATCGACGGCGAATGCCGGAGATCGGCATGCACGACCAGCCAGATGTCGCGGGCGTACGGTTCCCCGTCGAACGGCAAGCGCTGCAACCCCGGATCGTCATCGCCCATGAACACGGGCAGGCCCGCTACGCCGATGCCCGTGCGGGCCGCGACCTGCTGCGTCGTGATATCGCTGACTTCGCACGCGATGCGGCGACCTCGAGCGATCGACTCGAGCCACTTCTGATGCGGCATTTCCGCGAATTGCGCGTCGTAGCAGATGAACGCCCAATCGTCAGGCGTCGACGCGTGCGCGTAGTCGCGACTCGCATAGAGCCCGAAAGCCATCTCGCCCAGCTTGCGCGTCACGTTTTGCGGCTCCTCGGGGCGGAACAGGCGCACGGCGATATCCGCTTCACGACGGGCGAGCGATACGCTTTGCGCCTGGCTGGCCATCGACAGCCGAATGCCCGGATGCATTTGCGCGAACGCATACAGATGATTCGCGTAGAAATTGTTGGCGAGCACGGGCGGCACGCTGATCGTCACGGTGCCGTGCATCGGCAGGTGTTCCGTGAGCGCGAGGCGCTCGATTGCAAACGCGTGCTCCTCCATTTTCCCGGCGAATTCGAGGATCTGCCGGCCGGCGGCAGTCGGCCGGCACGCGCGCGGCAACCTGTCGATCACGCGCATCTTCAATTCCGATTCGAGTGCGGCCAGGCGACGGCTGACTGTCGCGTGGTCGACGTTCAATCGCCGGGCGGCCGCGGAAAGACTCCCCGCTTGAGCGACGGCAACGAAGTAACGCAGGTTTTCCCAGTCGAACATCGGTGCATTTTCTCCAGGCTGCTGTGCTGTTTTGCGGAATATTCGCACAGAAGGCGATCCTCTACGCTTCAATCCTCCGAATGCGAAGGATTGCCGATGCAGACCTCATCCACCCCTCATCCGCGGCTGGTTCAAACCGCGGCGTGCCTCGGTTATGCGGTCGTCCTGATCGACGTCAGCGTCGTCAACGTTGCGCTCGATGCGTTGCGAACGTCCTTTGGCGCCGCCCTCACCGACCTGCAATGGGTCGTCAACGCGTATGCGCTCGTGTTCGCGGCGACCCTGCTGATGGCGGGCGCGCTCGGCGACCGGCTGGGGGCAAAGCGCGTGTTCATTGCCGGTTACGCGATCTTCGCGCTGTCGTCGATCGGGTGCGGCACCGCGCATGCCATCGGCGCGTTGATCGCCTGGCGTCTCGTTCAGGGGATCGGCGCCGCGCTGCTGGTGCCGAACTCGCTGGCCGTGCTGCGTCTCGCCTTCGACGACGCGGCAGCGCGTAGCCGCGCGATCGGCTGGTGGGGCGCCGGCGGCGGCATCGCGCTGGCTGCGGGGCCGCTGGCCGGCGGGTTGCTCATCGCCGCAGTCGGCTGGCGTAGCATTTTCCTGGTCAACGTGCCGGTCGGCATCGCCGGTATCTGGATGACGTGGCGGTTCGCGCCCGACACGCAAGCGCAGGGCGGCAGGCGTCTCGATCTTCCCGCGCAACTGACCGGTGCGTTTGCGCTGGCGGCGCTCACGTTCGCGTCGACCGAGATCAGTGCGCTGGGATGGCGCAGTCCGGTCATCGTGAGTGCGTTCGCGTTGTGCGTTGCATTGGGCATCGCGTTCGTCCGGCTGGAAGCGCGCAATCCGCACGCGATGCTGCCGGCCGGGTTGTGGCAGGACCGGATCGTCCGCAGCTCGATCGTGATCGGCGCGATCGCGAACCTGGTGTTCTACGGCATCGTCTTTACGTTGAGCCTGCTGTTTCAGTCGGTCTGGCATATGACGCCCGTGCGCGCGGGTGTCGCGTTTCTGCCGATGATGGGAGTGCTGATGGTCATGAGCATCGTCGCCGGACGACTGACCGGCAGGCTGGGCGCGCGCACGCTGGCGACGGCCGGGTTGTCGATTTCAGCGTTCGGTTATCTGGCGATGTGGCCGGCGATCGCCGCGCAATCCAACGGGTTGCTCGCGATACCGATGCTGCTGGCAGGCAGCGGCATCGCGTTGACGATACCGACCATCACGGACGCGGCGCTCGCGGCGGTGAGCGGCGCGCAGTCGGGTGTGGCGTCGGGGTTGTTGAATACGGCGCGACAGGTGGGCGGCGTGATGGGCGTCGCGTTGTTTGGTTTCTTCGTTCGTGAGGCAGGGGGTGTGGCGTTCGTCCATGGGATGGAGCGGGCGTTGATCGTTTCGGTTCTGCTGCTGGGGGTGGGGGCGGTGATGGCTTGGCGGAATCTGGGGCGGGTGGGAGAGCGCGGGATTCGGGCTCGCGGGGCGAGCCCTCAACGTCAGTGACCTACCCGATAAACGCGGCCGCTATGCACGCCTTCCACGCTGCGTCGATAGGCCATTGCCACACGTGACGCCGGCACACTCTCGCAGCCGGGGAAAAACGGACCGAACCGGTCCACGGATTCGGTCAGCATGGTCGGGCTCACGGCGTTGATCCGGATGCCCCGTGGAAAATCGCACGCGGCAGCACGCACGAATCCTTCAATCCCGGCATTCGAGGTTGCGGCGTTGGCGCCTTGCGCGATCGGGTCATCGACCGCGATGCCCGAGGTCAGTGTGATCGACCCGTGATCGGACAGATAGTGCTGACCCACCAGCGCGACACGCACCTGACTCAGTAGCTTGTCCTGCAATCCCTTGTGGAACTCGGCCGCCGTCATTTTTTCGATCGGCGCCAGGATGACATTGCCCGCGGCAACGATGATCGCGTCGATTGGCCCGATCGTCCCGAACAGCGCACTCACGCTCTCGTCGCGGGTGATGTCGACCTGGTGGTCGCCGGAGGTGCGACCTACGCGAATGACGTCGTGTGTTTCGTCACGCGCCAGCTCATCCGCCACGGCACGACCGACGTCCCCGCCGGCGCCGATTACAACGATCTTCATGGAACGATTCCTTTTCGATTTCGGGTTGGAGCAGTCATTGTTCAGCGAACCAATATTGGGATAAATGTGCTCTAATTTCCGACACGCCTAATCACCAGTTCGGAATATGGACAAGCTGCGTTCAATGGAAACCTTCGTTGCCGTCGTGGAAGGCGGCAACTTCACCGAGGCGGCGCAGCGGCTTGGCATTTCGGCGGTCATGGTGGGCAAGTATGTGCGTGAACTTGAAGAGCGCCTCGGGGCGCGCATGCTGGAGCGCACCACGCGACGGCAGAGCCTGACGGATGCGGGGCGCGTGTTCTACGAAGATGCCAAGCGTGCGCTCGAACAAGTGCGGATCGCCGAGACGTCGGTCGAACGGTTGCGCGAGTCGCCGTCAGGCACGTTGCGTATCAGTGCGCCGATTACCTTTGGCGCGTGTGTCGTCGCGCCGTTGGCGGCGACGTTCCAGCAGATGTACCCGCTTGTGCGCATCGAACTGGCGTTGAGCAATCGTGTCGTCGACCTGATTGACGAGGGGTTCGATCTGGCCATTCGTATTGGTGAGCTGGGCGATGTCGATCTCATCGCGAAGCCGCTGGCCCTATACCGGATGGTGATCTGCGCTTCGCCGGGCTATCTCGCGCGGCATGGTCGTCCGGAGACGCCGCAGGACCTGGGCGCGCATCACTGTCTGTCTCATTCGGTGTGGAATGGTCGTAGCGGGTGGAAACTCGGTGGGTGGGATGGGCCGCAGGTTTTGACGGATCCGGTTTTCACGTGCGACGACGGGAACGGACTGCGCATGGCAGCCATCGCGGGCGCGGGGTTGTTGTTGCAGCCCGAAGTGCTGGTCGCGCACGATCTGGCGAGTGGGGCGCTGGTGCCGGTGTTGCAAGCGTACGTGCCCGAGCCGCACACGATTCATATCGTGTATCGGCAGGACCGGCGGCCGCTGCCGAAGCTGACTCGATTTGTCGAGTATTTGCTTGAGCAGGTGGGGGGAAGGGAGGGGGCTTAGGGGACTGTAGATGACCCGGAGCCACCGGTCGCTTTCATACAACTTTGATGTACGTTTGCGACCCTTCTCAGCCGTTCAACGCTCGGTCGTTGATTCGTCTCTTGCTATAAAGCCAGCACTTTCGCAACGCTTCGCGGGTCAGCTATCGCGCACCGATGCATGTCACGGTCCTGCGCGCCAGACAAGCGGGCCGACGACGTTTGTGCGGTCGGGCCGCGCTTTCGAATTTTGTCCAACGTTCCCGCCATTCCATAGAGCTCGCTTGTTCAACGAAAGACTGGCCGAGGTCGCGCGCGTGGCAGCGTCGAGCTCTTGCCGTGTTAACCGTGACCCGATCTTTCAACGATGCAATGCGCAACGTGACTATTGATAGGATCCACAGGCTTTAACGGTCATCCGAGCAAAGATGTCGTTGTCGAGTCCGTGAACGTTTGACAACCGGCGCTATGTCGTCGATCGTTTCACGTATTCAATGCGCTTGCGCTCAAGGGTGTCGAATTTCGTGTTATGCCGACGTAAAAAAGCGGCACGTTCGTCACACGGAGTCTCCAAGAGGTTGTTCAGAGGACCGAGCTTTGCGCAATCATGGTCTGTAAGTAAAATCGACTTGCGAAGGTTGCCGTTTGGTTCAAAGGTGATGAGATGTCGATCAAAAAGCGCGTCTATGTTGGCGGACAAAAGCAGACCATTTTTAGCATTGACCTTTTCGTCATCGTCGGAATCTCGCCACCGCACGATATGCGAGGCGCGTAACGCTGGGGCTAGCGAGAGTTGCGTCACCGCGCAGGCGTTACGAAACTCCCTCAGCAGGTCCGCTCGATACTTACCTTGCCCGAGTCGGGCATCTATCTCGACTCTTTTGTGCTTGTCGGATTTTTTTGTGTCCGTCAGAATCTCATGCAAATCGCTTTCGAGATTAATATCATCTGCGTCATCGACCTGCGGGAGTAGTTCATGGTCGATCGATCGTGCCCAGGCCTGCATAAGCTTTAGCGCCGTGCCGATGTCTCGCACGAGAAGGTAAGACTTGTTTTCTCCCCGATCGACCCTGAGAAAGAGCGTCGCCGGATCGACGCCGTGCTCTTTTGCGAACGTATGGGTATCAAAGTCTTTTGGAGCATGAGCAACGGAAATACGAGACGCGTCGGGGAAACGATAGAGAATTGCGGTTGGTTTCCGAGCCCCCCACCAATTCGACCTCATCTGTCCAACGTAGATGCCGCGGTAAGTGACGCACAGGGTTCTCGATTTCGACTCGACCGGACTCCTTGGCGTGGACGCAATCCAGAAGCCGTTAGCCTCGAGCACGTCGAAGACGCGTCGGGCGAAGTCGTTCGGTGCGGCACCTGTGTAGATGGTCAGATCCGGCATGGGTATATGTGGTTGGGTATCAATGTCGGTGAGTGCACGACGGTAGATTGAAGTTAATAGTAAACGATGCCCGCATTTTTTGTCGTAAAAGCATGAGTTACATCTTCGTTCATAAAAGAAATCTTGATGGTGTCCATTAAGTCAAGGGATTCCATAATTCCGGTCTGTTGAGATGCCGTCACTTCTCCCGACAATAAAATATCGTCGAATATTTCGTACAAGTTTACGAGCTTTTTGGCATCTTCTTTTCCGCTGAATTCAGACCCGATTATGAAGGGGGCGAGAGAGGTCAGCTTCTTCGCGGCTTCAGAGCAAAAAGCAGATAGGGAAATTTTCCCATTTTCGATGACCTGTTTGCCGTATAGGGAAAGTTCAAATTCGATTCTTAGGAATTCTATCGCCATTCTCTGGCGTCGCTGGTCAAGAACAATATTCTTGAATTTTTCACAATTCCCAACAAGATCGTTGTCTGCTGGAATCGTAATCTCGACGCTCTCTTGATAACGCCAATTGGGCGACGTTAGCGGTAAGGCAGTTGTTGAGAATTTTTGCAGCCACGCGAACCTCGTTAATTTATCGGTCAACGAGGTGCGGAATAAGAAAAACGGAGCCGAAAAAAGCTCGGCATAAAGTAGCGTCTTCACCGGTAGAGAAAAGCTTTCTTCATTTTCGAACGACTCTTCGGTACCTTTTATTTGAATGAACGTCACCAGTCCTGTCGGTAGATCGCTGTCAAAATATTCTAGTTGCAGATCAATTCCATAATCTCGCTCGTCAAGGCTTCGAATAAGCCAGTTTTCGTCAAGTTGACTCATCACCAGGCGAACTGCCCGTGTGTCCACTTTGTGCGTCGGTCCCCGGACTGGCAATTGAGTCAAAGTGGGTTGAGTGGGTTTCTTTACGTTATTTGCGCTCTTCGTTGGATTGGGTTTGGTCATCGTCGGTGCGCGGTATCAAAAAAATATCTCTGAGTTGATTTTATGCCTTCAAAGATTTGCAGAAAAACTGGCGGCCGTCAATAAACCACTTGAAATCACACGCGCACCCGCTCCGCGGAACGTTGCTGTGTGATCGCATCGGTCAACGCATGCTCACATTGCGCTCTCGCGCGCGGGAGCCACGACATATGGCGGAGCACTTGCGAACTCGTAAACAATTCGCAAAATCGATCGAGGTCGGACGGCGCGCGCTTGCAGAGCCGAATGGGGCATGAATTCATTGAGGTACTGGAAGCAGCCAAGCGCTTGTCTCGATAGGCCGCCTCCGGCGGGCCCACTCCACTTGTCTCGTTAACGACACGTTCGGAGAAGCCTGCATCCGACCGCTCGACTCCTCATGAGTCAGACGAAGCCTCGGCATTCGCACGCACGTCGAGCGAGCGGGGCGCATCTCGAGTGGTAACGGATGGGGCTCCCCGCGATGCCAACCAGCATACCGGCCTCTCGCGCCACTTTAGATGCGGCTCAACGTCAGGGTTGAAATCGGCTGCAGCTACCACGAGGCGCTCCCGTTCGATACCCGATTTTTTGCCTGATCGTGTATCAATCGGAGTAGCGGCGCGTATCTCGCTAGCGCCTTGACTTGGTGCCGGTTTCTATTAGGGAAATCCCGGTAAAGCTAAGGGTTATCAAACGCGATTAACTTATATCAAACAAATTTTGACGACGATTTATGTTCCTGATATGGTTTTTCGCACCTGCAAAGCGCGTCCCGGTTGCGTTGGCGCTCGGCGAAAAGTTCGCGTGCTTCGCCAGCGGCTGAACCGGACGCTCGATCAGCCTGCGACGGCGGTCGGCATTCCCAACCCGCTTGTTGTCGCGGGTGGAGCGTGGCCCGGTTTCGTCTTCGCCGACCTCGCTCGTGGGGATGGCGCGAGTGTGGCACGTGACGATGCAGCGTTTCTTCGAATTGCCATCGAAGAAACCTTCGGTTCCGCGCGGTGATCCGCTCGAGTTTTTCGGCTTCGCGGATTCGGCACGTCTGTTCGTCCGGATGGCGAATTCGATAGCAGCTGGAGCGGCAACGGAAGCAAGGCAGCGGCTTTCGTCCAGGCGGGACGCCGCGATGGTTCCAATCGAGGGCATGCCGGACAGGTCGAGATGCGAGGCGCCTTCCTGCATGAAATTTTGAGGATAACGAAATGATCGAGTCGAATATGCCGATCTGGAGAACATGAAGCCGGCTGTTGCAACCTGAGACGACGCGCGGGCCGTGCGCCGTCATCTGCATTCGAATACAACAAAACCCGTTTCAAACAATCCCGCAACCACTCCTGACAGTGAAATACAGATGAACAACAAGAAAATCAAGGTCAGCGTTATCGCTGTTGCCGCCTTCGCAGCGTCGTCGGCAGCAATGGCGCAGTCGTCGATCACCCTGTACGGCATGCTCGATGCAGGTATCGGCTACACGTCGAACATCAATGGCCACAAGCGGTTCGGCCTCGATGGTGGTGCCGCAGGTTCGAACAAGTGGGGCCTCAGGGGGACGGAAGATCTCGGTGGCGGCCTCAAGGCGATCTTCAAGATCGAAAACGGCTTCAACATTGGTACGGGCGGCATAGGCGGCCAGGGGCCCATCGGCTCCACGCGTTCGTTGTTCAACCGCCAGGCCTACGTGGGCCTCTCTTCCGATCAGTACGGTACCGTGCGGTTGGGGCGCCAGCTCGACGCCGTGACGGAAATGGTTCAGGTCCTGACGGGCGACGCCATTTCGGCGTCGACGTTCTCGACCCCGGGCGACGTGGACAACAACGACAACACGACGAACCAGAACAGCGCCGTGAAGTACATTTCACCGCTTTACCACGGCTTCCAGGCTGAAGGCGCGTACTCGTTCGGCGGCGTGGCCGGTTCGACGGGTTCGGGTCAGTCGTGGTCGGTGGCCGCGAACTACGCTCAGGGTGGTCTGACGGTCGCCGGCGGCTACTTCCGTGCTGTCAACCAGGGTGCGAACGGGTGGACGAACGCCACGGCGCAACCCAGTTTCGGCGGTGCGCTGGGCTATCCGAGTTCGGGTTACAACGGCGGCAATGCATTCAAGAGCGCGGGCATCGCGCAAGTCGCGACTCAGTACCAGATTGGTCCTTACACGGCGGGCTTGCGCTACTCGAACGCCCAGTACCAGGGCAACGCCGGCCAACCGTCGATCCACTTCAACGTGCTGGGTGCCCTTCTGCAGTACCAGGTCAACCCGGCGCTGTCGCTGGCGACCGGATACACGTATGTGTACGGTTCTGCGGCCACGCCTGCGCTGGCTGCCGAAGGCCGCACGATGGCGTCGATCAACCAGGTGTCGCTGGGTGCGACGTACTCGCTGTCGAAGAGCACCGCGCTGTATGCGATGGGCGGGTACGTTCATGCCAAGGGCGCTCAGGCTTCCGTTGCGGACTTTGGCAACACCGCATCGGGCGGCAACCAGGTTCAAGTCAACATCGGTATGTACCACGGCTTCTGATCGTCGGCGTGGAAGTCCGGAGTAGTGGCTGCACTACTCCGGCAAAGCAGCATTCCTTTGGCAGCGCCCCCCCTCGAGCGGGTGTCGGGAGCTGAAAATTCCCCTTATCGGTCGTTCGTTCTGCAGACAGTGACGAAGTCGCTGCATGGCGGGACGATGATCCCGCATCCGCATCCGCATCCGCATTGCGTTCAGCGGTGAAAGGCGGTTGCTGGCGTTTCCAATGATCGAGGACCCGCTTCCGGCGGACATCAACCGCCAGGTTGCGCTCAGATTCCCATCCGCTCCGCGACACCGTCCCGATCGACGAACTTGTGTTTCAGCCCGGCCGCGACGTGCATGACCAGCAGCAAGCCCAGCGTCAGCACCAGCGCGCGATGCAGCGAATCGGTCAGGAGTCGCAGCGGTTCGTCGCGGCCAACCAGCACCGGCAATTCCGTGATGCCGAAGAAACTGACCGGATGGGCGCCAGCGAGGCGGTGCACGTAGCCGGTCAGCGGCACGAGACACAGCAGCAGGTACAGCACGCCGTGCAGTGCACCGGCGATCCGGGCCTGCCATGCCGGAACACTGGCCGGCAGCGGCGGCGGCGTATGTGTCGCGCGCCACGCGAGGCGCGGCACGGTCAGCATGAAGATCAGGCTGCCGATCGATGCGTGATAGAACAGGATGCCGTTGAACTGAGACGAGTTGTGCGGAAAGGTATCCATGTAGATCCCGATCATCAGGTTCAACAGGATCAAGATGGCGATCGACCAGTGCATGGCGATCGCGAAGCGTGTGTAGGCGGCGTGGTTGGGGTGTGACATTGCGGTCTCTCCGTTTCGGTTGGGCGTCGTGCACCGGCTCGTTCGGCGTGGTGAGCGGCCTGACGCCCCGATATACCGGAGCCGGGATGGTTTTATTCCCGCGGTGCGGATCGATTGCGATGCTTTTCGTGTGGAAGGCAATCGAAATGTCTTGAAAGGTATCGGGTGTCCTTGGCGGCATTGCACCGGCCGCAATACCCGAAACGCATGAGGGGCGGTTTGTTTCGGCGCGACCATCACCGATGTTCGACGGCCATGCCAACGGTCGCTTTCCGTCACGGCGCCCATCCTGCCGCGAGCGTGCGAGCGATCGTTGCGATGGATCCGCCGACATCGATGCCGAAACGGTAAATCGTCAGCCTGTAACGTCCGCTCCAGACATGCCGAACAGCCGCGCGACGACCGAACGCAGCCAGCGATTGCCGGCCTCCTGGTGGTAGCGCGCGTGCCAGTGTTGCCGAACGGCAAAGCCCTCGACGGGAATGGGGCAGGGATGTACCGAAAGATCGCTGGCCTGGGCCAGCGTCTCGCCGATATGGCGCGGCAAGGTCGTGATCAGATCGGTGGTCTGCACAATGGCGCCGAGCCCCAGAAAACCGGGCAATTCAAGCACCACCTGCCGTTCAATGCGTTCCCGCACGAGCGCCTGCTCGAGCAGCGCCGTGCCCGTTCCCCCCGTGATCGCCACATGGCCTTCGGTGCGATAGGCCTTGACGCCGAGCCGCTTGTGAATACGCGGATGATGGCGATTCGCCAGGCACACCCAATCCTGCTCGTATAGCTGTTGCTGATAGATGCCGCCGCTCAGCCACGGCACGTATCCGATCGCAAGATCGGCCTCGCCCGATTCGAGCGCGCGTTCCGTGTGGCCGTCGATCCGCGCGGCTTCCAGGCGCACGCGAGGCGCTTGCGCGCGGACATAGGCGAGCAGACGCGGCAGCAGCGTCACGTGACTCGCATCGGTCATGCAGATGCGAAAACGTCTCTGCGCGGTCGCCGGATCGAAGGCGATTTCCCAGGCCGAGAAGCGCCGCAACGATTCGAGAATCTCCCGACATGGGCCGATCAGCGCATCCGCTTGCGGTGTGGGCGCCATGCCGCCGGGCGTCCGGATAAAAAGGGGATCGTGCAAATGCTCGCGCAACCGCGCGAGCCAGATGCTGACGGTCGGCTGGCTCTGACCGAGTTGCTCGGCCACGCGCGTGACGCTGCGCATGTCGTAGAGCAGGTCGAACAACTGCAGCAGCTTGAGGTCGGGCAGATCGGTCGGGATCATCGCAGGTCAACGATATTGCGTATGGCAATGATGTCATTGTATCCATTGTATTGCGACATGATGCGGCGGCTCCTATCGTGACGTCACACGTTAAGGAGACGCACTTGAAAATTGCCATTCTGGGTGCCGGCGCGCTGGGCTGCGCGATTGGCGCGACGCTCACCGAAGGCGGCCACGAGACCTGGCTGATCGACCGCTCGCCCGAGCATGTCGATGCGATGCGGGCCCACGGCCTGCGCGTCGATGACGCAAGCGGCACGCGCCAGGTGCAAGTCCGCGCGACCACCCGGCCGGACGAAGCAGGGGTGGCCGAGGTCGTGATCGTGCTCGTCAAATCGTTCCACACCGATGCGGCGATTCGCGGCGCGCAAGCGCTGGTGGGACCGGAAACACAGGTGCTGTCACTGCAAAACGGCCTTGGTCACGAAGACATTCTTGCCGACGCCGTGGGCCGCGAACGCGTGCTCGCGGGCAAGACCTATGTGGGGGGCGTACTGCGCGGCATCGGGCATATCGAGTCGGGCGTCGTGGGCAAGCACACCATCATCGGCGAACTGGACGGACGCGTGACGGATCGCGTTCGACGTATTGCCGACGCATTCAGCCACGCGGGCCTCGACACGCAGGTCAGCGACAACATCGTCGGCACCATGTGGGACAAGCTGCTCGTGAACGTCGCGACGGGCGCGCTGACCGGCATCACGTCGCTGACTTACGGCCAGCTTTATGACGAGCCGCTGCTCAAGGCCACTTCGCTGGCGGCCGTCGCGGAAGCAATCGCGGCCGCGAAGGCGGCAGGCGTCACCCTGTCGATGACCGATCCGGAGCAGGCGTGGTCGCTTGCCGCCGAGGGCTTGCCCGCTGCGTTCAAGACGTCGATGCTGCAAAGCCTCGAAAAAGGGTCCACGACCGAAATCGACTTCATCAACGGCTCAGTCGTGCGCTGGGGCGCGCGTTACGGTGTGCCGACGCCGGTCAACGCCACGCTGGTTGCGTGCATCAAGGGCATCGAGCGCGCGATGGTCGACCGCCGGAAAGCGGAGGCGCAAGCATGAGCCAACCGAAAGCCTATCTCGAACACGTCGCCATCTTCGTGCGCGACATCCACTGGCACATCCGTTTTTTCGAGGACGTGTTCGGCATGACGATGCGCGAGGTCGACGGCACGACCGAAGCGCCGCGCCAGTACTGGACGCTCGGCGGCATGCAGTTCATTCACCAGCCGGATTTTTCGGGCCCCGAAGGAAGGCTTGGCCATCTCGGCATCATGTGCGAGGACGTCGAAGCGTCGCTCGCCGCCGCCCGCCGCCACGACGTGCAGCCCATGCCGCAAGGTGCGAACTGGCTGCGTTTGCCCGATGGTCTCGCCATCGAATTCATTCAGGCGAAACCCGCGCGCTGCGTGGAGCAGGCGCTCGCCGTCGATCCGCGCGCGGAGGCATGACATGACCATCGTCGAAAAATACTGGGATGACGCACGCGAAGGCGACGAATGCGTGAGCCCGAACTACACCGTCACGAAGGAACGCATTCTCGCGTATGCCGATCTCACCGGCGATCACACCCCTGTGCACGTCGATGAAGCGTATGCGAACGCGAGCCACTTTGGCTGCCTCGTCGCGCATGGATTGTTTGGTCTTTCGATTGCCGATGGCCTGAAGACCCGGAGCGATTATCGCTTTGTGCCGGGCATGTCGCTGGGCTGGAGCTGGGACTTCGTTCTGCCGATCAAGGTCGATGACGTGTTGCATGTGAAGTTTCGCATCGGCGCGATGCGCCCGAGCAAGAGCCGCCCGGATTGGGGCATCGTGACGCTTCCTTCGGAGCTGATCAATCAGCACGGCGAAGTCGTGCAGCGAGGCGAGCATCGTCTGATGGTGCCGCGCCGGCCGGGAGCTGAACGATGAAACAGGCGCGTCCACTGGAAGGGATTCGTGTCGTCGACTACAGCCACTTTCTCGCGGGTCCGTATGTGGGGCGTTGCCTCGCGGCGCTGGGTGCGGAAGTGATCAAGGTCGAGCGACCCGGCAGCGGCGACGCGGGACGCCAGCACGCGACCGTGCTTGACGATCGCTCGAGCGGCTATTTTCTGCAGCTCAATATGGGCAAGCGCGGTGTCAGCGTGAACATGAAGGACCCGCGCGGAAAGGCCTTCATGGAGCGGCTCTGCGATTCGGCCGACGTATTCGTGGAGAATTATCGGCCCGGCGCGCTCGACAAACTCGGGCTCGGCTACGAAGCGCTTTCCGCGCGCAATCCAGGGCTGGTGTACTGCTCCATTTCCGCGTATGGCCACACGGGGCCGGACGCGCATCGCGCGGGTTTCGGCCTGATCGCCGAGGCCAAGAGCGGCATCATGCAGATGGTCGGCACGCCGGGAGACCGTCCGCCGCTGCTGCGTATTTCGCTCGGGGATATGTACACGGGCATTCATGCGGTCGCGGCCATCAATGCGGCGCTGCTCGGCCGCGTGAAAAGCGGGCGAGGGCAGCACATCGACATGGCGCTTTACGACACGCTCGTCTCGATGCACGAATATGCGGTCCAGTGCTACACGCTCGCCGATGTGCTGCCCGAGCAGACCGGGCACGACATGCCCGGCTCGACGCTGTATGGTGTGTTTCGCGCGATCGATGGCGATCTGGTGATCGCCGCGCAGGTGGACGATGCATGGAGGCGCTTCGCGTCGCTGATCGAAGCGAGCGGCGGGCCGCGCGGCTTCGGCGCTGACGAGCGGTTTCACCATAGCGTGGGTCGTAATACTCATCGGCTGGACATTCTCGGCGTGGTCGAGCCGTGGGTCGCCGCGCGCACGGTGACGCAGATTCTCGAACTGCTCGACGGCATCGATGTGCCGTGCGCGAAGGTGCAACGTATCGACGAAGTGATCGCCGATCCGCAAATCCAGGCACGCGGCATGATCGTCGAGCAGGAGCATCCGCGTTACGGCACGCTGCGCCTGCCGAATCTGCCGTTCCGGTTTTCCGCGTGCGATACCACGATCCGCGAGGTTGCCCCCGATCTGGGGCAGCACAATAGCGAAGTCGCGCAATCGTTGGGTTTCACGCCCGCCGAGATCGATGCGATGCAAACCGACGGCGTGCTGTTCGACAAGTGAGGCGACGATGAGCGATACCTATGCGGTGATCGGCAATCCGATCGGCCATACGAAATCCCCGCTGATTCATGGTCTTTTCGCCGAAGCGACGCAACAGGCGATGCACTACACGGCTATCGAGGGGCCGTGCGAACCGGATGACGCGTTCGCGGCAACGGTGCGGACATTTATCGCGGCCGGCGGCAAGGGCATGAACATCACGGCGCCGTTCAAGCTTGCGGCATTCGACATGGCCGATGAGCGCAGCGAGCGCGCGACGCTTGCAGGCGCGGCGAATGCGTTCAAGTTCGAGGGCGGCCGGATTCTCGCAGACAACTTCGACGGCATCGGTCTGCTGCGTGATATCGAGGTGAATCTTCACACGCCGTTCGCGGGCAAGCGTGTGTTGCTGCTGGGCGCCGGCGGCGCGGCCCGCGGCGCGTTGCTTCCCTTCCTGGGCGCGCGCCCCGCACAACTGGTGGTGGCTAATCGTCATGTCGAGAAAGCGCAAGCGCTGGCATCGCAATTGGCTTCGTATGGGCCGATCACGGCGTGCGCTTACGGGGAACTCGATCGCATGGGGCGCTTCGATCTGGTGGTCAACGCGACGTCCGCGAGTCTTACCGGCGATTTGCCGCCCGTGCCGCCCGGCGTATTCAGCCCGCGTGGTACAGCCTATGAACTGGCCTATGGCAAGCACCTCACACCGTTCTTGCGACTGGCGCGCAATGCCGGGGTCGCCGGTGTAGCCGATGGTGTTGGCATGCTGGTGGAGCAGGCGGCGGAAGCCTTTGCGTGGTGGCGCGGCGTGCGCCCCGAGACGCAAGCGGTGATCGACCTGCTTACCGTTCCGCTGGATCGCGTGTGAACGTCCGCGAGCGATACGGGACTTCGATACATCTGCTGAGCGCGTTCATCAATTCGATGTGTCGACGGGTTGAATCCACGGCCGATTTCAGGCATGTGGAACGCTATGATGCTGTTTCCGATGAAACGAGTCAGCGTCAATGGTGATCGTTAGACGGAGGTGAAAGTCTGCGTCACTCAACGCACGATTCTTTCCCCGACGATCATCGACGAGGCCACCCCATGCAACTTCAAACCGGCAATCTTTTCACCACCGATGGCCAGCGCGGCAACGATGAACAAATCGACCGCCTCGTCACCGGGCAGCGTCTGAACGTAGAGCGAATCGTGTCGATGGGGCACGCGAGCCCCGATGGCTTTTGGTATGACGACTCACGCGCCGAATGGGTCGTATTGCTGTCGGGCGCAGCCGTACTCGAATTCGAAGAAGGCCCGACGCGCCATGAAATGCATCCCGGCGACTACGTGCTGATCGAGCCGCATTGCCGACATCGCGTTGCATGGACGCACGAAGCAACGCAATCCGTCTGGCTTGCGATTTATTACGAACCTTGAATCAGGAAAGTTTGGGCGACACGAAATCCGGCGCGTAGCGTGCAACCACGCGCCGGATGGCGCAAATCTTCACCACACCGGAACGGCTTTTAAATACCGCCGGTATCGATGCCCAAATAGCAGGACGGCGCGCTCGTGCGCGCGCCGGTGCGCGTCGAGAATCTTATTCCTGGATCAGGAATCGATTGCGATTCTTCGCGTCCTTGATCCATGCGGGCGCGCGACCGCGGCCCGACCAGGTTGCCCCGGTCTTCGGGTCGCGATACTTTGCCTGCACGGGGGCGGCCGCTTGCTTGGCCGGTCGACCACGACGCGTACCGAAAATGTCTTTCTCGGTAATGCCGAATTCCGCAACTTTGGTGCGGATGTCGTCGACGATCGCCTGGAATTCCGCGGCACGTGCAGCTTCGGCTTTCTCGGCCAAAGCTTCCATTTGGGCTTTCAGTTCCTTGTACGTTGCCATGTATCACTCTTCAGGTTGAGTACACATATGATAGCGGTTTCAGCGGAAAGTTTTGAGGAAATTCTCTTCGACTACGAGATTTGTCATCGATAAAGCAATGCAGGACTGCTTCGAACACCTGAAAAGTGTGTCATGTATGAGAAAGCGTAGAGGATTACCCGGAAACTTTTAACGGCGGCGGCACGTCGCTTTGATCGGACGCGGCGGGATTTTTTCGTCGAGACAAGCGGACGAGACTTAATTATTCTTTACATTTTTCTGAAGTATCGGGGAATTCACCAATGAACAGAGACGATAAGCTGATGCAGGTCGCGGCCGAATTCGGCTTCAATCCGGACGAGGAAATCAGGATCGGCGGAAAGTACACGCCCATTCTGGTGGACGGGAACACGGCCTACATTGCCGGCCAGATTCCGCGGATCGGCGACGTGGTGCATTTCGTGGGCGTAGTGGGGGAATCCGTTTCGCTCGACGAAGGTCGCCGGGCCGCCGGCGTATCGGTGCTGCGTGCGCTGTCGCTGATCAGGAAGCACCGCGGCACGCTCGACGCGATAGCAACCGTGCCGCGCATCACCGTGTATGTGCGAAGCGCACCCGGCTTCACGATGCAAAGCGAAGTCGCCGACGGCGCATCCGACATGCTGTACGCGGTGCTTGGCGACGCAGGCGTTCATACGCGTACGTCGGTCGGCGTGCTGCAATTGCCCAAAGGGGCGTCGGTGGAAGTCGATTTCGTTTTCGGGCTGAAGCAGGGCGATGTCGGTATCTGACTTCAGCGGACCCTGTCTCGTGAGTGTGTAGTTGCGCGAAACATTCCCATACTCGACGCACGACGCGCCTGCCGGTGAAAGCACGCGCCGGCGATACGGAAAGCAAAGCAAGCAATTGCCGCCAAGGGACTTCGACAGGCTGCTCGTCGAGGAGGATCTCGCGAAGCTTCAGGCGGCAACCGCATGCCTTCCGCGCACCGCCCGACGACCTGACAATTCCGGAAAATACCGCCCCGCCAATATCGCCCCGCATCCCCACTTTGGGAGATGTCATCGCCCAACAGTCAGCCTACGATTGACCACAGGGCATCGGGGCCGGAAGTCGTCGGAACAATCGGACAGGCTCCCCATTCCGTATCGAAATCAGCAAATGCCCATGCGGTTTACTGACACAGCGCCTGCGTACGATGGCGACAGACGTGTGCGGTGAATGCTTTACACCGCAACACGATGGCGCGTTGATGACGGAAGGCCTGCTGTCGTATTTCGGGGAATTTCAATCAATATGCTGGCACGAGACTATGCGGAACGAGAGCTTTCTCACATTCAGAGAATGGTGGCTCTCCTGGACAGCGAGACGAACGCTGACGATGTGTCGATGTCGGGTGCGGGGCGCGTGCGGCATCCAAGCTACTGGCGCGGGCGAATCGAGGAGCTGCTGTCGGCGCCCGATGTGCCGCGCCACGTCAGAAAGCTCAGCGAAGCGGTGCTCGCGAAGATCCACACGATGGAAATGCGGTTCGCGACGATGAAGTAAGCACATCATCGGATACGGCACACGCATGTGCTTCATCGCGTCGTCGACCGGATGGCCGGTAGCTTATTCGAGCGCGATCACGTCGAGCAGCGCCGCACGAAACGCGGCCATCTCCGCGCCGGTGCCGATCGACACGCGAAGATACGCCGGCGGGCCGGACTCCCGAATCAGGACCCCGTGACGCAGGAGGCCGCTCCAGATCCGGTGCCGATCCGCAAACTCGCCGAACATCACGAAGTTGGCATCGGAATCGGCCACCGTGAGGCCCAGGCCACGCAGCCAGTCGACGGTCGAATCGCGCTCGGCCTTGATCGCCTCGACTTGCGACAGCATCTCGTCGCGCGCGACCAGCGCCGCACAGGCCGCCGCCTGGGTGAACGCGGACAGGTGGTAGGGCAATCGAACCCGCTTCAGACCTTCGACGATCGCAGGCGCACACGCGCAATACCCGACGCGGCCGCCCGCGAACTTGAACGCCTTGCTCAGCGTGCGGGTGACGATGAGCCGGGGATGCTCCGGCAGCAGCGTCACCGCGCTGGGGACGCCGTGACGCCGGAATTCCGCATAGGCCTCGTCGACGACCACCACGCCCGGCGCGACGTCGAGTATCGCGCGGATATCGTCGACCGGCAGCGCGGTGCCGGTCGGGTTGTTCGGCGACGTCAGCAGGATGACGCTCGGCTGGTGCTCGCGGATGCTGTCGAGGGCCTGATCCAGATCCAGCGCGAAATTCCGGGTGCGCGGCAAGGTATGCAGGCGCGTGAAAGTCGTGCGGCAGTATTCGTCATACATGGGATACGCGGGCGTAAAGGCCAGCGCCGATCTCCCGGGGCCGCCGAATGCCTGCAGGATCTGCTGGATCACTTCATTCGAGCCGTTGGCCGCCCAGACGCTCGATGCGTCGACCGCCACGCCGGTGTCGTGCATCAGATACGCCGCCAGATGCGCGCGCAGCTCGGCAAAGTCGCGGTCGGGATAGCGGTTCGCCGCGCGCGCGGCGTCGGCCACCGCGGTCGCGATGCGCTCGACGAGCGCGGGCGACGGCGGATAGGGGTTCTCGTTGACGTTCAGGCAGACCGGCACATCGAGCTGCGGCGCCCCGTACGCGTGCCGCAACTTGAGATCCTCGCGAAGCGGTAAATCCGACAAGGCGATGTCTTTCCAGGGCTGTTGCATTGAAAACACTCCATACGGGTTCGATTGATCGGCGCAGTCCGCTTTCAAGGCGGCAAAAAACAAAAAAGGCGCCGGAGGCGCCTTGGTTGTCGTCTTGATCGGGCATTCACCCGATGCAATTGCTAGATGCGAAACGAGCCACGGCGCAACAGCGGGCGTCCGTGGTGATGGTGCAGCGAGAGCGTGGTGTTTCGAATCGTCATGCGCTGCATCATGGCATACCGCGATCCGGATGAAAAGCGGGCGGCACCGTGCGGGCCGGAATAACGGCCAATACGTCTGACGATAAGCGGTAACAAACGTGGTATTTCGATCAAACGCGAACGAGTGATTTAAACGCGGGCGCCGATTGACTAAGATGCGCAGGAGACGTTCGACAAAAACGCACGGCGCGGGGTGGCCAGATGCCAATGAACGGGTTGATTCCATCCGCATGGATCGATGACGTCTACGCTGCGGCGCTGGGCGATCAACGATGGGAAACGGTGCTGGACGGGCTGCGATCGTGGGTCGGCGTGCGCATGGTCACGCTGCTGTCTTTCGACGACGCGGCGCGGGTGCCGGCGATCGAGCAGGCGGCGGGTGACGACGCGTCATGGGTCGCCGCGTGTCATCACACCTACAACACCGAGTTCTATCGGTACGACCCGGTCGTGCCGGTCGCCGCCGACTGGCCGGCGGGCCGCTGGTTCGAGGACGTCAAGCACCTTTCCGCGCACCAGCGCGCGCACAGCGCGTTCTATCAGGAATTCCTTCACCCTTTCGGGCTCGGCAGCATCTCGGGCCTGTACATCCATCGCGGCGAGGGCTCGGGGGCATTCCTCAGCGTCCAGGGCGGCCTCGAATCGCAGGGGCTGTCCGACGATCAGCGCCACGCGATCGAAAACATGGGCATGCACATCAGCCGTGCGCTGCAGATCCAGGCGCGGATCGGCGAGCTCGAGGCGCGCGTGGCCGTCGCCGAATCGGCGCTCGATGCGCTTCCGGTGCCGGTCTTCCTGCTCGGCGCGCAGCGTGAGTTGCGCTACACAAATCGCGCGGCCGATCAACTGATCGCGGCGGAACCGGCGCTGCGGGTCGTGAACGGGCGATTCGCGCCGGAAGGCTGTGTCGACGACGCGCAATGGCGGCACGCGTACGCGCGCGGCGGGCTGCTGTTACGGCGTACAACGGGCGAACCGTTGCCGCTGGCGCTGATGCCGGTGCCCGAGCAGTCGCGCCTGATGCGCGAGCGGCCGGGCGTCGCGACGCTGATGACGGCCGCCGACCTGCGTTCGCCGTCGGCCCGTGCGCAGCGGCTGCGCGTGTTCTACGGGCTGTCGTCGGCCGAGGCTGATCTTGCCGTGCTGCTGTGTTGCGACGGGCTGTCGCCGCAGGAATGCGCCGGGTTGCGCGGCGTGTCGATTGGCACGATCCGCACGCAGATCAAGTCGATCTATGCGAAGACGGCGGTGGGGCGGGCGGCGCAATTGACGTCGCTGGTTATGCAGACGTGAGGGGGCGGGGTGGGCGCAGGGGGCAACGGTATCGGCAACTGCTTGCGCAGAAAATAAGTGACTGACGGCCAGTCGCGCCACCGATTCTGCGGTGGTGTGTCGGAGTTCGTGCGATTGGCTTACTGCGGCGCCAACGTAGCGGTATTTCGTTGTACGCGGTTGACTGCAGCCGACCCCTTGCGATCGCTCGGTTTCTTGCAAAGCGGCCATTCATCGGCGAAAACTCCAAGACAGCGCAGCGTGTACCATGCACGTTCCTGGACATAGGACGGGTCGTGATGGAAAGCCTTATAACGAATTCAGGCTGTGCCACGCTGTCGACGCAAGCCATCGGCAGCGGAGCACCGATTGTGTTTTTGCACGCTCGCGTCGCGGATCGCCGGATGTGGGCCCATCAGATGCGCGAAATTGGCGCTAGCCACCAAGCTATCGCCTATGATCGACGCGGATTTGGAGAAACGGTTGCCGAAGCAGAGGACCACTCTGCCGTTGGAGATTTGATCGCCGTTCTGGAGTCGGTCGCACACGGGTTCCCTGCGATACTTGTTGCCTGTTCTCAAGGCGGAGGCATTGCGCTCGATGCGGCGCTTCGGTATCCGTCGTATGTTCGCGGTCTCGTTCTTATCGCACCGAATGTCACCGGTGCGCCGAAAATCACTCATGCAACGCGGGTTGAAGAGTTGGTCACGCGTCTGGCGGCGGCTGAAGCGAAGCATGATATTAAAGAGGCCATCGCGATTCGCCGGACGCTCTGGCTTGATGGCCCACTTCAACCTGAAGGTCGCGTGACGGGTGAAGCTCGCAACTTGTTTGATGAGATGAACGTTGTTGCGCTCGGTTTGCCACCGACGGGTACGAACACCGATGCACCGATCGCTTACGGGCGGTTGGGCGAAATATCAGTGCCGACGTTGGTTGCGTGTGGGGATTTGGACCTGGTCGGTATTCAGGAAAGAAGTCGTTACGTCGCGGCTAACGTAGCCTGCGGGACGTTCCACCAAATATCGGGGGCCGCGCATTTGCCGTCCCTCGAATGGCCACAGGAAGTCACGAGCATGATCGCGGGTTTCATCGATCAATTGTAGAGTCCAGCAAGAGCGGAGGCAGCGACAACGCCAACGAAGAATTTCCGGTGGCGTATGAAGCGATTTTCAACGAGCTAGATGGTGTTGTCGATTGACCGTTGATGGCCGACAAGCGCCCGCTCGTCGGGCCGCTACACACCAAAGAGCGCCAGCCCTGCCAGTACGACGCCGATCGCGGCAGCACCCATCGACAGGTGTTGCATCCATTTCCGCCGCGTGAGGATCGTGATCGCAGCAAGTGCAATCGAGATCTGGATGATGGTAGTGGCCTGCGCCCAGCGATGATGTCGGTGTAGCCGCTCCTCGCTTGCAGCATTGCTCTTCACGACTTCTTGCTCGAGCGCTTCGGCGCGCTTGCGGATCGGCTCCTTCTCTTCGCGATACCGCGCGGCGTCTGCGTCGAAACGCTTTCTTTGCGGCGACGCTTCCTGGCTCAACGCCCCTCCGAGCTCGGCTAGATTTTGCTTCTCGCCCTTTGCCTGGTAATAGGCCCACAGGTTAGCCGCCTCGGTTTTCTGGATCGCGGCCTCGTTCTTGTGCAGCAACGCGAAATTCTCTTCCGCACCGCTCTGGTATGCGGAAATCGCGCCGACGCAGGCGAGGACAGCAGTCATCACGGCGATGCGCGCCGCTCCGTGGCTTTCTTCATGCGCCGCAGGGTGCTCTACTGCATGATCGTGCGGGCCGTGAACTTCGAAATCTTCTGGCATGACAAGAACGTTCGCATGAGTTGAAGGGCTTGTACGCGGTTCCCGCGCACGTGAGGAGCGTGTAGCAAAAGTGGTGGCACTATCGCTGAGTCGCAGCTCAGTTGGGGCAGTCCGTTCGTGCGAAAGTGTGAACGAACGCACCATGGTGTGCGGACCTCACGCTGTTTGAACGCCGACTCCCGCCAAAAGGGCGACGGTTCGACATTGTGCATGAATTGCCACTTCCCCAGTATGAGTCGACAGCAGTCGACCCGCAGCGGACAATTCCACCGCCCAACTTCGGTCACTCCGACACCAAGAAATTTTGCTGCATCCGGAGAGGCAAGCCATTTGATTGTTGATCTACCTAAAGGCTCAACTCGAGTGCTTCATCATTTTTGGCCGCCAGGAAAAGGAAGTCACGGACTGCTTCCAACTGCGAGATAAGGGTCGCTCGGCGCGTCTCCAGAACATGGACGTCCCCTTGTGGGGTCCATCTGTAGACGAAGCTAATAGTCTCGTCTTCCCGCTCCACAAGTTCGCAAATTTGATGTGCCAGCTCACATGCGATTTGGCCAAGTATCGCGGGCTCGGCCACTTCCTCTTCGAACTGATCGAACATTGTCCCGAGCAAGGTGTTTGCCTTTTGCCAGAATTTTGAAACGAACAACCATTCCGAAGCGACCCCATCCAGGACAAAAACAGGCTCCTCAATACAACCAGCGACAAAGAAGCGGGAACTCCTGGCGTTCATAGCAACGTTTGAGTGGACTATCGACATCCAATTGTCGGTGATCTGGGCTGCAGCGTCGAGCGACTGCTCGTGGCCCGGAGCCGCCGTTGGAGTTCCGAGCCAAGCCGGTTACATCGACTTGGTCGAAAGTCCGACAAGCATGGTGCCAGCCGTGCGCCCTACGCGAACATGCGACTTATGCGGTATGAGTCCGGGCGGCGACATCACGGGGTGTTGTCGGCAATGCGTAGAGCGGTCGCAGTTACTTGGTCACGCTGAGTCGCAACACCGTGGCGCCAGTCGCAAATACTCTGGCGCCCTACGGCGGGGCAGGCGTGGGCGCCTGTCGGTACCCGGATTCCGTGTGTTCCTTCCTGGTCGTGACGTGCACGGCGGTGCGTGGTCGGCATGCGCTCCTCACATCGTGCCGACCGGTCGCAATTGTGATCAGTCATCCTACGACAATTGAAAACGAAGCGAAAGTTTGTTTTCCGGTTCCGATGGAAGTGGCCGGTCGGTCGCCCGGCTTGAACACAAACCCCTTCCCAGAAAACGTTTCGCCCAAACTCGCCTAAACAGAGAAAACGATTCCCTGAAATGCACCCAAACCCCGCCACAGCAGCCGCTCTACGGGTATGCACCAAGTGAGTTAAACGATTAACCGACGTACATTCGCGTCAACACGTCATACGACGTATGACTCAGCGGTCAGCGAGCACGGCGCCAAAGAATGCGCATGCCGACGGATCGCCGCGCCACAAAGAGCACAACCATCAAGGAGACTGACGATGAAGCACCGATTCAACCGCTCCCGTATCGCCCTGGCCGTCGCGCTGATGGCCGGCTTCGCGATGTCCGCCCAGGCGCGCGTGTTCCGGTCGGCGGACGTGCACGGCGACAACTTCCCGACCAACATGGCCGTGAAGTTCATGGGCGACGAGCTGTCGAAGCAGACGGGCGGCAAGGATTCGATCAAGGTGTTCGGCAACAGCGCGCTCGGCTCGGAGAAGGACACGGTCGACCAGGTGCGGATCGGCGCGATCGACATGGCGCGCGTGAACGGCGCGTCGTTCAACGAGATCGTGCCGGAATCGCTGATCCCGTCGTTCCCGTTCCTGTTCCGCGACGTCGATCATTTCCGCAAGGCGATGTACGGCCCGGCCGGCCAGAAGATCCTCGACGCGTTCACCGCGAAGGGGATGATCGCGCTGACGTTCTACGAGAGCGGCGCGCGCTCGATCTACGCGAAGCGCCCGGTGCGCTCGCCGGCCGACATGAAGGGGCTGAAGGTGCGCGTGCAACCGTCGGACCTGATGGTCGACGAGATCAAGGCGATGGGCGGCACGCCGACGCCGATGCCGTTCGCCGAGGTGTACACGGGCCTGAAGACGGGCCTCGTCGACGCAGCCGAAAACAACCTGCCGTCGTACGAGGAAACCAAGCACTACGAAGTGGCGCCCGACTACTCGGAGACGCAGCACGCGATGACGCCGGAAGTGCTGGTGTTCTCGAAGAAGGTCTGGGACACGCTGTCGCCGCAGGAGCAGGCGGCGATCAGGAAGGCGGCGGCCGATTCGGTGCCGTATTACCAGAAGCTTTGGACCGCACGCGAAGCGTCTGCGCAGCAGCTGGTGACGAAGGGCGGCGCGAAGATCCTGCCGGCCGCGCAGATCGACCGCGCGGCATTCGTGAAGGCGATGCAGCCGCTGTGGACGAAGTATGAAAAGACGCCGCAGATGAAGCAGATCGTCGACGAGATCGAGGCCACCAAGTGACACGTCGCACTTCCCTGAACGGCGCAACCGCCTCGGGCGGCGGGGCCGCCGCCCCGGACGGCGCAACAGCGCCACGCCCGCATGCCGCGCCGCTGTTGCGCTGCGTGAACGACGTGCTGTTCCGCGTGCTGGCCGTGATTGCGTCGGCGTGCCTCGCGGTGCTGACGGTGCTGGTGTTCTACGCGGTCGTGATGCGCTACGTGTTCGAGAACGCGCCGGATTTCGTGGAGCCGATCGCGCTGCTGCTCGTGATCGTGATCGCGATGTTCGGGGCGGCGATGAAGGTGCGCGACGGCGGCCATATCGGCCTCGATTCGCTCGTGCGCCGGCTGTCGCCGAAGGCGCGCACGGTCGTCATCGCGATCCAGCACCTGAGCCTGATCGCGTTCGCGATCATGATCATGATCGGCTGCGGCAGCATGGCCGCCGAGACGATGGGCGACCGCATCCCGATCATCGGGCTGCCCGAAGGCGTGCGCTACCTGATCGCGATGCCCGCGGCGATCGCCATCATCCTCTTCTCGCTCGAGCACCTGCTCGCGCTTCGTCGTTCTACGCCGGGACAATAACGCCATGGAACTCGCGATCCTGTCCGTCAGCTTTCTGATTTTCCTCGTGCTGGGCGTGCCCGTGTCGTTCGCGCTCGGCATCGCCTGCGTGCTGACCTATCTGGTCGAAGGCTTGCCGATCGCGACCGCGATGCAGGCCATGATCTCGGGAATGAATGCGTTCTCGTTTCTCGCGGTGCCGTTCTTCATCTTCTCTGGCGAACTGATGCTGCATGGCGGCATCGCGGACCGGATCCTGCGCTTCGCGCAGGCGACGGTCGGCCACTTCCGCGGCGGCCTCGGGATGGCGAACGTCGTCGCCTGTACGCTGTTCGGCGGCGTGTCGGGCTCGCCGACCGCCGATACGTCGGCGATGGGCGGCGTGGTGATTCCGCTGATGAAGCGCGAAGGCTACAGCGCCGCGTACGCGGTCAACGTGACGACGCATGCGTCGCTCGCCGGCGCGCTGATGCCGACGTCGACCAACATGATCATCTACGCGTTCGCCGCGCAGGGCATCACCGGGATGCTGCACGGCCAGCCGGTGAGCGGCGTGTCGATCGGCGACCTGCTGTTCTCGGGGCTGCTGCCGGTGTTGTGGGTGATGGGCTTCGTGCTGGCCGCCGCGTACTGGCAGGCCGTGCGTCACGGCTATCCGCGCCGTGAAGACGGTTCGTCCGCGCTGCCCGCGTTCCCCGGCTGGTATGCGGTGCTGCGCAGCTTCGTCGGCGCGGTGCCCGGCCTGATGGTGATCGCGATCATCCTCGTGTGCGTCGCGAAGGGGATTGCCACCGCGACCGAAGCGGCCGCGATCGCCGTCGTGTACTCGCTCGTGCTGACCGCGGTGGTCTACCGGACGCTGACGGCCGAGAAGCTGCGCCGCGCGCTGTCGCATGCGGCGCGCACGACGGGCGTCGTGCTGCTGCTGATCGCGGTGTCCAACATGCTGCGCTTCCAGATGTCGTACCTGGAGATCCCGGATGCGATCGAAGGGCTGCTGAAGCAGTCGACCGCCGCGCCGTGGCTGATGCTGCTGTACATCAACATCATCCAGGTGTTCCTCGGCACGTTCGTCGACATGGCCGCGCACATCCTGATCACGACGCCGCTGTTCCTGCCGATCGCGATGGCGTGCGGCGTCGGGCCGGTGCAGTTCGGGATCATGCTGCTGCTGAACTGTTCGCTCGGCCTCGTGCATCCGCCGATCGGCTCGGTGCAGTTCGTCGGCTGCGCGATCGGCAACGTGTCGATCGGCGAGACCACGAAGATGGCGTGGCCGTACTACCTCGCGATCTTCAGTGCGATCAACATCGTCACGTACCTGCCGTTCTTCTCGACGTGGCTGCCGAGCCTGATCAGCGGGCACGCGGTGTTCTGATTCTCCGATTGCGTGCTTCGCCCGACGCGGCGCCGGACGACCGAGGTTGTCCGGCGCCGTGGTCGTTTCCGCGGTGGCCTTTCAAGGCACCGGAGCGCACATCAACGCTCAATCCTGCCGCGCCTCCGGCTCGCCGTTGCTGCCCGCCGACCGGTCGTCACGCCAGTCCGCCAACTCGCGCCACAGCGCCGGGCGCGCATGATCGCGCGGCGGCAGCCGGATGACGTACGCCACCCCTCGCACGTTGACCACGACCCCCGAGTCGGGCAGCGTGGCCGGAATCCCGGACAAAGGCGGTTCGTCATCCGGTTCGGAAACGGTACCCAGGCCGGGCGGATGTCGAAGGATCATGCGAATTCTCCGTGGCGCCGCTTGACGGCGCATCAATAGCGGACACGCCCGATCAGACCCAGCGGGTCGACGGCGTGCTGGATGGCGGCAGCGACTTGCCGTTGAGCGGCCGGCACATGCTTGCGGTAGTACGCGACGTTGACCGGCCCGACGCCATGCTCGGCGCTGAAGCAGCCGCCGGCCCGCACGACGCGGTCGTACAGCGCGCCGCGCAGCGCCACCTGCTGCAGCGGCCCGTAGCGCTCCGCGCAGGCGTGCGGGATCGACACGACGAGATGGCAGCCGCCGTCGCCGAAATGCCCGAACGTGTGACAGCGCAGCGACGGGTGCGCGGTCGCGATCCACTGCTCGGCGTCGGCAACGAACGCGGCCAGCGCACCACGCGGAAACGACACGTCGAACGACAGCGGCATGCCGTCCTGCGCCACCGCGGCAGGCAGTGCGTCGCGGATCCGCCAGAACCGTTCGGCCGGCGCGCAGGCCGCGTCGAGCACCACGTGTTCGCCCGCGAGCGCGTCGAGCGTCGCGATCGTGCGTTCCTCGAGCAGCGCATCGAGCCCCGGCATGCCGGTCGCGATCTCGACGAGCGCATAGCACGCGGCAGCGTCGGCTTCGAACGGAATGCGTGCCGCCGGAAACGCGGTAGCGACACAGCCGACGGCGGCAGCCGACATGAATTCGAATGCCGACAGCATCTCGCCGAATGCACGCTCGAACGCGAGCAGGCCGGCGAGCGCCGCGTCGTACGACGCGAACGCGACGAACGCCGCGCACGACGATCGTTCGAGCGGCGCAAGCGCGAACGACACGGCCGTCACGAGCCCGTTGGCGCCGTTCGCGCCGATGAAGCACTGCGTGACGTCGAAGCCCGCGTTGCGCTTGCGTAGCGGCGCGAGCGCGTCGATCACGGTGCCCGCCGCGTCGGCGAGCACGACTTCGACGCCGAGTACGTTGCGGCGCACGTCGCCGTACTTGATCAGGCGGCTGCCGCCCGCGTTCGCGCCGACGAGGCCGCCGGCCGTGGGATCGCTGCCGAGGTCGATCGGCAGGCAGAGGCCGGCTTCGGCTGCCACGCGGTTGATGTCGGACAACCGCACGCCGGCCTCGACCGTGATGCTGCGATTCGCCGCGTCGAACGCGCGCACCGCGCGCATCCGGTCGAACGACACCACGCATTGCGTACCGCTGCGATCGGGCACGGCGGCGCCGACGAGCCCGGTGCGCGCACCCTGCGCGATCAACGCGATGCGGTGCGCGACGGCGACTCGGGCGAGCGCGCTCGTGTCGGCGGTCGAGCCCGGCCGTGCGACGCCGAGCGCGATACCGCCGTGGAGCGTCACATCCGTTACATACGATGAACACTCGTCGGAAGATGCCCCGTCGAGCCAGCCGTCACCGAGCGTCGCGGCGAGCGCGTGCCGCTGCGCGGCGCGGTCGGGCAGCGCGCTCATCGTCAGCCGGCCCGCACGAGCTGCTTGCGCAGCCGGCCGCGCACGACGACCAGCGCGATCAGCGGCACGACGCCGCCCCACAGCGGGCTGTGGCGCATCGCGATCGACACCGCGAGCGCGACGACGGTGACCGCGAGCAGCACGATCGACAGCGAGCGTGCGCGCGCATGGTCGACGAACGTGCCGTCGACGAACCCGCCGTCCGACCACGCGGTATGCACGATGCCGACGACCAGCACGCAGACGAGCATCGCGGCCGGCCCGAGTTCCTCGCCCCACAAACGGCTACCTGTCGGCGACACGAGCGCCAGCACCGCGCCGATCACGAGGAACAGGTCGACGCCGATCGCGATGCTGTTGCGGTCCGCGCGGCGGATCAGCCACGCACCATGCACGAGCGCGAGCACGCCGCCGATCAGGAACGCATGCGTCCAGCGCACGTCCGGCTGCTCGGGGCCGAGCCGGCCGTAGAACAGGAACACGATCGCCGGCAGGAAGTTGCTCGCGTGCAGCAGGTAGTCGGTGATGGGATTGCTCGATTTCATCGGGGGATTCTCCTTCGTCGAAACATCGAAACAGTGAAACAGCGGGCGACGCATCAAGCGTCGTGCCAGCGGAACAGCCGCGCGGCGGCGAACAGGAACAGCGCGGTGCTCGCGGTCATGCCGAGCAGTTGCGGCGCGAGCTGCGCATACGGGGCGCCGTCGACCAGCGCGCCGCGCAGCGCGACCGCGAACTGGTTGGTCGGCAGGAACGCGAGCACCGCCTTCAGCCAGGCCGGCGCGTCGTGCATCGGGATCGTCAGGTCGCTGAAAAACAGCAGCGGGTAGTAGGTGACGTTGCACGCGAGTTCGGCGGCAGCCAGCGATTTGGCGCGGCTCGCGAGCAGTACGCCGATGCTGAGCACCATCGCCGCGCCGAGCAGCACGATCGGCAGCGCGCGCAGCCCGTCCGGCGTCGCGATCGGCAGTGCGATGCCGAACGCGACGCGCGCGACGGTCAGCAGCACGAGCGCCGACAGCGCCATCATGATCATCCGCGCGACGATCAGCGCGGCGAGGAACACGCCACGCGAGACCGGGAAGCACACGTACAGCTTGAACGTATTGCGTTCGCGCAGCGACGCGATCGCGGTCGTCGTCGAGTTGAGGCCGATCGCCATGAACGCCATCACGAGAATGCCGGTCGCGAAGAACGCGCCATAGTCGAACGGGCGGCGCGCGGGTGCCGCGTTCTCGAAGCGCGCCTGCGCGGCGGGCAGCCCGAGCCGCTGCGCGGCGCAGCGCGCGAGCGCGATCTCGACGACGCGCGATGCGGCCTTGACCGCGAGCGAGCCGTTGAAGTCGTAGCGGATCGTCGCCGGCGTGCGCTCGTCGTGGCCGAGCACGACGGTCACGCGGTCGGCCGCCGCGCCGCGGCCGTCGAAGGTCGCCTTCACCGTGTCGCTGTGTGTGAGGCTCTCGACGATCTGCGCTTCGCAGGCGCGGCTGTACGGGGTCGCGCCGCCGGGGACGACGAACGCGATGTCCGCGGTGCCGAGCGAACCCGAGCCGCCGAACGCGAACAGCATCACGCTCAGCAGGAACACCGGGAACACGAGTGTCCAGAACAGCGACGAGCGGCTGCGCAGATAGCCGAGCAGCTCGTTGCGCACGAGAATCAGGAACACCTTAGTCATGGGTGGGGCCCTCGGTACAGAGGCGCAGCAGGTCGCCCGGCGTGCTCGGCGCGAGCGCGAGATGCTGGATGCCCTGTTCGCCGACGATGCGGTGCACGTTCGGATGCAGCGTCGCATCGCCGAATACCTCGACGACGTGCGCGGCCGACACGCGCACGCCGGTCACGCCCGGCAGCGCCGCGAGCCGCTTGCGCAGCGCGCGTGCGTCGGCTTCGTCGCGGCAGTGCAGGACCGCGCGCGCCTCGCCGACGAGCTCGGCGCGCAGCGCGTCCTTGTCGCCCTGGTAGCGCACGCCGCCATCGCGCACCCACACGAGATCGTCGACGACGGCCAGCTCTTCCTCGGCGTGGCAGATCATCGCGACGCTCGTGCCGCGTGCACGGTGGCGCAGCAGGTCGATCACGACGCCCGCGTAACGACGGTCGAGGCCCGTGAACGGCTCGTCGAGCACGGCGAGTTCCGGCCGGTGCGCGAGCGCGACGTAGAGGTCGATGCGCTGGCGCTGCCCCTTCGACAGTGCGCGGCACGGCTTGTCGAGCAGTTCGGCGATGCCGAGTGCATCCGTGACCGCGGCGTCCGCACGCACGTACATCGCGCGGTGTAGCGCGACGATCTCCGACACGCGGAGATGGTCGGGATACTCGACCTTCTGCAATTGCGCGCCGATGCGCCGCAGCGACGGCGTATCCCGCATGAAGCGCGCGGCCGGCACGTCGAGCACGCGCACGTCGGTGCCGCCGCGCCGGAAGCCGAGCAGCGTTTCGAGCAGCGTGGTCTTGCCGGAACCGTTCGGCCCGACGATCGCGGTGACGGCACCGAGCCGGAACCGCACGTGCCGCGCGGAGAAATGAAAATCGCCGGCCGCGACGTCGATCGCGCGCGCGCCGAGCGCCGCACCCGGCGCGTGGGCATCGGGCAGCGGCTGCGTGGCCGTGCGCAGCGGCCGGTCGAACGCGGTGTGCGGGCCGAACAGCGCGCGCACGGAGGCGAGGAACGAGTCGCTCATCGTCGGCTTCCTGTCAGTCGAACAGCATGACCTGCGTGTCGCGCGCGCCCCGGTACGGGTTGCGGCCGTGCGCGACCAGCATGTTGTCGACGACGAGCACGTCGCCGGCCTGCCACGGGAACGCGCGCTCCTCGTCGTCGAACGCGTCGTAGATCGCGACGAGATCGTCGAACGGCATCGGCGACCCGTCGCCATAGCGGATCTCGTACGGGAACGCGGCGCGCCCGGCGTACATGCGTTGCAGGTAGCGGTAGCTGAGCTCGCCCATCGAGCGCGGGTTCGGGTGTTGCGCGCTCGCCTGGTTGAACCACACGGTTTCGCCGGTGCGCGGATGCGTGCGCAGCGCGCTGCCGACGTGCGACACCGTCACGCTGCCGTCGTCGAGCCAGCGGCAGCCGACGCCGCGTTCCGCGCAGAGCCGCTCGACCTCGTCGCGCTCGGTCGTGCCGAACGCGTCGTCCCACGGCCGGTGGTATTCGGCGAACGGCATGCCCGGATGGGCGGCGAGGCTGTCCGCGCGCGCGCCGGGCGCCGCGAAATTGCGCAGGTACATCACGCCGCGTTCGGCGAACCGATCGCGCAGCGCGGCCGGCACGCGCGCCGTCACGCGGCGCATGTCGCAGATCGGCGTCTCGCCGCCCGCGTCGGCCGGCTGCCGGCAATAGAACGCGACGAGGCGCGGGAACGCGGGCATGTAGGCCATCTCCTGGTGCAGCCCGATCTTGAACGGCGGCGGCATGCGGGTCGACTCGTACACCTGGCCGTCGATCTGCTTGCGCGGCGCGGCGCCGGCCGTATAGCCGTTCGCGTGCGGCGGATACAGCGCACCGAGCTGGCCGAACGCGGCGGTGTCGGGCACCGCGAAGCCGCGCCACAGCAGCGCGCCGCACGCGTCGAGCAGCGTGTCGATCGTGTCGAGCCGCGAGCGGTACCACGCGACGAACATCTCCGGCGAGGTCGCGAGTTCGGCGCTGCGCGGCGTCACGCACAGCGGCAGCGTCGCGCCGGGCGCGACCGCCGCGCAGTGCACGTCGTCGGCACCGAGCCGCACGGCGGCGTGCGCGGCGAGGAAGGCGAGGTCGGTCATCACTCAGGCCAGCGCCGGTTTCTTCAGCAGGATCTCGAAGCCGAGCGCGCCGAGCCCGGCGCTCGGGCTGTAGATCGACGCGACTGCCGCGAGACCGGCTTCGGCGACGAGCGCATGCGCTTCGTCGAGCGTGATCTTCTCCTCGACGTGGGTCGGCGGATAGTCGGCGGCGGCGCGCATCTCGGTGAAGCGGTCGAGCAGGTGCTGCGGCGCGTCGCGGCGCATGTCGTGCACGAGCGCGATGCCGCCCGGTTCCAGCACGCGATACATCTCGGTGAGGCTCAATGCCTTGTCCGGCAGGTGGTGCAGCGTCGCGCGGCCGACGGCCATCGTCAGCGTGCCGTCGTCGAACGGCAGTGCCAGCGCATCGCCGACGCGCATCTCGATCGTGTCGTCGAGATCGAGTTCGTGGATGCGCGGGCGGCCTTCGTCGAGCATCGCCGGATCGAGGTCGATGCCGACATAGCGCCAGCCGCGCATCGCCGGGTCGGTCGCGAGGCGCACCGGCACGACGCCGGTGGCCGTGCCGATGTCGGCGATCACGCCGGGCGTCATCCCGCGGGCGAGCTGGCGGATGCGGCTGATGAACAGCAGGTCCCACGGTTCGAGCGTTTCGGTGGCGAAGCGATCGTAGTCGTTCGCCGGGCGCAGGTTCTTGAGCAGCATGACGTTCCTTTTGCAGAAGGGTGCCGAAGGGATAAAGGGTTCACAGCCAGCCGACCGGCACGGCGGCCAGCAGCCGTCGCGCGGTCGCGCTGTTGACACCGAAAGCCGGGCGGCGACGCCGCTCGACCGCATGCGCGGCCATCGCCGCGATGCGCGCGCCGAGCCCGACGCCGACGCCCCATGACGGCGCGGCGACACCGAGTTCGAGCAGCGTCGCGGCCGTCAGGAAATCGATGTTCGGGCGCAACGCGCGGCGGGCGTCGGCTTGCGCGCAGCACGCGTCGAACAGCGTCACGTACGCGCCGTCGAAGCCTTGCGCCGCGAACCGCGCGCGCATGTGCGGTGGACGCGGATCCGCGACGAACAGCGGATGGCCGAAGCCGTACAGCGTGCGTTTCGCGTCGAGCGTGGTATCGATCGCGGCGCGCCCGGTTGCGTCGAGCGCGGCAGACGGTGCGCCGGTGCCGCCCGGCACCGACTGCACGAGCGCGGCGAGCCACTGCATCGCCTCGAGCGCCGCGCCGACGTGCGACGGCCCGCTCGCGAGGAAACCGGACGCGATCGCCTGCGTGAGCGTGACGCCGGTGCCGATCGCGATCCGCGGCGCGAGCACGGTCGGCGTGATGTAGCCGAAGCCGGCGTGCCACGCGACGAGCAGCATGTCCATCGCCGCTTGAGCCGCTGCGTCGTTGCGCGTCGCGCCGGTCAGCACGAGCATGCGTTGAGCTTGTGTCGTCGCACCGTCCAAAGATCCACCGGCTGCTTCATGGCGTGCGGCGAACGGGCGGCCTTCGATCGCCGCGTGCAGCAGGAACGGCGCGGCGGCCGCGCAGAGCAGCATCGTGTCGAGATCGGCGTCGTCCGGCGCGTCGCCGTGCATGCGGGCCGTCACGTCGTCGACGCCGCGCAGCAGGCCGGACGCCGTGGCAAACACCGGCGCGACACCCGCCGCGCCGAGATCCGCGGCGACGGATTGCGCGGCACTCCCGGGTGCCAGTGCATCGGCGAACGCCGCGAGCCGCGCGCCGATTGCCGCTTCGTGTGCGCGATGCGCGGCGCTGCCGGGCGCGACGTCGAACCACAGGTGCGCGAGCGCGCCTTCGAACGTCGTCCCGCCGATCAGCGCGTTCAGGTCGAGATCGCGCACGCGCAGCGCTTCAGGTTCGAGCGTCGCGCCGTCGATGTCGGTGCCGCGATGGCGCGTCGCGGGGCGGCCGAGCAGGTTGCGCGGCGCTTCGCCGGCCGAGGTGGTTGCGGCAGTCGAAGCGGATGTGCCGGAATCGAGCGTCGTCTCCATGTCATTCCACCTGCGCGAGTTCTTCGCTGCTGACGCTGATCGCCGCATGCGCCATCGCAGCGATCACGGCCGCGTGCTGGTCCACCACGGGCAGCACGTTCGCGAAGTAATAGCGCGCGCTTTTCAGCTTGCCGCGATAGAACGCGAGTTCGGCCGGCGTGTCGGCGGTGTCCGGCGCGTCGAGCCGGCGCGCGGCGATCGTCGCCGATTCGAGCAGCACCCATGCCGACGTGACGACGCCGAACATCTCGAGAAAGCGCGTGTAGAACTGGCTGCTGCGGTGCGTGTGACCGTCCTGCACGTCGCGCGCGATGTCGTCGAGCGCGGTGGCGATCCGGTCGGCGCCCGTGCGCAGCGCATCGAACAGCGGACGCAGCTCCGCATGCGTGCCGGTGTGATGCTGGCGCGCGAGGAACACGTCGAGTTCGTCGCGGTAGTACTGGATCAGCCGCGAATGGCGGCCGAAGCCGAGCTTGTCGCGCACGAGGTCCTGTGCCTGGATGTAGTTCGTGCCTTCCCAGATCGACAGGATCTTCACGTCGCGCGCGTTCTGCTCGACGGGGCTCGCATCGGTATAGCCGAGCCCGCCGTGCACCTGGATCGCGGTTTCGCAGATCCGCCATGCCTGGTCGGAGATGAACGCCTTGCAGATCGGCGTCAGCAGCAGCTGCAGCTTGCGGTGGCGCTCGATCTCGGCCGGGTCGGCGTCGGGCGTCGCTTCGAGCATCGCCGCGCGCGTGGCGGTCGCGGCGAGCTTGCCGAGCAGGCCGCGGCAGCCGTCGACGCGGCTCTTCATGTCGACCAGCATGCGCTGCACGTCCGCGTGCTCGACGATCGCCACGCGCGCTGCGTTCGTATTCGACGCGCGCTCGATCGGCCGGCCCTGCAGCCGGCGGCCCGCATATTCGACCGCATGCAGGTACGCGCTCGACGCGACGCCGACGCCGAACATCCCGGTGCTCATCCGCGCCTGGTTCATCAGCGGCATCAGCTGCAGCAGGCCGACGTTGCGCCGGCCGCCGAGCAGCCAGCCTTTGGTCGTGCCGTTCGAACCGAACACGAGATGCGTGTTCGCGCAGCCCTTGAGCCCCATCTTGCGCGGCAGGCCGATGCAGTCGACATGGTTCGACTGCAGCTCGCCGGTTTCCTCGTCCGGCCAGAAGCGCGGCACGACGAGGCACGACAGCGAGAACGAGTCCGGCGACGCGGTGTCGATGCGGCCGAGCACGAAATACAGCGTGTTCTCGGTCAGCTCGTGCATGCCGGCCGAGATGTAGACCTTCTCGCCGTCGATCGCGTAGAGGTCGCGTTCGAGCGGCGTCGCGCGCAGCGCGACCGCGGTGAGGTCGGTGCCGGCCTGCGGTTCGGTCGCGCAGAAGCAGGCATCCCAGCGGTACGCCTCGAGCGGCGCGATCAGCGCCTTCTGGTGCGGCGTGCCGTGCATCTGCAGGAGCTTGATCGCGGGGCGCGTGAAGCCGCCGTACGTCATGAACGACGGGTTCGCGCCCATGAACATCTCGTAGATCATCTGCGTGACGATCGGCGGCAGCCCGTGCGCGGTGCCGAACAGCGTGTTCGACCATTCGTCGCGAAAGCGCGCCCACAGCGCGTGGAAATGCGACGGAATGCGTACCTGGCCGTCGTCGAGCAGCGTGCAGCCCTCGACGTCCGCCTGCTGGTAGCTGCGCCCGAGGTCGAGCGCGAAATCGCGTGCGCGTTCGAGCAGCGCGTCGATCGACGCGCGGTCGTGCGTGCCGTACAGGCCGTGTTCCGCGAGGAACCGCTTGTCGGCCTCGAACAGTTCCCACAGAAAGAAGCGCAGTTCGCGCAGGCTCACCTTGTAGGCGCTCATCACGCGTCTCCTTCGATATCGAGCGCGGCATCGAGGCCGCCGGCGAGGTCGACGACGGCTGCCGCCGCGGCGCCATGCAGTGCCGCGTCCCACACGAGCACCGTGCGGCGTTCGCCTTCGTCGAGCGCGCCGGCGAGCCGGATCAGCGCGGCGGCCGATTCAGCCGACGACAGGTGGCCGGCCGCTTCATGCTGGATGCGGGCGGCGACCGGGATCGACGCGGCGTCGGCCACGCGCGCCGCGAAGCCGGGATCGAAGCCGGGCGGCACGCACCAGTCGATCTCGCCGGCGCGCAACCCGGCCAGGTCGAGCGCGCGGCGGATCGCACGCGCGGCGACCGGCGCGAGCGCGTCGCGCAATGTGCCGGGCGCGTCGGCCCACGGATCGGCGATCGACGGCCCGAATTCCATCGCGACGGACCGCACGCCGCCCCAGTCGGCCGGCTCGGGCGCCGGGCCCGCGCGCGACACGAGCAGCGCGGCGGCCGCGTCGCCGTAGCCGACCAGGTCGCCGAACTGGCGGAAGAACGGGTAGAGCCACTTGTCGCTGAGGATCACGAGCGCCTGGTCGCCTTCGTCGAGCAGCCCGTCGAGCAGCATCAGCGCCGAATACCAGCCGAGCGTGCCGTTCTGGCCGAGCGCGAACGGCGTCACGCGCTGCAGCCCGAGCTCGTACTGCATGCGGCCGACGACCGAATCGCCGATCCCTTCGTTGAGCGCGCAGCTCGCGACGATCACGTGGGTCGTGCGGGCCAGTTGCCCGGAGCCGAGCTGGTCGCGCAGGTCGAGCGCCGCGTCGGCGGCGAGATCGGCGAGGCTGCGCCCGGGCGGCGCGACCCGCAGCGTGGGCCGGCCGCCCGGCGCGAGGCGCGTGCCTTCGTCGGGCGTCAGTGCGCCCATTCCGCGCGGCCGCGCGAAGCGCGCCTGCGGCAGCAGCAGGTGCCGGTAGCCGGGATGGCGTTCCTGCGCCTGGATCGCGCTGAACACGACGGCGGGCGGCAGCACCACGACGCCGCCCGACAGGGCCAGCGTGCCGGGCTCGGCGATGCGGCGCGCGCCGAGGCAGGTTTCATCGAGCGTCGACAGGGTCATGCGGCGGTCTCCTCGTTCGTGGGCGCGAACGCGTCGCGATACTGGTTCTTCAGCGCGGGGCGGTCGATCTTGCCGTTCGGGTTGCGCGGCAACGCCGGCAGCGGCTCGACGACGAGCGGGCTCATGTAGGTCGGCAATGCGTCGCGGCAGGCGCGCGCGATGTCGGCGCGGCAGGCTTCGGCGTCGAGTGTCGAGACGACACACGCGGCGATCGCCTCGCCGAGCGATGCGTGCGGCACGCCGAACACCGCCGCCTCGCGGATATGGGGCAGCGCGAACAGCACGTCCTCGACCTCGGTCGGGCTCACGCGATAGCCGGACGTCTTGATCATGTCGTCGCCGCGCGCGACGAAATACAGGTAGCCGTCCGCGTCGCGACGCACGATGTCGCCGGACCACACGGCGACGTCGGGGCGCGGGATCTCGCCGTGACGGCGCGGCAGCGGGCGAAAACGCTGCGCGGTCAGCTCGGGCCGGTTCCAGTAGCCGAGCGTGACGAATGCACCGCGATGCACGAGTTCGCCGGGTTCGTCGGCCGCGCATTCGCTGCCGTCCGCGCGCAGCACGAGGATCTCGGCGTTCGGCACGGCCTTGCCGATCGACGTCGGCCGCAATGCCGCGTCGGCCGGCGGCAGGTACGTCGAGCGGAAGGCTTCAGTCAAGCCGTACATCAGGTACGGCGCGGCGTTCGTGAACACCGCCTGCAGGCGGTGCAGCAGCGGCGTCGCGAGATGGCCGCCGGTGTTCGCGAAGCGGCGGATCCGCGTGCGCGCCGTGTCGCTCCAGCCGGCGGACGCGAGCTGCATCCACAACGGCGGCACGCCGGTGATCGACGTCACGCCGAACGCGTCGCAATGGCGCGGCACTTCGGCCGGCTGCAGGAAGTCGAGCGGTGCGTAGCACGCGCCGGCGGCCAGCGCGGTCGTGAGCTGGCTCAGGCCCGCGTCGAAGCTGAGCGGCAGCACGCCGAGCACGACGTCGTCGTCGGCCAGCCCCTGGTACGCGGCGACGCTGAATGCACCCGACACGAGGTTGCGATGCGACACGACCACGCCTTTCGGCTTGCCGGTCGAGCCGGACGTGTAGAGCAGCGCGGCGGGATCGTCGTCCACCGGCCGGCCGGCGGGGGCCGGTGCCGGTGAATCCGTGCCGGGCGCGTGGATCGCGTCGGCCAGTTCCTCGATCAGCATCGCGCGTTCGCCGACGAGCGCGGCGAGCGCCGGCAGGCGCTTCAACCGCTGCGCGCCGGTCATGAACAGCGCCGCGCCGCTGTCGGTGACGATGTGTTCGATCTGCGCTTCCTTCAACTGCGGATTGACCGGCACGAAGATCGCGCCGAGCGCGTTGGCCGCGAGCATCGCGACCACGGTTTCGATGCGTTTCGGCGCGTAGATGGCGACGCGCTCGCCGGGCCGCACGCCGCGCGACGCGAGCGCGGCAGCCGCGCGGCGGACCGCGCGGGCGAGCTGTTCGTAGGTCATCGTGCCGCCGCCGTCGGCATACGCGGGATGCTGCGGCCAGCGCGCGGCGCCGTGTTCGAGCAGGTCGGCGACGCTGATCAGGGCGTTCATGATCGGCTTCTCTCTCAGGTGGGTCTAGGCGGGCCGCACGTACACGTGCGCGGCTTCGTGGGACAGGAAATGCGCCATCGAGTACGTGCGGTGATACGCGCCGCAGCGCGCGAACACGGCGATGTCGCCGACCTGCGGCGGCGCGCCCGTGTCGTCGCGGCCGATCACGTCCGCGCGGCTGCAGGTGCTGCCGACGTAGATCGTCGGCACGCCGCGTACCGGCGGCGCCGCAGTGCGGCGCACGAGCGACGGCGCGGCCAGCCGGCGCATCACCGATTCGGTCTGCGCGAGCAGGAACGCATGCGACAGCCCGCCGTCGCAGACGGCGATCGTGCGGTCCTGCCACGTCTTGACCGCGACGACGCGCGTCGCGAACACGCCCGCATCGGCGAAGATCGCGCGGCCCGATTCATGCGCGAGCGAGTACTGGCCGGCCAGCGGCGCGAGCGCAGTCGCATAGCGCTCGAACGCGGCGTCGCCCGGGTGATCGTCGGCAAAGCCGCCGCCGAGGCTCAGCGACGCGAGCGGAGCACCGTTGGCGGGTGCGAGATCGCGGGCGAGCGCGGCGAGCCGCTCGGGCAGCACGAGCGTGTCGGGCTGGGTCGCGTCCTGGCGGATGAACGAATGCGGGCCGGAGAACACGTGCAGCCCGGCCACCGGCAAACCGGCGGCGGCGAGCGTGCGTACCGCGTCGTGCGCCTCGTTCGGCGTCATCCCGAAGTGGTCGTGCCACAGTGCGCGTGCATCGTCGCCGGCCAGCGCGCCGGCATTCACGCGCAGCAGCACGGCGCCCGGCGTGCTGCCGCCGGCCGCCGCCTCGCGCGCCAGCGGCGCGAAGCGCGCGACCGCGTCCGGGTTGTCGAGCACGAAATGGCAGCGCGACGCGAGCCCGGCGCGCATGAACATCTCGTCCATCGACGGGTTGTTCAGGTAGCGCGGCGTCTTGATCCGGCCGATCACCGCGTCGAGTTCGCCGCGGCTCGCGAGTTCGACGCCATCCTCGTACGCATGCGCGCAGCGCGCGAGCATGTCCTGGTTCGGGTTCGCCTTCAGCGACACGATCAGCCGCGTGCCGAGCCGCGCTTTCAGCGACCGGTAGCGCGCGATCGCGACTTCCGGCTCGTACACGTAGCACGGCGTGCGCAGGTCGGCGATCCACGCGTGGTCGCCGGCGGGTGGGAGCGGGCGCTCAGGCGTCATGGCGGCCCACCGGATGGAGCGTGGCGGCCGCGTACGCGCCGCAGTTCGACTGCATCACGCCGAGCACGCGCTGGCCGCGCGCGACCGCGTCGAGCCCGACGTCGGCCAGGTTGATCGGGAAATCCGAACAGCACGCGTGGCCGCGCGCATGGATGTTCTCCGCATAGAGCCGCTCGGCCGGCACGCGCATCGCGCGGCACAGCGCGTTCCAGCCGGGCAGGTCGGCGTTGTGCGGCAGCACGAGGTCGTACGCGTCGAGCGCGTACGGCTCGAGCGCGACCGCCGCGTCGATCGCCTTGCGGGTGTACGGCCACTCCATCATGATCAGGTCGGCCTCGTTCGCGGCGACGGTATCCGAGCCGCGATGCCATTTCGCATGCGTCTCGATCGCGACGCCGCCGAGCCGGTTCTTCGTGCTGTTGCGCGCGATCAGCATCGCGGCCGCGCCGTCGCACTGCACGCCCGTCATCTGGCGCATCCGGTAATCCTCGCCGTACACGCGGTCGGACGACACGACGAGCGCCGCGTCGAGCTGCGGATAGCGGCGCATCAGCGCGCGCACCGTCTCGATGCCGGCCGCGACCGACACGCAGTTCAGCTGCGCGACCGAGCCGAGCCACAGCGGCTCGATGCCGAGCTGCGCGGCCAGCTCGTGCGGCAGGCTGCGCGGCGCGGGCGGCACGCTGAACTGCTGCGTGTGCACGTGCACGATCGCGCCGATGTCGGACGGATGCACGCGCGCGGTGTCGAGCAGGCGGCCGGCCGCCGCGATCGCGAGATCGGTCTCGCTCGTGTCGAGCGCCATGTGGAAATAGCGGCTGCCCGACTGCGCGATCGCCGCGGCCCGTTGCGCCGGGTAGTCGCGCTCGGCGGCCCAGGCCTCGATGTCGACGGGCAGGCCCGGCAGCTCGTAGGCCGCCGCGTCGATGCCGATCCAGAAATCGCGTGACGCTTGGGAGGAGATCGTCGTCATGGTTCAGTTGAGCGGCATCGCCGCGTAGTCGAGGACGTCGAGTTTTTCGAAGGTCGCCTGCACGGTCGGCGTGAGCAGGCCCATCTCGCGGATCGTCGGCACCAGGCGCCGGAAGATCGAGCGGCGGATCGAGCTGGAGACCGGCGATTCGCGCACCATCGCGCTGCATTCGCGCTTCGACAGCCCCATCGGTTCCCAGATGTCGTCCGCGCACAGATGCTCGTACAGCACGGCCGCGCCTTCGCAGACGAACTCCTCGCGCTCGCGCAGCTCGACCGCGCTCATCTCCGCATACACGCGGCACAGCGTGATCCGGCCGACCGCGAAGTGACGCGATTCGTCGCGCTGGATCCGCACGAACAAGTCCTTGATGAACGGATCGGTGCTGTACGCGACCACACTCTGGAAGATCGACAGCGCGATGCCCTCGACGAGCACCTGCATCCCGAGGTTCGTCATGTCGAGCGCGCTGCTCGTGATCGTGTCGTGCAGCAGCCCCTTCAGCGAGCGGCTCATCGGGTAGCTGACGTCGAGCTTCTCGTTCACGAGCTTCGCGTACGCTTCGACGTGGCGCGCTTCGTCCATCATCTGCGCGGCCGCGCACAGCCGCGCGCTCAGGCCGTTCTCGGCCGACGCGAGCTTCGATGCGCAGATCAGCGCGGCCTGCTCGCCGTGCAGGATCTGCGACAGCAGCCAGCCCTGCGCGTGATGGCGCACCTCGCGCTTGTCGGTGTCCGACAGCTTGCCCCACAGCTCGGTGCCGTAGATCAGCAGCGTCGGGTCGGGCATGCCGAGCGGGTTTGCCGGGTCGAGATCGTGGCTCCAGTCGACATCGGTCGCGACGTCCCACTGCGCGGCCTTCGCTTTTTCGTACAACCGGTTCAGCGCCTCTTCGCGCAGGGCGTAGTCGTTCGACATCAGGGCGTCGACGGGCATCGACCAGCGGATGTCGGCCGTGTCCTGCATGACGGTGAGCGTGTCAGTCATTTCAAGGTCTCCCCGGCCGCGCGGCGGCGCCGGAATGATGGGCGGAATCGGTGAGCGTCGTGGCGGCGGCGCGCGGCGCGGCCGGGTGCGGGTCGAGGCGGATCGCATACGCCGGCCATGCGCCGCGCAGCTGCGCGTCGAAGGCGTCGGCGAGCCGCGCGGGCCAGATCGCGCAGCACACGCGGTTGTCGCCGGCGAACTCCGCGTCGCGCAGGATCCGGTCGCCGATCCACACGACGGGTGCGCCGCGCGCGGCGTCGCGCAACGCTTCGTCGTACAGGTGCACGCCGAGCAGCACGTGCGGCGCTAGCAGTTCGGCCGGCAGCGCGCCGAAGTACGGCGCGCAGACTTCGATGAATACGCGTGCGTCCGGATGCACTTCATTGCGGATCCGCGCCGTGATTTCGGAGAGGAATGCGAAGTACTGTACGTGGTCGAGCAACACGCGGCGATCGCCGCCGAATGCATCGCCGGCGTCATACACGTCGCCGGCGCTTTCCGCGAGCGCGGCGCGCGCATAGTCGGCCGGCGTGTCGAGCGGCATCCGGTACGCGCTCGCGGCGACCGCGACCGGCTGCCGCGCGTCGCGCTCGATCCGGTAGGTGAAATGAACGGGTCGCACCATGTCACGCCTCGTCGTCGAGCGAGAACGTCGCGTCCGGCGCGAACGCGACGTCGGCGACCGCGTAATAGCCGTTCAGCGCGAGCGAGCAGACGGCCGCGCGGCGCGGCGTGTCGCCGTCGCGATGCGCGAGCAGCACCGACAGCCACGGATCGCTGCCGAACGCATGACCGAACTGCCCATGGCCGTCCGGCAGCAGCGGCGTCTTGCCGACCGACGCGAGCAGCGCGCGGCGCGACGTCGCCGGAAAGAACGGCAGCGCCGCGTGCAAGCCGGGGCGGGCCGCGCAGAAGGTGCGGATGTCGCGGCCCAGCCGCACGACCGCGCTGGCCGGCGGCGCGGCATCGGCCAGCACCGACGTCATGGACGGCGCCGCTTCGCGGCCGACATCGACGAGCAGCGTGCACACGCCGAAGCCCGAGCGTCCCCAGGCGGGGTTGCCGTGCCAGTACGTGTAGCCGTGCACGTCGATGTCGACGATCTGCAGCAGCAGCGTGCGCGGCCCGGTTTCGGCCGCGGTGGCGAGCGAGCGGCGCAATACGTAGCCCCAGCCCGCGCATTCGTACGAGCAGGTCATCCAGTCGGGCGTGTAGTCGTTCGCGCCGGCCAGTGCCTGCGCGAACACGCGATGCTGCGGCGAATCGTTCATCAGCAGCATCGACAGGATCGTCGAGCTGACCACGTAGTCGTCCGCGCCGACCGCGCCGCACAGCCGCTCGCGTTCGGCGCACGCGAGCGTGCCGATCGCGCGGGCCGTGTCGTCGAGCGGCACGGCCGCGCCGTCGCGCGACGGCGCGACGCGCCGGTACGCGAGCGCCTGCACGGTCAGCGCGGTCGCCGGGGCCGGCTGGGCGGCGGGGGCCGCCACGGTCGCAAGGGGCGCGAGCATCGTCGTGTCAGGCGGCGTGCTGCTGGCGGCGCAGTTGCGCGTCGAGCTGCTGCAGCGTCGTGTACTGCGTGATGTTCAGCGCTTCCGGGTCGATCGAACCGTAGAGCTGTTCGCAGAACACGATCAGCTCGACGATGTTCAGCGAATCGATGCCGAGTTCGCCGATGCCGGCGTCGGTGTCGACGGTCTCGACGTTGAGGATCTTCGCGACTTCGCGGGACAGGATGTCGAGCGCGTCGGCCGGAACGTTCTGGGTCGTCATGAGAGGAGCTCCTGATAATGAAGTGGGTTGATCGGGATCGATCGGCCTGTCGCGTGGGTCAACTGCCGGCTTCGCAGCGCAGGCTCTTGCGAAGCTCGTGATAACAACGGTACGAACTGCCTTCCATCTTCGAAAACGCCAGCAGGTCGCGCTGGTCGTCGAAAGTCGCCACCCTGCCGTCGCGCACGAGCGCGGTCAGGAACTCGTTCGACAGCAGCTTGATCGCGAGCACGCGCTGCACCTTGCCGAAGCTGTAGTGCGCGTCGTCGGTCTGGCTGCGCGCGGCGTCCGCGATGAACTGATGAACGGCGCGCGCGTCGGCGTCGAGTTCGACGCGGCCCGTTTGCGCGAGCCAGCCGACGTGCGCCATCAGCGCGCGGACGAAGTAGGGGCGCACGACGGTCAGGTACTTGTTGAACACGGTCGGGCCGCCGATGCGCAGTCGGTCTTCGGCATGCACGCGCACCTGGCCGCCCACGTTTGCGAGCTGCAGGTTGCCGGCGAGGAACGGCGTGCCGCAGGTCGTGCGCTTCAGCTTGCGGTACTCGTCGGGCCACACGAGGTAGGCGGCCGGGAACATCACGCCCGGCAACCGCGCGGCGACCACCGCCATGCAGTCGCGATGCGCTTCGATGCCCCACACCTTGTCGACGGTGAGCGCGAGGCCGTTGTCGTCGCTGCGCACGACCGTGCGCCATGCGGCGAGCGTCGGGCCGCCGCCGTCGCTCATCAGGAACGCGAAGTTGTGGCCGCTGTCGATGCAGTCGCATGCACGACGGTTCTGGTCGTCGGAGAAGAACAGCCCGAACATGATGCGGATGAACGCGCGCATGAACGGCTTGAACAGGTGATGAAACCCTTCGCTGCCGATCTGTTCGAGCAGCGCTTCGGTGAGCGGCGCTTCCTCGTGCCGCAGCGGCGTCGACGCGGACGAATCGGGCAGCACGTCCGGCGTGGCGGCATGCAGCGCGATCACCATCTCGCTGTCGAGCAGCCGCACGGCAGCCGCTTCGACGAGCCGGGCCGCCGCGCGCGGCGGCGTGCCGAGCGACGCGATCGTGTCGAAGTGGCGCAGCACCGGATACGCGGCCTGGTCGGCCACGCGCAGCAGCAGCGGCGCGGGCGCGAGCGGGGCGGCGGACGAAGCGGGAGCGGAAAGCGTGGACATGGGGCAGGGTTCCTGTCAGAAGCGCACGCGCACGGCGGCGTCGATACGGGTGCCGAGACCGACCATCCGGTACTCGGAGTTGCTGTCGGAGAACGCGCGGGTGACCGCGACATCGACGCTCACGCGCTTGTTCACATCGGCGACGACCTGCGCGATCGCGAGCAGGCCCTTGTCCTGCGGCGAATAGACGCCGCGCAGCGAATACTCGACGCGGCCGATCTTCTTGCCGAGCCGGGCGAACAGGTAGTCGCGCAGGTTGCCGTCGACGCTCACGAAATCGGCCGTGCCGCCGAGTCCGCCCAGTGCGGCGCCGGGTGCGACGGGCAGCAGCGCGTTGTTCATGCGGACCGCATTGACCATCTGGCGCCACTGGTTCGCGTCGTAGCGCGCCTCGTCGTGCGACCACTCGACGATCAGCGAGAAGTTGCCGGGCAGTGCGCTCTGCATGCCGACCGCGCTGCGCCACATGATCTGGCGATCGTTGCGGCGATCGACTGCGTCGTACGCGGCCGGGGAATCGAGCGGCGTGCCGTTCGCAATGAAGGCCGGCAGCGGGCGCGTCGTGCCGCGCTCGAGCCACGCGCTCGCATAGACGGTGTTCGAGCGCGCGACGTCGAACGACAGCGTCGCGCCGGCGCCGCCGTGGCCCGCATGCCGGCCGGCAAGCAACGCGGCCGAGCCGCCCGACCAGTTGTAAGCGCCGCGCACGAGCTGGGTCGCGCCCTGCACGTCGCGGTTGTCGACGTCGCTGCGCAGCGTGCGGTTCTCGCCGGCGATGAACTGCAGCGTGGTCTGTTCGCCGGCCCATTTCGCTTCGACGAGCGGCGTGCCTTCGACATCGCCGTAGCGGTCGTAGATGTCGGCCGTCGCGGCCCGCTTCTGGAAGAAGCCGAGCGGGAAGAACGCCTGCGACGTATCGAGCGGATCGATCCGCTTGCCGGCGGTGAGCGTGATGCCGTTGTCGAATGCATAGCGCACGCCGGCCTCGTTGAAGCGGGTGGACTGTGCGCCGAGCGAGTGGTTGCTGGCCACGGCACGGGCGTTCATGAACAGGTTCTCGCCGTCGATGCGCGCGAGCAGGCCCGCTTCCTGCAGGTTGCGCGGCTGGTCGCCGATCAGGTTGCCTAACAGCGCGTGCCCGTCCATGCTGTCGACGGTGCGTGCGTAAGCGATGCCGTTCAGCGTGCTCAACTGTTCCATCAGCGATTCTCCGTGCGCGAGCGTGCAGCCGAGCGCAAGCGGGACGGCGAGTGCGGCGGCGGGCCAGATGCGGCCGGATGATGGACGGAGGCGGTCACGATGGGCGTCGACATGGGCGGCGTGGTCACTGGCCATCGGCGAGCGTGTCGGGATTGAACCAGCCCGACGGAATCTTGCGCGGCTGGCCGTCGAGGATGTCGACAACGCTCGCGCGCTGCTTTTCGATCTCGTTGCGATACGTGATCTTGCGGATCACCTTGCGTCCGTTCGCATCGACCGGCGCGGAGAAATCGGCGCTGCGGAACAACAGGCCGCTCGCGAGGAAGAACTGCGCGCGCACCGGCACGTCGGTATCGGGCGTGACCCACAGCTTGATCGTCGGGTAGACGTTGTCGGAATCGGTCGCGGTCAGGTCGAGCTCGGTGGCCGGCTTGCCGGCGATCGTCGTCGCGCCTGGCGCGGCCGATGCGCGATAGCTGTCCGCCCAGTGCGTGCGCGTGATGTCGCTGATCACGACCTCGCCCTGCAGCCGCTGCATCCCGTTGATGCGCACCGCGCTGCGCGTGTTAGGCACGTAGAACCAGTGGCCGCGCGTCGTCGCGAGGTATTTCTGGCCGTCGTTCTCGCCGCTGCGCGTCAGCGCGAGCGTGTCGCCGTTGCCGCGCGTATAGACGAGGTAGCGCGTCGCGTCGCCGGACTGCCCGCCCACTTCGTTCGTGATCTGGATGTTCGTCTGCGTATCGGCGGCCGTGCTGCGGTATGCGTCGGCACGGGCAAGCATGGTCTGGGCCGTCGGGGCGTCGGCGGCATGCACGAGCGGCGCGCACGCGACGAGCGCGGCGGCCAGGTGGCGAATGCGAATCATGGGGCGAGTCCTTCGAGGATGTTGCGTTTGGCGAGGCCGAGCGTCGCGAGCAGCGCGGCGGCCACTCCGAGCACGACGAACGCGCCTTCGACGGCGGCCACGGCGGCCGGCGAGACCGTGAATGCGAGCAGGATCGACTTCACGCGGCCCGGCGGCGGCGGCAGGTGGATCTGCGCGTGATTGAGCGCGACCATCGTCAGCAGCGCCACCGCGATGCCGGCGGCCGCGCCCAGCAGGCCGAGGAAGGCGGTCTCCTGGATCAGCACGCCGCGCACCGTCGCGGCCGGCACGCCGAGCGCGCGCAGCGTCGAGATCTCGCGGCGGCGCTCGACGATGCTCATCAGGATCCAGTTGCTCATCGACAGCAGGATCGTCAGGCAGAGAATCGCGCCGAACACCGAGAACTGGTTCTTGTACAGCGCGACGACCTGGTGATAGAGCGATACAAGCTGGTCCCAGGTCTTCACGTCGAGCGTCGGCAGCGCGGCGCGCAGCGTCGCGGCGGCGGCCGGCGTATGCGCGGTGTCCGTCAGGAACACCGCGATGCGCGACGCGCGGTCGGTGCGCAGCAGCGCCTGTGCGGCCGCGAACGTCACGTTGACGATCCGCTCGTCGACGTCCTTGTTGCCGGTGCTCATCACGCCGACGATCTGCGCATCGGTCGCGTTGATGCCGCCGTGCGCGGTCGACGCCATCAACTGCACGACCGAGCCGACGTGCACGCCGAGCTTGCGCGCGAGTTCCGCGCCGACGACGACTTCGGTGCCGGGATTCGTCGGCGACAGGTAGCGGCCCGACAGTACGGTGTGATAGTCGAAGAAGCCGGGCGGTTCGCGGTTCGGCTCGATGCCTTCGCCGACGAAGCCATCGCTGAGATCGCCGTTCGAGATCAATCCGTCGAAGTCGATGCCGCGCGCGGTGGTCGCGACACCGGGCAGCGCCGCGATCGCGCGCGTGGCGGTGGCCTGCTCGTCGGCGGTGAGCCCGTACTGCAGCGGCCGCTCGCCGATCAGGTCGAGATAGCCGTGGTGCAGCACCTGCACGTGGCCGACGCCGCTGTCGATCGACCCTTCGCGCACCGCGTCGAAAGTCGCGATCACGTAGCCGAGCGCGAGGCTCGACGCGAACGCGGCGACGCCGATCATCGCCATCGTCAGCACGGTGCGGCGCTTGTTGCGCCAGAGGTTACGCCACGCAAACGTCGACCAGTTCACGATTCACTCCCGGTACGCCGTCGCGCATCTCGATGCGGCGCGGCAGGTGCGCGCACAGACGATCGTCGTGCGACGCAATCAGAAAGGCGGTGCCCAGCGTGCGGTTGGTGTCGAGGATCAGCTCGGCCACCGCCCGTGCGTTGGTGCTGTCGAGGCTGGCGGTCGGCTCGTCCGCGATCACGATCGCCGGCTCCTTGGCGAGCGCGCGGGCCAGCGCGACCCGCTGCTGCTCGCCGCCGGACAGCTCGCCGGGGCGATGGCGTTCGCGCGCGGCGAGCCCTACCGCGTCGAGCATCGCGCGGGCGCGCTCGCGCCGTGTGCGAGGCGTGCCCCATGCGAAGCAGCCGAGCTCGACGTTCTCGAGCGCGGACATCACCGGAATCAGGTTGAACTGCTGGAACACGAAGCCGATGCGCTCGCGGCGAATCCGTTCGAGCGTGTCCGGCGCATCGTCGATCCGGCGGCCTTCGAGCCAGCGTTCGCCGCTGCTCGGCACGTCGAGAAAGCCGGCGAGGTTGAGCAGCGTGCTCTTGCCGCTGCCCGACGGGCCGACGAGCGCGACGACGTCGCGCTGGCCGATCGAGATCGTCGCGCCGCGTACCGCGACGACGCGGCCCGCGCCCTCGTACACGCGCGAGACGTCGCGCAGTTCGAGCACCGGCGTGAGCGTGGCGGTCGTCATGCGTACGCTCCCTGGCCGGCTTCGGCGGCGGCCGTCGCGTGGATCACGGACAGCGCGCCGCTCGCATAGAGGTCGCGGCACTTCAGGCGCTGCAGCTTGCCGCTCGTCGTGCGCGGCAGCGAGCCCGGTTCGACGAAGCACAGATCCTGCGCGGCGAAGCCGATCCGGGAGGCGAGCAGTTGCTGGCACTCGGCGCGCGTCTGCGGCGTCGCATCGACGGGCCGCGCCTCGATCGCGACGACCAGCCGCTCGGTGCCCGTCTCCGGATCGGGCAGCCCGAACGCGATGCAGGTGCTCTTGCGCAGCGTGCGATGGGCGGCCAACGCCTCCTCGATTTCATGCGGGAAGTAGTTGCTGCCGCGAATGATGATGACTTCCTTCTTGCGCCCGAGGATATGCAGCTGGCCATCCGCGACGTAGCCGATGTCGCCGGTGCGGAACCAGCCGTCGGCCGTCAGCGGCGCAGCGATCGAGCCGTCGTCGGGGTTCAGGTAGCCGAGCATCACCGACGTGCCGCGGATCGCGACTTCGCCGACCGCGCGGTTCGCCAGCGCGTGGTCGCCGTCGTCGAGGATCCGGAACGCCATGCCCTCGATCGGCGTGCCCATCGCGAGCACGGTTTCGGTGTCGGTGTCGGCGCCGTCGTTCGCGGCGGCCGGTTGCGCATCGCGGCGCTCGATCAGCGCGCGACGGTCGAGCGTGTCGGCGATCACGTACGGCGCGCCGTCAACGGCGCCGTCGTGCCACGCACGATGCATCGATACCGCGAGCGTCGATTCGGCCATCCCGTAGCACGGCTGCAGCGCCGATGCCGCGAGACCGTACGGCGCGAACGTCGCGGCGAAGTCGCGCAGCGTCGCGTCGTCCACGCGTTCGCCGCCGATGAAGATGTTGCGGCACGCGGAAAGATCGACGCCTTCCATCGCGGAGGCATTGAAACGGCGCACGCAGTAGCGCAGCGCGAAGGTCGGCACCGATGTCGTCGTCGCGCGCGCCGACGCGATGCGCTTCAACCAGCCGAGCGGATTACGAATGAAGCTGTTCGGCTGCATCATCAGCAGCGGCGCACGGTAATGCAGGTTCGACAGCAGCGTGAGCAGCCCCATGTCGTGATAGAGCGGCAGCCACGACGCGGTGCCGTCGCCGGCCGCAATGTCGAAACGCACCGACCCACCGATGCCGAGCACGTTCGCGATCACGTTCTCGTGGCTGAGCACCGCGGCCTTCGGATGCGATGTCGAGCCGGACGTGAGCTGGACATGATGCGGATCGCGGCCATGCTTCGCGCTGATCAGCGCGCGCGCACCGGCATCCGCGACGAGCGACAGCGTGTCGAGATCGACGACGCGCGTGGACGAAGCGGGAAACGCATCGTCGCGCCATGCGGCGGCCTGCGCATCCGCGGCGATGACGAGGCGCGGCCGATATAGCTCGCATGCCACGTCGATCACCTGTCGCCCGGTGGTGGCGCGGCGCGCGGGAACGGGCACGGTGCAGGGCAGTGCGCCCGTCATCACGCAGGCCATCATCGCGACCGCATGCTCGACCGACGCGGGCAAGGCCAGCATCACCATGTCGTTCTCGCGCACGTCGAGTTCGCGCAGCGCGCCGGCCTGGCGAAACACTTCTTCCGCGAAGCGCCGGTACGTGATGCTCGCCTCGTTGCCGGCGTCGTCGACGAACGTCATGCGATGCATGGCGCCCGCGACGTCCTCGAGCGATTCGATGAGGCGATGAATGGTGGATGCGCACTTCGTCACGAGGATTCTCCCCTTGAGGAACACGGCCGCTCGCGCCACGGTGCCGGCGGCGCCGTTCGTCGAGTGAGGGGGATTCTTGCCGGATCGACATGGCACGACAAACGGAATATTTGCAGGCTATGCATGAGCGGCACGCATCCACTCGGCACTGCCATGTGTGTATACGTGCGAGCCCGTGCGAGGTGAACGGTCGGTACGCATTCGACCGGTCGTCTAGTTCACGATGTGGTGCGCTCATGCGCGGGCGTCATGCAATGCGTTCGGAAAATTCGTTTGTCCGAAGCATCGACACACAGAAGAATTGCAACCCGGCAGCGCGCCAGTGTCGCCGCGTCATCGTGCCGGGCAGGGTCCGGCCAAGGAGAGCATTTTGTCCGTCACCTCATCGCTTCTCGCCCGTCAGAAACCGGTTGCAGACATGAAGAGCCGCCCGAGCGGCGTCGTCTTCTCGCTGAAGCTCGCGGTCTACGTCGCACTCATCGCGCACGGCATGCTGTTCGCGCTGTCGACGGTCGTGGTCCTGAAGATCGTCGGCATCCTGCTGATCGGCGCGATGTACGCGCACGGGGTCGAGCTGCAGCACCAGGCGCTGCATTACCAGGGATTCAGGAGCAAGCGGCTCAACATGGTGTTCGGCGTGCTGCTCGGCATGCCGATGCTCGTGTCGTTTCATGCGTACCAGGACAGCCACCTGCGCCATCACCGGCTGCTCGGCACGCCCGAGAACAAGGAGTTCTTCGACTACGGCGACCAGTACGGCGCGCGCCCCGTCGTGAATCTCGGCCTGTGGGCGTGGCGGCTGTCGATGGCCGCGCACTATATCCAGTTCGCGAAGAACGTCGCGAAGCTCGTCGTGCCGGGCGCACGCTTCGGCGACAACCCGCTCGTGTCGCGCGCGATCCGCCGCGATCACCTGCTGATGGTCGCGGCGATCGCGCTGCTGGCCGGCGTGTCGATCGCGCTGCACACGTGGTTCGCCGTGTGGGTGTGGGTCGTGCCGCTCGTGTTCGTGGCCGCGCCCGTGCATGCGCTGGTCGAGATGCCCGAGCATTACCGCTGCGACCTGACGAGCACCGATCCGTTCCGCAACACGCGGACGATCGAGAGCAATGCATTCATGACGTGGTTCACGAACGGCAACAACTATCACGTCGAGCACCACATGATGCCGAACCTGCCGATCGAGCGGCTGCACGATCTGCATGGCGCGATCGGGCCGCGCATCCGCTATTACCACCGCACCTACCGGCAGTTCTATTACGCGCTGCTGCGCGGCAGGCTGTCGCCGCGCACGGTGGACGACGATGCGGACGACCGCGCACCCGACGCCGAAGCGACGGCGCCGGCGTCCACGCAATCGGCATGACCGGGCCGGTGCCGGGCCCGAATGCCTTTCAACGACGGTGACGACGATGCTCTATCCGGAACTTTTCAGGTCGCTGGAAGCGGTGCGCTGGGACATGGAGAAGGACATTGCGTGGGACCGCTTCGACGCGTCGCTGCTCACCGACGAGCAGGCCGAGACGATCAGGATGAACGCGATCACCGAATGGTCGGCGCTCCCCGCGACGGAAATGTTCCTGCGCGACAACCGGCACGACAGCGACTTTTCCGCGTTCATGAGCGTGTGGTTCTTCGAAGAGCAGAAGCATTCGCTCGTGCTGATGGAATACCTGCGCCGCTTCAAGCCGGCGATGGTGCCGACCGAAGCGGAGCTGCACGCGGTGCGCTTCGAATTCGACCCGGCGCCGCCGCTCGAGACGCTGATGCTGCACTTCTGCGGCGAGATCCGCCTGAACCACTGGTACCGCTGCGCGGCCGACTGGCACACCGAGCCGGTCATCAAGCAGATCTACGAAACGATCTCGCGCGACGAAGCGCGCCATGGCGGCGCGTACTTGCGCTACATGAAGAAGGCGCTGAACGACTGCGGCGACGTCGCGCGTGCCGCGTTCGCGAAGATCGGCGTGCTGATGGCGTCAGCGCGCCGTACCGAGAAGCCGCTGCACCCGACCAACCTGCACGTGAACCAGGCGCTGTTCCCGCGCGACACCGTGCAGTCGCGCTTGCCCGATCCGGCGTGGCTCGAGCGCTGGCTCGACGAGCAGATCCGCTTCGACGGCGAATGGGAAAAGAAGGTGGTCGAGCGGATCCTGCACAACCTGTCGATCCTGTTCGAGCGTCCGTTCGCGACCGCGCAGGAGCTGAACCGCTATCGCCGCGAAGTGACCGCGCGAACGCCCCGTGTGACGGACGGCGTGGTGGACGCGGGATAGCGACACTCATCCCGTCCGGTAAAGGGCGGAACCGATTCCGGACGACGGGGTGGTGTGATGCACGCGGGTTGCCGTTTCCGGTCCGCGGAATATTCATTACCGGACATAATTGGTTCATCAATTTACGGGAATTGCACGGCGCAATTCAATTTCATGCGTTTAGTATGTTTTTATAAACATGAAATCATGGATTTAAATGGTATTCCACGTGTATGTTGAAGTGCGTTTTCTTTTCGCAATACGGTAAATGAATAAAATCGTTTGGTGACTGAAATTGAATTGTAGGTATGCGGATTCACGTCTGCCGAAACGTCCGTATCGCTGTCGTGGCGTCGATTTTTGCCTGTAATGTGCTGTTTTTGCACGACTTTGTCTGTCATCATTCGCGCCATTCTGGTCGCTTATTGTTTTACAAAATCACTACTTGATAATGGTAATGTAAGATTATCTGGTCGATGAAAATCGATAGATAAATACGAGTGTCACGATTGAAAATAAGAATGATCCGCATCCATGCTTCAATATAAAATCGTTTCCGAATCCAAAAAGGAGAAACGAGTCAGGGAGACGAACGGCGACTTGCCTGTCGGTGGGTGCAACTTTGAGGCGGCGGTATGGCTAATGTGAGATTGGCAAAGCGATTGAGAAGTATGCCTTCCCTGGATTTCCTGAGAGGCTTCGAATGCGCGGCGCGTCATTTGAGCTTTACGCGTGCCGGGCAGGAACTGAACGTCACGCAATCCGCCGTGAGCCGGCAGGTCAAGGCGCTCGAGGAGCAGCTCCGGATCGAGCTCTTTCACCGGCACATTCGTTCCCTGACGCTGACCGACAAGGGGCGCGAGCTGTACGACGCGATCTCGTTCGCGTTGTCCGACCTGGAATCGGTGATCGGCAAGCTGTCGTCGAGCGTGGGCCAGCGCGCGATCTCGTTGTCGACCACCGTTTCGTTCGCGGCGCTGTGGCTGATTCCGCGCCTCGGTTCGTTCCGCGCCAGCTATCCCGACATCGACGTACGCGTGTCGGCCACGAGCGAAATTGAAGATCTTAAACGCAAACGTTTGCACCTGGCCGTGCGATATGCAGGGCCGTATACGTCGACGGACGAGACGGACGTGCTGTTTCGCGAGCGCGTCGTGGCGGTCTGCAGCCCGAGCCTGATGCCGGCGGCGGGGGACGTCGCGTCGATGAAGCCGGAGGATCTCGATCGGCACGTGCTGCTGCATCTCGACGATCCGCGCGGCGAGTGGCCGTGGCACGGATGGAGCCATCTGCTGAAGGAGCTGGGCGTGCCGCGCCTGCGGCCCGCCGGCGCGCTGCATTTCAGCCAGTACGACCAGCTGGTGCAGGCCGCGGTCGACGGGCACGGCATCGCGATCGGGCGGCGGCCGCTGGTCGACGGGCTGCTGAAGCAGGGCCGGCTCGTCGAGCTGTTCCCGCACTGCACGGTCGCATCGGGCAGCTACGTGCTGGTGCAGAACCCGGATGCATGCAACGAGTTCGATATCGCGGTGCTGACCAACTGGCTGCTCGAACAGGCGAGTCATCCGCTCGCGTCGGACCCGGAAACGGCCGGCAGCAACGTGGTGCCGATGTATCGCGTCGGATAGTGCGGTCGCGCTACGTCGTCGCGCGTGCGTGTCGAAGGGGCATGCGGCAGGTTCGACGCGCACGCAGGTGCGAACCGTCATGCGCCGCGCCTGCAACCTGTGCGATGATGCGCCGCTTCGCCTTCGTTGCAGCACGCCGCCGAGCGCGGCGCCCGGTTCCGGGCCGCTGCCGATCGCACCGACACCGGAGACGACATGCCCGCAGTGAACATTCATGGCAGCACCCTGCATTACCAGGATCACGGCACCGGGTTCCCGGTGCTGCTCGGGCACAGCTATCTGTGGGATGCGGCGATGTGGGCGCCGCAGATCGACGCGCTGTCGCGCCGGTATCGTGTCATCGTGCCGGACCTGTGGGGGCACGGTGCATCGGGCGTACTGCCGGAAGGCACGCAGACGCTCGACGATCTTGCCGCGCAAGCGAGTGCGCTGCTCGACGCGCTGGCGATCGAACAGTGCGCGCTGGTCGGGCTCAGTGTCGGCGGCATGTGGGGCGCGCGGCTCGCGTTGCGCGAACCGCAGCGCGTGCGCTCGCTCGTGCTGATGGATGCGTCGCTCGAGGCCGAGCCCGAGGCGACGCGGCTGCGCTACTTCGGAATGCTTGACGCCATCGCCGCCGCGGGCCGTATCGCGCCGCCGCTGCTCGATGCGATCGTGCCGCTGTTCTTCCGGCCGGATGTCAATCTGGCGGGCCCGGTGCCGTCCGCGTTTCGCGACGCGCTCGCGAACCTGCCGGCCGACCGGTTGCGGCAATCGATCGTTCCGCTCGGCCGACTGATCTTTGGCCGGCCCGACACGCTGCCGGCGCTCGCCGAACTGGACGCCGAACGCACGCTGCTGATGTGCGGCGCGGGCGACATGGCGCGCCCGCCGTCGGAAACCGTGAAGATGGCGAGCGTGATCGGCTGCACCCACGCGCTGGTGCCGGACGCCGGCCACATCTCGAATCTGGAAAATCCCGCGTTCGTCACGCGCATGCTGTTCGACTGGTTCGACGCGCAGCGGCTGTCGGCAGGCTGACGCGGTGCGCGCGACGCGGCGCATGTCGCGCGGCGTCGCGCCACCTCATGAGCGCCAGCGCCACCCGCGCCCGCATCACGCGCGTTCGCTGACCGGCGTGAGCTTCCTGTCCTGCCCACGCGCTTCGTCGGCCGGGCCGCGAACGAGGCTCAGCGCCTCCGCGCGGCTCGCGACGCACGGCGCGGAGCCGGGCAGCGGCTGGCGTGCCGTTTCGCGCAGCGCGAGCACCGACACGATGCCGATGAACGATGCGCCCATCAGGTAGTACGCGGGCATCATCAGGTCGCCGGTGCGATCGACGAGCCACGCGGTGACGAGCGGCGTCGTGCCGCCGAACAGCGACACCGATACGTTGAAGCCGATCGCGAGCGCGCCGTAGCGGATGCGCGTGGGGAACAGCGCGGGCAGCGCCGACGGCATCACGCCGGTGAAGCACGACAGCAGCACGCCATAGATCAGCATCCCGCCGAACACGGGCAGCATGCCGCCGGTGCGGATCAGCATCAGCGCCGGCACGGCCAGCACGAGCAGGCCCACGCAGCCGGCCATCATCACCGGCTTGCGGCCGACCTTGTCAGACAGGTGCCCGGCGTAGAGCGTCAACGGCATCATCAGCACCATCACGAGCAGCACCAGGAACAGGCCGTGCGATTCGCGGAAGTGCAGCGTCGCCGACAGGTAGCTCGGCAGGTACGACAGCGCCATGTAGTCGGTCACGTTGAAGATCAGCACGAGGCCGACGCATTGCAGCAGCGGCTTCCACTGTTCGACAAGCAGCGTCGCGAAGCGCTGCTTCGGCCGCGTGCGTTCGTCCGCTTCGCGTGCTTCGGCCTCCTTCTTGAACGCGGGCGTTTCCTCGAGTTTCAGCCGGATATAGAGTCCCACGAGGCCGAGCGGGCCGGCGATGAAGAACGGCACGCGCCAGCCCCACGACAGCAGCGCTTCCTGCGACAGCGACGCGGTGAGCAGCGCGACCGTCGCCGCGCCGAGCGTATAGCCGATCAGCGTGCCGAACTCGAGGAAGCTGCCCATGAAGCCGCGGCGCTTGTCGGTGGAGAATTCGGCGATGAAGGTGGCGGCGCCGCCGTACTCGCCGCCGGTCGAGAAGCCCTGCACGAGGCGGGCGACGAGCAGCAGCACGGGCGCCATGATGCCGATCGACGCGTAGCTGGGGATCAGGCCGATCGCGAAGGTGCCGACGGCCATCATGATCATCGTGGCGGCGAGCACGCGCTGGCGGCCGATGCGGTCGCCGAGCGGGCCGAACACCATGCCGCCGAGCGGGCGCACGAGGAACGCGGCCGCGAACGTGCCGAAGGTCGCGAGCAGCTGCGCGGACGGGCTGCTGGACGGGAAGAACACCTTGCCGAGCGTGACGGCGATGTAGCTGTAGACGCCGAAGTCGAACCATTCCATCGCGTTGCCGAACGCCATGGCGCCGACCGCGCGCTTGAGGACGGCGGGGTCGACGATCGTGATGTCATCCAGCTTGACGGACTGGCGCGAAGATCGGGCTTTCGCGGGGCGCGCTTGCGACGGGCTCAATGAACTCTCCTGGAATGGCCTTGGCGGCGCGGCCGGCGGGATGCAGCGGGGGTGTGCGGGCCGACGGACAGCGAAGGCGGATGTCTCGGGGATGCGTCGATGCCGGTGGCGTGCCGCGCGTAGCGGACGACACCGGGCAGGTGTGTTGTGCGAACCAGTTTAGGGAAACGGGCGCGAGCGGCTATCGGTCATGCGCCCGGAACCCGGTGGTAAACGACATCGGGTTCGTGTGGGGCCGGCTGCGTCGAAGCGGGTGTCCGGGCGATGTGCGCAGTCATGTCCCCATGCGCCGGCGTGCGCTGCCGAGCAACGCCACGAACGCCGCTTCATCCGCGCGCAAGCCGCGCGGCGTCCGCCGGACCGCAAGCGCGGCGAGCGTGCCTGCCTCGAACGCGTCGAGCACGGCCGGATGGATGTAGCAGCGCCGGCACACGGCCGGTGTGTTGCGCAGTAGCTCGGCCACCGCGCGCACGGTCTCGACGATCTGCTTGCGCGCGTGCGTGACGCCGCGATGCTCGGTGCGCCGCAACAACCCGAGCGCATGCACGCTGCCGGCCCAGGTCCGGTAATCCTTCGCGGTGAAATCCGCGCCGCCGGCCTCGCGCAGGTAGTCGTTCACGTCGGACGACCCGACCGGATGGCGTACGCCGTCGTCGTCCACATACTGGAACAACTCGTGCCCGGGCAGTTCCGCGCAGCGCCGTACGATGCGCGCGACCCGCGCATCGTCAACCGTCACGTCGTGTTCGATCCCGCTCTTGCCGGCGAAGCGCAGCCGCACCTGGCCGGGCCGAATTTTCAAATGACGCTTGCGCAGCGTCGTCAGCCCGTACGAGCCGTTTTCGCGCGCGTATTCCGCGTTGCCGATCCGCGCGAGCGTCGTGTCGAGCAAGCGGACGATCGTCGCCACGACCTTGTCGCGCGGCATGCCCGGCAGCGCCAGATCGCGCGTGACGCGCGCGCGGATGCGCGGCAGCGCACGCGCGAACGCGGCCATCCGCGCGTACTTGTTCGCATCTCGCGTCTCGCGCCACAGCGGGTGATAGCGATACTGCTTGCGCCCGCGTGCATCGCGGCCGGTTGCCTGAAGATGACCGCGCGGGTCCATGCAGATCCACACGTCGGTGTACGCGGGGGGAATCGCCAGCGCGTTGATACGGGCAATTTCGTCGGCATCGCGCACTCGCACACCGTCCGGCCCGTAATACGCGAAGCCGTTGCGGAGCGGCCGGCGCGTATAGCCGGGGCGGCGGTCGTCGACATGACGCAGCGGCCCGGCGGGCATGCGTGCATTCGGCTGCGACGGGGCGCGCTGCTTCATGCTGCGGCGCGGCGATCGACGTCGGTGCCGATCCGCGTATCGTCGGGCTGCGTTCCGGGTGGACATCCTGCGCGCACGGTTTTCTCCTGTTTATGCGTACGTTCGGGCGTCGCGCAGCAAGAACCGTGCGCCGTTCCAGGCGCGCCCGAGGAGACCCGGCGCAAGTGCGCGCCGGGCGGGCGTTCGGGTGTTTGCTACCGCTGCATCGACGAAATCACGCAACGGCTTCGCCCGGCCAAGATGACTGCGGCCCGGTGCCGGCATCGGGCGGATCGTGTCGATGCCGTGTCGCGTTCAACGAACCTCGACGCTCCCAAGCAGATCGTCGATGTCGGCTGGAACGAGCGTTTGACGATGCCGCGAGGCCACGCGCCAGTGGTGCGCGTGGCGCGTGCAAAGGCCGCGCAAAACGCGGCCAAGGCCGGCTAGAACGGGCCTGCCCACATGCTTAGGTGTTTATACGTATGCCGAATCCGATATCGCCCCAATCCAATATTTCATTAGAAGGTTATCGGACTTGTTTCTAGACTGATGCGGGGCATGCAGACCGGGCCGGCGCGACGCCCCCGGCCGGCGCACAGCCCCGACCCGCGCCTGCGCCACGCAGAAACACAACAGCGCAGCGGCACACAACGACATCATCGGAGACGAACCATGACATTCATCAGGAAGCTGGCGGCCGGCGCGATCGTCGCCGCGGCAGCGGTGCTGGCCGGCGGCGCGCACGCGCAGCAGAAACCCATCACGCTCGGCTTCTCGCAGGTCGGCGCGGAAAGCGCGTGGCGCACCGCGAACACGGTGTCGGTGAAGGGCGCGGCGAAGGACGCCGGCATCAACCTGAAATTCTCCGACGCGCAGCAGAAGCAGGAGAACCAGATTCGCGCGATCCGCTCGTTCATCGCGCAGAAGGTCGACGTGATCGCGTTCTCGCCGGTCGTCGAATCGGGCTGGGAGCCCGTGCTGACCGAAGCGAAGGCCGCGCACATCCCGGTGATCCTGACCGATCGCGGGGTCGACGTGAAGGACCCGTCGCTGTACGTGACGATGATCGGCTCGGACTTCCTCGAGGAAGGGCGGCGCGCCGGCCACTGGATGGAAGAGCGCTACAAGAACGACCCGGGTCCGATCAATATCGTCGAGCTGCAGGGCACGGTCGGCTCGGCGCCGGCCAACGACCGGCGGGCCGGACTGCTCGAAGTGATCAAGAGCAATCCTAAATTCAAGGTGATCGCGTCGCAGAGCGGCGACTTCACGCTGGCGGGCGGCAAGCAGGTGATGGAAGCGTTCGCGAAGACCTACGGCAAGCAGATCAACGTCGTCTACGCGCACAACGACGACATGGCGCTCGGCGCGATCCAGGCGATGGAAGAGGCGGGGATCAAGCCCGGCAAGGACGTGAGCGTCGTGTCGTTCGACGCGACGAAGGGCGGCTTCCAGGCGATGGTCGCGGGCAAGATCAACGTCGACGTCGAATGCAGCCCGCTGCTCGGCCCGCAGTTGATGACCGCGGTGAAGGACGTGGTCGCCGGCAAGCAACTGCCCAAGCGCATCGTGACGAACGAGACCGTGTTCCCGATGAACGTCGCGGCCCAGGTGCTGCCGACCCGCAAGTACTGAGCCACGTACCGACGGCCCGGCGCGGGCGGCGGCATGGCGGCCGCCCGGGCGCCAACCGCTTCGAGGGAGGATGCATGGAGAGATCGCCGGTGGTCGAGATGATCGGCATCGACAAGTCGTTTCCGGGCGTGAACGCGCTGCAGCGCGTGAACTTCCGGCTGTTTCCGGGCGAGATCCACGCGCTGATGGGCCAGAACGGCGCGGGCAAGTCGACGCTGATCAACGTGCTCACCGGCGTGCATGCGCACGACGCGGGCGAGATTCGCGTCGGCGGCCGGGTCGTGCATTTCGCCGCGCCGCGCGAAGCCGAGGCGGCCGGCATCCAGACGCTCTACCAGGAAGTGAACCTGTGCGCGAACCTGTCGGTCGCGGAGAACATCTTCGCGGGCCGGCAGCCGATGCGGCGCGGCGCGATCGACTGGAACACGATTCATGCACGCTCGCGCGCGGCGCTGGCCGAACTCGACCTGGCGCTCGACGTCACGCGTTCGCTCGACGCGTATCCGATCGCCGTGCAGCAGATGGTCGCGATCGCACGGGCCGTGTCGGTCGACGCGCGCGTGCTGATTCTCGACGAGCCGACGTCGAGCCTCGACGACGGCGAGGTCGCGCGGCTGTTCGACGTGCTGCGCCGGCTGAAGGCATCGGGCATCGCGATCCTGTTCGTCACGCACTTTCTCGAGCAGACCTATGCGGTGTCCGACCGGATCACCGTGATGCGCAACGGCGAGCGCGAAGGCGAGTATCTCGCGCGCGACCTGCCGGTCGACGTGCTGGTCGCGAAGATGACCGGCCGCGAACGGATGTCCGACACGCTGCAGGCGGGCGCGGCGGCGGTCGAACGCACCGCGGGCGACGCGGAACCGTTCCTGTCGATGCAGCAGGTCGGCCGGCGCGGAATGATGAGCCCGCTCGATCTCGACGTGCGGCCCGGCGAGATCGTCGGGCTGGCCGGGCTGCTCGGTTCGGGGCGCACCGAAACCGCGCAGCTCGCGTTCGCCGCCGAGCGCGCCGACACCGGCGCAATCGAGGTCGACGGCGCGCGCACGCGGCTCGCGTCGCCGCACGACGCGGTCCGCAACGGCATCGCGTATTGCCCGGAGGATCGCAAGAAGGAGGGGATCGTCGCCGCGCTGTCGATCCGCGAGAACATCATTCTCGCGCTGCAGGCGCGGCGCGGCTGGTGGCGGCTGATCGGGCGCGCGCGGCAGCGCGAGCTCGCCGATACGTACATCGCGCGGCTCGGCATCAAGGCGCGCGACGCGGAGCAGCCGATCGGGCTGCTGTCGGGCGGCAACCAGCAAAAGGTGCTGCTCGCGCGCTGGCTCGCGACGGAACCGAAGCTGCTGATTCTCGACGAGCCGACGCGCGGCATCGACGTCGCCGCGAAGTTCGACATCATGGAGCGCGTGCTCGCGCTGTGCGCGCAAGGGCTCGCGATCCTGTTCATCTCGTCGGAGATCAGCGAGGTCGTGCGCGTGAGCCACCGGATCGCGGTGCTGCGCGACCGGCGCAAGGTCGCCGAACTGACCGGCGCCGACGCATCCGAGGAGCAGGTGTACCGGCTGATCGCGGGAGGCCAGTCATGACGCGGCTGCGCACGTTGTTCCGTCATTCGCTCGTGTGGCCGGTGCTGACGCTCGCGCTGCTGTTCGCGCTCGACGTCGCGTATCGCCCGGGCTTCCTGTCGATCACGCTGCTCGACGCTCACCTGTTCGGCGCGCCGATCGACATCCTGAACCGCGCTGCGCCGCTCGTGATCGTGTCGCTCGGGATGACGCTCGTGATCGCGACCCGCGGGATCGACATCTCGGTCGGCGCGATCGTCGCGATCGCAGGGGCGGCCGCGGCGATCGTGCTCGACGCGGACCCGTCGCGAATCGGCGTGGCGCTGGCCGCCGCGCTCGGCGTCGGGCTGCTGGCCGGCGCATGGAACGGGCTGCTGGTGGCGTTCGTCGGGATGCAGCCGATCATCGCGACGCTGATCCTGATGGTGGCCGGCCGCGGCGTCGCGCAACTGCTGACGGGCGGCCAGATCATCCCGATCGGCGCGCCCGGCTACCTCGCGCTCGGCGGCGGCTATCTCGCGGCCGTGCCGTGCGCGGTGTGGATCGCGCTGGCGACGATCGCCGCGACCGCGCTGCTGGTGAACCGCACCGCGCTCGGGCTGTTCATCCGCGCAATCGGCGTGAACCCGGTCGCGACACGGCTCGTCGGGCTGCGCTCGGGGGCGATCGTGTTCGGCGTGTATCTGTTTTCAGGCGTGATGTCGGCGCTCGCGGGCATCCTGGCCAGCTCGAACGTGCGCAGCGCCGACGGCAACAACGCGGGGCTGCTGCTCGAACTCGACGCGATCCTCGCGGTGACGCTCGGCGGCACGTCGCTGCTCGGCGGCCGCTTCAGCCTCGCCGGCTCGGTGCTCGGTGCGCTGATCATCCAGACGCTCACCTACACGACCTACTCGATCGGCGTGCCGCCGGAGGCGACGCTCGTCGTCAAGGCGGTCGTCGTGATCGTCGTGACGCTGATCCAGTCGGAGGCCGCCCGTGCGTCGGTCGTCCGGCACGCGTCGCGGCTGCTGCCTTCCGCGCGTTCGCGCGCCACTTCCGGAGCCACGCCGCGATGAACCGATTCCTTGGCCGGCTCGCCGACCCGCGCACGCTGCCGATCGTCGTGACGATCGTGCTGTTCGCCGCGCTGTTCGGCTTCGGGTCCGTGACCTACACGGGCTTCTTCTCGATGCAGGTGCTGACCGGGCTGCTCGTCGACAACGCCTTCCTGTTGATCGTCGCGCTCGGGATGACGTTCGTGATCGTGTCGGGCGGCATCGACCTGTCGGTCGGCTCGGTCGTCGCGCTGACGACGATCTTCTGCGCGGTCGGCGCCGAGCGGCTGCACTGGCCCGTGTGGGTGATCGTGCCGCTGGTGCTCGCGTTCGGCGCGCTGTACGGCGCGGCGATGGGGGCGCTGATCCATTATTTCCGGCTGCAGCCGTTCATCGTCACGCTGGCCGGGATGTTTCTCGCGCGCGGCGCGTGTTTCCTGATCACGACGCAGTCGATCACGATCAACGAGCCGGTGTTTCATGCGATCGCGGGCTTCAGCGTGCCGGTGGGCGGCGGCACGCTGAGCGCGGGCGCGTTGATCGCGCTCGCGACGCTGGCCGGCGCGATCTACGTCGCGCATTTCACGCGCTTCGGCCGCAACGTCTACGCGATCGGCGGCAACGAGCGTTCGGCGCTGCTGATGGGGCTGCCGGTCGCGCGCACGAAGGTCGGCGTGTACGCGCTGAGCGGCTTCTGTTCGGCGCTCGGCGGCGTCGTGTTCACGCTGTACGTGCTGTCGGGTTACGGGTTGCAGGCCCAGGGCATGGAACTCGACGCGATCGCCGCGACCGTGATCGGCGGCACGCTGCTCACCGGCGGGGTGGGCTATGTGCTCGGCTCGGTGTTCGGTGTCGGCATCCTCGGCACGATCCAGGTGCTGATCACGTTCGACGGCACGTTGAGTTCGTGGTGGACGCGGATCGTGATCGGCGCGCTGCTGTGCGTGTTCTGCGTGCTGCAACGGGTGATCGAACGGCATGCCGCGCGGCGGCGCACGGGCGGCACGGGGCTTGGGGCGCCGAGGCCGAAACGCAGCCCCGCACAGGCGCGGCCAGCATCGCCCGACGAGGATGCCGCGCTGGTTTCGACGATGCGGCGGCTGTAGCGCACGCATCGGCCGGCGGGGGCGGCCGCGGCATGAAGCAACCTGACCCGACGGTGGCCGGTGCCGATGCGCGGGCGGTCGCATCCGGCGGCCGGCCGGTACCACGATCGGCGCGTGCGCGCCACGGCGGCCCGTGCCGTCAGGCCGGCCCGGCCGCGTCGGTTTCAGCGTCGAACGCCGTCGCGGCGCGGCGCGCCTGTTTCAGCGAGCCGGCCAGTTTCCCGATCGCGTCCAGGTCCAGTGCATCGAGGTGGTCGCGCACGTCCCGCACGAAGGCCGCGTAATCCGGCTCGTCAGCATACGGGCCGAGCCATGCCTCGATATCGGTCAGCTGCCCGTTGTCGGCCAGCAGGATCAACTGGTCGAGCGCATCGTCGGGCGGGCACGGCATCGTGGGCGCGGGGACGTCCGGCTCGGCCTCGCCGTCCGGATGAAACCGCCGGACGAGCTCCGACACCGGCACGAGCGCGTGCCCGACGGCCGGCGCGACGATCGCGAACGAGAATGCCGTGCCGACGCCCGGCTGGCTGGCGACGGCCAGCTCGCCCGCCATCGCGCCGACGATGCGCTGCGCGATGAACAGGCCGAGCCCGGTGCCGCCGTTCACGGCCTGCACCTGCTGGTACGCGCGGAAGATGTCGCGGTTGCCGCTGATGTCGATCCCGATGCCCGTATCGGCCACTTCGAACAGCAGCCGCCAGGTGTCGCCCTCGCGCGCGGCATGAATCGACAGCGTGACCGTGCCGTCGCGCGTGAACTTCGATGCGTTGGACAGCAGGTTGAGCAGCACCTGCTGCAGCCGCATGCCGTCGATCGACACCGTGCGCGGCAGCGCCGTGGCCGGGCGGTAGACGAACCGGTTGTCCTGCTGCGCGCACAGCGCGAGCGCATAGTGGCCGATGTCGTCGAGCAGGCCGGGCAGGTCGGTCGTGTCCGGCGTCACGCCGAGCGGCTGCAGCTCGGCCTTCGTGAACGCGAGCAGCTCATCGATCAGCGTGAGCTGATAGCGGATGCTGCGGTCGATCGACCGGATCAGCCGCGCCTGGCCGCGCGTCGCGCCTTGCAGCAGCAGCTTCGCATAGCCGTTGATCGTGGACAGCGGCGCGCGCAGGTCGTGGCTGACGTAGCCGAGCGTCTCGATCTTCTGCTGCATGTGGGTCGTCACCTGTTGCAGCGCGTCGTTGAGCGCGAGCGTGCGGCGTGCGACTTCGTCGCGCAGGCGATCCTGTTCGGTGAGCTGCCAGTGCTCGAGCCGCTTCCTCGCCTCGGTACGCTGGCGGCCGACGTGATGAATCCACGCGGCCAGCACCAGCAGGTGCGTGGCGAGCCCGACGACCGCGATGACGGGGTTCGGGAAGATGTCGGATTTCAGCCACGCGAGCGCCGGCGGCAGCGTGTTCCTGCCGTCGAGCACGCGGATCAGCATGTTGAAGCTGGCGATCGCAATGGCGATCAGCATCACGCGGCCGGTGGGCGTCCGGCGGATCGCGAGCAGCAGCGCGAGGCTGATGTTGACGATCGCGGTCAACGCGTTCAGCCGCAGGCAGAACCACGTGAACGTCAGCAGGTCGCCGCAGGCGGCGCCGACCATGCCGACGCCTTCGAGCGCGATGAATGCCATGTAGATCGCGCGCATCGGCAGCTTCGCCTGCTCGCGCCGGGCGACCATCAGGATGAAGAGGAAGAAGCAGGAAACCGCCAGGTACGCGAAGATGACTTCGCCACGCGCCGACCATTCACGCAGCGCGGGCGGCAACGCCATCGCCAGGTAGCCGCGGTAAGCCGCTTCGAACAGCGTCGTGCCGAGCGCCACCGCGGCCAGCACGTGAAACACGCCGCTGCGCGAAAAGAACCCGATCAGCAGCGCGCACCACATCAGCGCGAGCAGCCCGCCGAAGAAGCCGAAGTCCCACATCGTCGCGCGCCGCTCCAGCGCATCCCACGCCGCACGCGTGAACGCGGCCGGCGCGAGCCGCATTTCCTTGCGCGACGTGACGCGAATCAGGACGGGGACGCTTTCGCCGGCACGCAACGTGACGTCGAGCGCCGGGTAGCGCGACGACGGCCGGGCGTCACTACCGGCGCCGGCGGCCGGGAAGCGGTTGTCGAGCATCCACCCGCCGTTCCGGCCGAGATAGAAGTCCGCCTGGTCGACGCGGGCGTCGCGAATCACCAGCACCAGCGGGTGCGCGGCGCTGTCGCGGTTGGTGAGCGTGGCGCGGATCCACCACGCCGATCGTGAGAACTCGACGTTGAACGACGACGTGCCGGCCACCGGCGTGCCATGCGCGGGATCGGCGAGCCGTGCGGCGACCTGAGCGGCGGACATCGTCGTGCTCGCGTCCTCGAAGACCGATACGGCGTCCAGTTGCGCGGGGGGCGGCGTCGACGCGGCACGCGCGGTCGCGCAGGTGACGGCCATCGCGAGCAGGAGCAGCAGCACCGCGCGACAGCCGGCTGCCCATGCCGCGTGGCGCCTACCCATCGTGATGGTGCGCCCCGGGTGCGGCGGGCGGGGCATTGACCGCGTGGCGCTGGCGCCGCCAGTCGGACGGCGTGATGCCGAAGCGTTCGCGGAAGGCGGTGGCGAAGTTGCCGGGCGTGGAAAAGCCGATTTCCTCGGCGATGTCGCCGATTCCCATCGACGTCTCCGCGAGAAAGTGCATCGCGGCGCGCAGCCGCGTGTCGCGCAGATATTCGAACACGGTCTGGCCGAGATGATCGCGGAACACGCGGGACAAACGCTTCTCGTGCGTGCCGACCTGCCTGGCGAGATCCTCGAGCGCCGGCGGATGGCGCAGGTCGCGCAGCAGGACCTCGGACGCCGCGCGCACGAGGGCCGCGTCCGGGTTGTCGGGCAGCTCGGGCAGATGCGCGAACGGCTGGCTGCGCCGCGCGCGTTTCAGGTGATTGCGGATCCGGGCCAGCACTTCGGTCGGCTCGAACGGCTTGATGATGTAGTCGATCGCGCCGGTTTCGAGCCCTGCGATGCGATCCTCGAGATCGCCCGCGGCCGTCAGGATGATGACCGGGATCGATTGCGTCGACGGCGTCGACGCCAGCAGCCGGCACGCGGCGAAGCCGTCCATGCGCGGCATGCGGACATCCATCAGGATCAGGTCGGGCGCGATCGCCTGGGCACGGTGATACGCCTGCAGCCCGTCGAACGCGACGCTGATCCGGCACCGTGCGGCCCGCAGGATTTCGGTGAGGAGCCGCAGGTCGTTCGGGCGATCGTCGACGACAAGAATATGTGCGTCAGCAAGATCCGGCGTGGGACGAGGCGACGCCGAACTGGACGAGCGGGATGACATGGTTGCGGAGGCGGTGGAAGGGTGGCCGGTCAGATGACGTGCATCGCGGTCTGCACGATTGTTGCGAAAAATTATATGCCGACAACAGGTCACATAGTGAGGATTCCGTGTGGCATGTGGGGGCTTGTGCGGCGGGGTGCTGCGTGTTGGCCGCCGCGGCGTCCGGCCGGAAGAAAAGGAAGTGGAAAAACATGCCGAATTGGCTTTTAATAATCGGTCTTAATTTCCGGATCAATTCGGAATAATTGGAATGGGATGGGGCGGGTGAATCAGTTTGACATGCGTTCCGAAGTCGATGCCTTCTATGTGAAAAGAATGAAGAAATTGTGGGTTGCATGATTAATTTTTTTCTGATGGCGGGTCGGAATCGTGTTAGTCGTGAAATCGCATTTTGCGTTGGAATGTATGAATGTAAATGCTGTCTGCTCGGGAAAAGGATTTTTCCGCTCTGGAAAAGGTTCGTTCCGACGGATGCCGGCAAACTAGCCCCGGCGCGGCTGGAATCGGTTCTTTCAAACGGTCGGAATCGCGCGGATCGCATGCCGACGTTCTATTTCGAAGCACGCGATACCAATGAGACATTGATCGATGTTCGATCCCATGATATGGGACTGCGTCGGCGAACGAATAACTGGCACGAGGGTAATGCAAATTCCGCCATTCACCGAATACGTCGCTATATAAGAGAAATCGGTGAGTTCTGGAATGCGGTTGGGAATGGCGCACCGGTCGAGACGAAATCGTCAAGGAAATTCGATCGATTAATTCGGTGCAGGGGTCGTCCGGCAAGTCGTCGATGCTGTTCCGGGATTCCGGAAATGCGTTTGAATGCGGGACGAAAAGGGTGAGTGGCTGCGCGTGGGCCGTCCGAGGGTTCGATCCATCGGGGAACGGTCGCGCGCGGCGCGCTCTCGAATCAGGCGGGCACGAAAACGATGAACACAACAGGCATGACAGGCCAACGCACCGGTTCGCACGAACCGGTGGCGCATGCTTCAGTCCCGGGGATTGCACGGCGCCATCCTCCTCCTGAATGAAACACGGCGGGCCGCCCCGGAGTGCGGGCCGGCTTCCGCCCATCCGGCGTCTGAATGACGCTTTCCGATGAGATATGAGGTCGTCGCGGGTTCGGCGCGATGGCGCGCGCGTGCGCGGTTGAACGGCACGCCCCGCGTCGAGCCGCCGGGCTGGCCGTGTCGGCTTCCATGATTCGATAACCGGCGATCGTCGCCTCGCCTCGTGTCGACCGGCACGGGCGGCGCGCGATTGCGTGATCGCGATATCCATCGCGCGTGTCGTGCAGCATTACCCGGCTGTTTAGTTAGTGATCCAAAGTGAGTGGCAGGGCGTCGCGAGACCGACGGGAATGTGTTGAGGACATTCTCGCCGGCTGCCGTGTTCGCCGTTGCGTCATCCAGCACATGAGAACCGAGGGAAGACAAGATGAACAAGTCGTTCAAGTCGATCTGGAACGAAGCATTGGGAGCCTGGGTTGCGGCTTCGGAGCTTGATCGGGCGCGCGGCAAGCGCGTCGCGTCGTCGCGTGGCACGCCGGGGCGTGACGTCGCAGGAGCGGCCGCGGTTCGCGCAGGCGCGACCTCGGCCTCGTCGCTCAGGCGGCTCGCCATGCTGATGGCGTCCGCGTATCTCGCGCTGTGCCATGCCGGTGCGCATGCGCAGTACAACCCGGATGGCGGCACGGCCACCGGCGGCGTCTCGTCGATCGCGATCGGCGTCGGGTCGAGCGCCGCGCAGACGAATTCCACCGCGTTGGGCAACCTGTCGACGGCGCAGGGCGTGTCGGCCACGGCGCTTGGCCCGGGGGCGCATGCGATGGGCGACGCTTCGACGGCCGTCGGCATCAACGCGCAGGCGACCGGCGTCAACAGCACGTCGATGGGCGTGCAGGCGATCGGCTCGGGCGCATTTTCGGTTGCCGTCGGCAACCAGGCGCAAGCGACGCAATCCGGTGGGGTAGCGATGGGCAGTGGCGCGACCGCGACCGGCGTTTCTGCCATCGGGCTCGGCAACAATGCCACGGCCTCCGGACAGGATGCCGCCGCGCTGGGTCTCGGCGCGGTTTCGTCGGGCCTCGCCAGCGTTGCGCTCGGCTTTTCAGCTCAGGCGACCAACCAGGGCGCGATTGCACTTGGCAACCAGTCCACCAGTTCCGGCGCGGCCGGTGTAGCGGTGGGTAGCGGCTCGCTGGCTTCCGGCAATTCTGCGCTCGCGCTGGGTGTCAACAGCGGCGGGAAGGGCACGACGTCGATCGCGATCGGCTGGGGCGGCGTCGCCGGGGTGGCCGGCTCGGGCACGCAGTCGCTTGGCACCAGCTCGATCGCGCTGGGCTCGAATACGACGGCTGGCGCCGATACCTCGATGGCGCTCGGCACGAGCACGAAGGCGACGGGTATCAGTTCGATTGCGATGGGCGTCCAGTCGAGCGCGACGCAGCAGTTCGCGACCGCGCTCGGTAATACCGCGGTGGCGACCGGCGTGTCGGCGAGCGCACTGGGGGCCGGCGCGACGGCGTCGGCCACGAATGCGACGGCCATCGGCATCAACAGCGTCGCGGCGGCGGGGTCGACCGTGGCGATCGGCGATTCGAACTCGGTCGCGGCCGCGGCGGGGGCGGGCTCGATTGCCGGCGGCAACAACTCGAAGGTGCTGGGCGGCATCGGCGCGGTCGCGCTGGGCCTGGGGCAGACGGTCAGCGGCAACGGCGCGGTGGCGATCGGCGACCCGAGCACCGCGATCGGCACCGGCGCGGTCACGGCCGGGTCGAACAACACGGCGAACGGCGACGGCGCGGTCGCGATCGGCAATTCGAACAGCGCGCAGGGCACCGGTTCGCTCGCACTCGGCAACACGTCGACGGCCGCGGCGGCCGGTGCGCTGGCGTTCGGTGCGTCGGCCGTGGCGAACAATGCAGGCGACGTCGCGCTCGGCTCGGGCTCGACGACGGCGGCGCCGAATCCCACCGCAAGCGCGACGATCGGCGGCGTGACGTACACGTTCAAGGGCACGAATCCGACCAGTGTCGTCAGTGTCGGTGCCGCGGGTACCGAGCGCCAGATCACCAATGTCGCGGCCGGGCGCATCAGTTCGGCGAGCACGGATGCCATCAACGGGTCGCAGCTCGATGCGACGAATCAGGCGGTGAATTCGCTGTCGACTTCCACGGCGTCGAGCGTCGGTTCGTTGTCGACGGGGGTGTCGTCGCTATCGACCGGGTTGTCGTCGGCCAACAGCGCGATCACGTCGCTTTCCACGTCGACCTCGACGGGCATCAGCTCGCTGTCAACGGGGTTGAGTTCGACCAACAGCTCGGTGACGTCGTTGTCGACCTCGACGTCGACGGGCATCGGCTCGCTGTCGACGGGGTTGAGTTCGACCAACAGCTCGGTGACGTCGCTGTCGACATCCACGTCGACCGGTCTGTCGTCGGCCAATAGCGCGATCACGTCGCTTTCCACGTCGACGTCGACGGGCATCAGTTCGCTGTCGACGGGCCTGAGTTCGACCAATAGCTCGGTGACGTCGCTGTCGACATCCACGTCGACCGGTTTGTCGTCGGCCAATAGCGCGATCACGTCGTTGTCGACTTCGACCTCGACGGGCATCAGCTCACTGTCGACGGGCCTGAGCTCGACCGACAGCGCAGTGACTTCGCTGTCGACATCCACGTCGACCGGTCTGTCGTCGGCCAATAGCGCGATCACGTCGTTGTCGACTTCGACCTCGACGGGCATCAGCTCACTGTCGACGGGCCTGAGTTCGACCAACAGCGCCGTGACGTCGCTGTCGACATCCACGTCGACCGGCCTGTCGTCGGCCAATAGCGCGATCACGTCGCTGTCCACGTCGACTTCGACCGGCCTGAGTTCGACCAATAGCTCGGTGACGTCGCTGTCGACTTCGACGTCGACGGGCATCAGCTCGCTGTCCACTGGCTTGAGTTCGACGAACAGCTCAGTGACATCGTTGTCCACGTCCACGTCGACGGGCATCAGTTCGCTGTCCACGGGCCTGAGTTCGACGAACAGCTCGGTCACGTCGCTGTCGACGTCCACGTCGACCGGCATCAGCTCGCTGTCCACCGGCTTGAGTTCGACGAACAGCTCGATCACGTCGCTGTCGACGTCCACCTCGACGGTGGTCGGTTCGCTGTCTACCGGCCTGAGCTCGACGAACAGCACCGTCACGTCGCTGTCGACCGCGACCTCGACGAGCATCGGTTCGCTGTCGACCGGGCTCAGTTCGACGACGAGCTCGATCGCGTCGCTGTCGACGTCGACCTCGACGACCGTCGGCTCGCTGTCCACCGGGCTGTCGAGCACGAACAGCAACCTGACGTCGCTGTCCACCGCGACGTCGACGGGCCTCGGTTCGCTGTCCACCGGCCTCAGCTCGATCGCCAACAACAACACCAACCTCGGCAACAGCACGGCGGGCGCGATCGGCGGCGGGGCCACCTACGATCCGACGACCGGCACGATTTCGGCGCCGTCGTACGTGACGTACAACAGCGACGGGTCGACGACGATCAACAACAACGTCGGCTCGGCGATCGACAACATCAACGCGCACGGCATCAAGTATTTCCACGCGAACTCGACCGCGCCGGACAGCCAGGCGATCGGGCTCGACAGCGTCGCGATCGGCCCGAATGCGATCTCGAAGGTGGACGGCAGCATCGCGCTCGGTGCGGGGTCGGTATCCGACCGCGCGACGACGCCGGCGTCGGGCATCCTCCGCAACGGCACCGCATCGATCCCGTTCAACACGACGGACCAGACGCTGCTCGGCGCGGTATCGGTCGGCGACGCGACCAGCAAGACGTATCGCCAGATCACCAACGTCGCGGACGGCACCGGGCAGCAGGATGCGGTGACCGTGCGGCAGCTGGCCGGTGCGTTGCAGTCGTTCGCGGTCACGGGCCAGAAGTATTTCCACGCGAATTCGACGGCGGCCGACTCGCTCGCCGTCGGCGCGGAATCGGTCGCGGTGGGGCCGACGACGGTCGTCAACGGCGACAACGGCGTGGGCATCGGCAACGGCGCGATCGTCGACCAGACCGCGCCTGGCGGCATCGCGATCGGGCAGGCGGCGAGTGCCGCGCAGGCCGACGCGCTCGCGCTCGGCAGCGGCGCGACGGCGCTGGGCGCGCAGTCGGTCGCGCAAGGCGCGAATGCGAAGGCGGTCAGCGTGGGCAGCGTCGCGCTGGGCTCCGGCGCGCTCGGCAACGCAACCGATGCGCTCGCGCTGGGCGCCGGTGCGTCCGCGACGTTCGCGAACAGCGTGGCATTGGGCGCCGGTTCGCTGACGACGGTCGGCGCGCTGACGAACTACGTCGCGTACGGCCTGAGCAGCCCGCAATCGTCGGCCGGCGAAGTGAACATCGGCAACCGGCAGATCACGGGCCTCGCGGCCGGCAAGGACGGCACGGACGCGGTGAACGTGTCGCAGCTCGACTCGGTCGCGAACCAGTTGACGACGCTGATCGACCAACGCACGACCAACCTCGGCGGCCAGTACACGACGAACCCGAACGGCGCGAACGTGCCGCCGGGCTCGACCGGCCCGAATTCGTCGGCGGGTGGGTCGGGCGCGGTGGCATCGGGCTCGAACAGCACGGCGGTCGGCAACAATGCGCTCGCATCGGGCAACGGCTCCACCGCCATCGGCGTGGGCTCGACGGCGTCGGGCAGCAATTCGGCCGCGATCGGCACGGGCAGCAACGACGGCGGGCGCTCGAACGTCGTCGCGGTCGGTTCGGCGGAATCGGCGCGCCAGGTGGTCAACGTCGCGGCCGGTACGCAGGGCACGGATGCGGTGAACGTGAACCAGCTGAATGCGGTGTCGAACCAGTTCACGCAGTCGCTGAACACGGTCAACAACCAGCTCACGCAGATGCAGCAGCAGATCCAGCAGACCGATTCGATGGCACGCGAGGGGATCGCGGCCACCGCGGCGATGGCGTCGATCCCGCACATGGACCGCGACTCGAACTTCGCGATGGGGGTCGGTACGGCGACGTTCCAGGGGCAGAAGGCGATGGCGGTCGGCGTGCAGGCGCGTGTCACGGAAAACCTGAAGGCGACGCTGAACGGCGGCTTCGCCGGCAGCCAGCGCGTCGTCGGCGCGGGCATGCTGTATCAGTGGAAGTAATCGCGCGCTGCGGTTCGCGCCGGCACGCACTGCCGGGGCGGACCGCGTCGAACGCATACGCACGCGGATGCGGCTGCGCCATTGCGCCGCCCGCGCTGCGCCCCTCGCATTTTCGGAGTCCTCACGTGAAAAACATTCATCTTGCACTGCTGGCATCCGTCGTTTCCCTCGCGGCCTGTTCGAGCGCATCGGGACCGACGTACAACGCATACGAACTTCAGCCGCGCGACGGCATCCGGACGTTCCGTGTCGACTGTCACGGCATCCTGTCGAGCGCCAATACCTGCATGAAGGTCGCGACGCGCATGTGCGGCAACGAGACCGTGCGCAAGGTCGATTCCACGACGCCGTACCGCGACGGCGCCGATCCGCACTCGATCGTGTTCCAGTGCGGTGCGGCACCCGCGCCGGTCGCCGCGGCGGCTGCGCCGGCGCCCGCCGCGGTCGAGAAGGTGAGCCTGACCGGCGATGCGTACTTCGCGACCGACTCCGCCGTGCTGACGTCCGCCGCCACCGCCGCGCTCGACACGTTGCTGAACCAGCAGGGCGACCGGCATTTCTCGCGTGTGGACGTGGACGGTTATACCGACGCGACCGGCTCGGATGCACACAACCAGGCCCTGTCGAAGCGCCGCGCCGATGCCGTCGCCGGATATCTGCGCGAACACGGGCTGAAAGCGGATTCGGTCGCGGCGACGGGGCATGGAGAAACCAACCCGGCCGCATCGAACGAGACCGCCGAAGGGCGCGCGCGCAATCGCCGGGTGGAAATCTCGCTGCAGAAGTAAGACGCAGCCACTGGCTTGCCGCAGGCGTGGCCGTCGAGAAAGGACAGCTCGCCTGCGACAGCGGTGCCGCCCGCGCCGCAGGCAGCCGAGTCGGGCAACGCGTCGCGACCGGCGTGTGCGGTGCCGACGTCGCCTGGACGACGATGCGGCACGACAGCCCGCGGGCCGGTTGGCGGGCGCCGATGTCGTGGGTTCATCGGCGTCTGCCAACGCGTTGCCGCGCGGGGCGCAAGCGATGCCCGTGCTGCCGCGTGAAAAGGGATGAGGGGGACTGCGGCCGGGTGCGGGGCTGCAATTGTCGCGTGGCTGAAACGGGTTCGACTCCAGCGAGGGTCGACAAGCACGAAGGCGCGGAAAGCGACCCGTTGCGGGAGCCATGCGTTTTGTTCATGTTCCAGATGCAAAACTAGTCTCGCATCTTCGCGTCCGCCCATTTCCACTCCCGCGCAGCCTTGACAAACGCCGCAAGATAATCGACGTCGTCATCCGTCTTGCGCGTGCCGAGGAAAATCTGCTTCGCAATCCCCTTCTTTCCAAGTTGGACGGGTGTAAGCGGCATCCAGCCCGCATATTCCTCCGCGAGCCAGCGAGGCAATGCCGCCACGCCACGGCCGCTCGCCACCATCTGCAGCATGATGTCGGTCGTCTCGATCACCTTGTGGCGCTTCGGCACCCGGTTCGCGGGCGTGAGGAACTGCGTGTAGATATCGAGCCGGTCCGTTTCGACGGGATACGTGATCAGCACCTCGTGCGTCAGCTGTTCCGGCGTGACATACGCTTCTCCGGCCAGCGGGTGATCGTCGGCAACCACCAGCACCTGCTCGTAATCGAACACCGGCTCAAAATGCAGTTCGGGCTTCTTGAGCGGGTCGGGCGTGACGAGCACGTCGATTTCATAGCCGATCAACGCACCGATGCCGCCGAACTGGAAGCGCTGCTTCACGTCGACATCGACATCCGGCCAGTGCGCGAGATACGGCGACACCACCTTCAGCAGCCATTGATAGCACGGCGCGCATTCCATGCCGATCCGCAACGTGCCGCGCTCGCCCTGCGCGTACTGCCTCATGCGCTCCTCGGCGAGTTCGAATTGAGGCAGCAACCGGTTCGCGACGCTCAGCAGGTACTGTCCGGCCTGCGTGAGCCGCATGGTCCGTCCTTCGCGCGCCCACACGGGCGTACCGAGCTGCTGCTCCAGCTTCTTCACCGCATGGCTGAGCGCCGACTGCGTGAGATTGAGCGTATCGGCGGCGGCCGTGAGCGAGCCCTGCCGCTCCACTTCCCGCACGACCATCAGATGATTGCGATCCAGCATCGGCTACTCCATGAACGAATTTAATGTTTGCATGAAATAAATCCATTTTTATTCATGCAACCGAAACTATATCATCGCTGCCAGTTACTTTTCTTCCGATGTGAACCCGACACACCGCACCGTGAGCATGGCTCATGGTTGGATGAAATCGATTCATATCCAGTCGACCATGGCCCAACGTCACATTCGTTCATCGAACAGAAAAGCGAGCCGCATCGAAAGGCATGGAGCAGATGCAGTTTCATTTCGGAATCCGGGGCGCAAGATCATGACGAGTCAAGAGTTTACATTTGCTATTAAAAGCGTCTGTTTCGATGAGGACTATCAGCCTTCCGACCATACGCGCATCACAACCAATTTTGCGAACCTCGCCAGAGGAAAGCGTCGTCAGGAGAATTTGCGCAATACCTTCAGGATGATTGACAATCGCTTCAATGCGCTGGCGCATTGGGATAATCCTAAAGGCGATCGCTATGCTGTCAAGCTTGAAATCATTTCAGTCGAGATGAATGTCGGCGGTGAAAGGAGCAGCGCCGCGCTGCCCTTGATCGAAATACTGAAGACGAATATTTTCGATCGAAAAAACAACAAGCACATTGACGGCATCGCGGGAAATAATTTTTCCTCTTATGTGCGAGATTACGATTTCAGTGTGGTATTGCTGGAGCACAACAGGGATCGGCCCGGCTTCAGCACGCCGGATAACTTTGGCGACTTGCACGGGAATCTGTTCAAGTCCTTCGTGAAGTCGAACGCCTACAAGGATAATTTCTCGAAACCGCCGGTTATATGCCTGAGCGTTTCGAGTAGCAAGACCTATCATCAGACGGCAAATCGGCACCCGGTGCTGGGTATCGAATACCGGCAGGACGAGTATTCATTGACTGACGAGTATTTCGAAAAAATGGGGATGAAGGTGCGCTATTTCATGCCGCCGAATAGTGTCGCGCCGCTGGCTTTTTATTTTACCGGTGATTTGCTGGATGATTACACCAATCTGGAGCTCATCGGCACCATCAGCACGATGGATACTTTCCAGAAAATTTATCGGCCCGAAATTTACAATGCGAATTCTCCGGCAGGAAAATCCTACCAGCCGAGTTTGAAGCATCAGGATTTTTCGCTCACCCGAATTGTTTACGATCGGGACGAGCGTAGCCGGCTGGCTATCGAACAGGGCAGGTTCGTGGAAGAGCAATTTATCAAGCCATATCAGGCCATTCTTGAGCAGTGGTCTGTGAACTACGCTCTTTGACTAAAAAAATCGCAAGGTCGTCTACCGTGAAAAAAGTTCTACCCACTTCAACCGCCGGCAGTTTGCCTAAGCCTTCGTGGCTCGCCCAACCGGAGACACTTTGGTCGCCGTGGAAACTGCAAGACGACGGGTTGATCGAGGGCAAGCAGGATGCGTTGCGCCTGTCGTTGCAAGAGCAACAACATGCGGGCATCGATATCGTCAGTGACGGCGAGCAAACGCGCCAGCATTTCGTGACCACGTTCATCGAGCACCTCAGCGGCGTTGATTTCGAGAACCGCAAGACCGTTCGAATTCGCGATCGCTATGACGCCAGCGTGCCGACGGTCGTGGATGCGGTGGCGAGACAGAAGCCGGTTTTCGTTGAAGATGCCAGGTTCCTGCGCCAGCAAACCAGCCAGCCCATCAAATGGGCATTGCCGGGGCCGATGACGATGATCGATACGCTGTACGACGATCATTACAAGAGTCGCGAAAAACTGGCCTGGGAGTTCGCGAAGATCCTGAACGAGGAAGCCAGGGAACTGGAGGCTGCCGGCGTCGATATCATTCAATTTGACGAGCCCGCATTCAATGTCTTCTTCGACGAGGTGAACGATTGGGGTGTCGCGACCCTGGAAAGAGCCATCGAAGGTCTCAAGTGTGAAACCGCCGTGCATATTTGCTATGGCTATGGCATCAAGGCCAACACGGACTGGAAGAAGACGCTGGGGTCGGAGTGGCGACAATACGAGGAAGCCTTTCCCAAGCTGCAAAAATCCAGTATCGACATGGTCTCGCTGGAATGTCACAACTCGCGCGTTCCCATGGATCTGATCGAACTCATTCGGGGCAAGAAGGTGATGGTGGGAGCCATCGATGTGGCGACCGATACCATCGAAACCCCCGAGGAAGTCGCCGCTACGTTGCGAAAGGCGCTTCAGTTCGTGGACGCCGACAAGCTCTATCCTTGCACCAACTGCGGCATGGCGCCCTTGTCGCGTACAGTCGCGCGAGGCAAGCTGAGTGCTTTGAGCGCGGGTGCGGAAATCGTCCGCAAGGAATGCTCGAACTAGTTCCAGGCTGACGTCGGAGGGTGCGATCGGGGAATTGAAGGCCGTGTAGATTTCGGGGAGTGCGTTGAAACGGCTCCCTGAATCTGTCGGAACGCACCGCCTTGGTATTTCCGAACCGCACCCGGTATTCGGTATCCACCATGTCATTTTCCAGCACGGCCATCGAGCCTTTGAGCTTTCGTGAGGCGCTCTGCCACTATGCATCCGGTATCACGGTGATTGCATCACGCGTCGATGGCGAGCCGGTCGGCTTCACGTGCCGGTCTTTCACTCAGCCACCGCCGACGATCTGCTTAAGGTCAACTTCGTTCAGGGTTTCTCATTCCCTTGCCTGGAGCCGACGGCCGCGGCAATGCGGCTTTGCGCAGCGACGAGTTGGTCATCCGTGGTCGCCACCAGCCACAGACGTGCCTGCGCCTCGATTTGGCGGTTGTGATCCTTCAACGGGCCCATCGCGGCAGCGGCCTTCCAGACGACCGGCGCGATTCGGCTTTTCCTGCCGGACGGCGCGCCTACCAGCAGACAGTAAGGACCCAGCGGGAGCGATACAAACGGAAGTGCGGGACTGGCACGCATGCGCCAGTCGATGAAGGGCGTGTCGCCGATGAGCAGCGGCGTGGGCAAGCCGTGGAGCACACTGAAATCGTACAGCGCCAGTTGCTCCCGCATGCCGGCGTAAATATGCCGGATGTCGTCGACAACCGCCGCGCGGATCTCGTCATCGAACATGGGTTCCTGCGCATATCGGGCAAACGCCTTTCGGGCCTCCCATTGATATGCGCTGAACAGGCCAATCTCCACGCAGTCCTGCACTGCGCGCTGGACATCCGCTGCAGAACCGGCTTCCTCCGGCGTACCCAACTGCGCGGCCCGCAAAAACCGGGCGAGTCCAGCCTCATGGATCGCAGGACCCTCCGCAGATGCATCGCCTTCGGCGCCCTTGCCAAGGGGCACATAGATATATTTCTCGGCCGCGAAATGCGACTTCTTGCCCTCGTCAAACCTGATTTCGCCATCTACGCAGTCGAGATAGCGAGTCCCGATTCGACCATGCTCCCAAACCCAATTTTTCAGGAGCGGACGGAGTGGATGCAGTCTGTCGAGATCGGTCATGGAAGCCTCCTGGTTGCCCAGTATAGTTCCAGGTTGTCGATTATTCGTGGAGGACATGGCGATCAATCGATCCACTACCGCCGTTGAAGCTCGCGCAGCCTCGGCGACTGTTCAACCGGATATCAGTGGCCCCGTGCCTATACGCTGAGCGGCAAGTGCCCGGCGGTTGCAGGCGTTCACGTGTTGGCCGTGGTAGGTCGACTTGACGCTATCTTGCGGACGTTCGGCTGAGGATCTGTATTGAACGTCTGCTGTCAGGTTCAGTGAATAGGCATTTTCGACCCACAAGGGACTCCCGGCTTTCTCGAAACTGGCCATTCGTATCGCGCCTGGCGTAAGCGAGTTCCCGGTCCCGTCTGTAACTAACCGTTAAGTTTGGCCATCCGGAGTGCCAGCATGCCCACCGCCCCCGTCGATCATGTGTATAAGATCGAATGCGGCGATGCACGACTGCACGTGAGCGGCGGCATTCCCGCCGGAACCCTGATCGAGATCGTGCGGAGGCTGTCGCGGTGAACGTGCTGATGTTGCCGACTGCCGTTGGCAAGCCTCGGCGGTTCGACTCATGCATCTGAAGCCGCGACCGATAAACAAACAATCCTCCGCCTTACGTTTACTTGCACGTCACCGTCATTCCAAATGCATCTTGAATTGTCGGAAAACTGTACTAAGCTCACTTTTACTTAGAATAATATTCAAGAAAAAATTGGCTAGGGGATCAACATGATGGCGGTACGCATACGGCGCAGTTTCTCGAATTTAACAGTTATCTGCCCATTGCTTTCTGTATTTCTTTGGGGATGTGGAACTACCGTAACTGCCGTTCGACTTGACAAGGTTCAAGACGTTCAGACCGACATAAAGCGTCAGGTTGGCGTCTATTTGGTTCAAAAAAATAAAGCTCAGATAGCGACGACTGCAGCTGCAGACGGGTACTGGTGTGGGAACGGTTCCGTGGATTTTGATATTTCCAGAGTAAAAGTCACTCTGCTTACGGTCGCAGACACAACCACATCGGGAAACGCAAGCGGGAAAACCAGTCCAATCCTGACAATCAAGCCATCGCTTTCACTAGAAAACGTTTCAACCAGCACGCTTGTCTTTAGTGAGTGGCTTGAGCCAGATGGATACTACTCAAACATATATACCAATCCCTCTCTGAATAAATCGAGCATTGACGATGCTCCTATAGCTCAAGCACTCTTGACACTCAGACAAGGACTGATAGCTGCCGCACAGAGAGATCAAGTCAACGACAGTCAATTACCATGTTTTTCTGCGGTGGATCGATTGGCGAATGCCGGCACTGATCCCGGCGACACTTTCACAATAGACATCAAGTACCTTGTCGACGCAAATGGGCAAGTGTCATTGGGAATTGGCCCGTTCACCGTAGGCGGCGGCGTAGAGTCGAAAATTACAAATCAAAATACGATCCAAGTTAGTTTTGTGCCGAGTGGAGCGCAAAGCATACCCATGGGGAAAAAAATCTCGTTGGACTCTAAACCTGCCGTGCCGCCAAATACTTTTTCGGCAACCCAAGCGAACCGCGTATTGCGTACCGATCCCATCGGGTTCGTCACCTCATCTGAACATATCCGAAATTTGGTGGAGGTGGTGAACGTCACATCTCCCTCAGCGGCATCGGCTGCTGACTCGGGAATCACTCGGGCAGCGAATGATGCTTCGGCTATTTCGGTTGCGCAGACATCAAATTCCAATATCCCTTCATTCAAATGTCGCGATCCTGATAGTCCAAATTTAATTGTCTGGTGCGATTCAAATGGAAACGTGATCCCCGGAAGCAATCTCAAAAAAGGTGTCATGAGGGTAGCCCCTCCAAACGAGTGAAACGTGAAGCGAGAAATCGGCACGGACGCGATCCAAGTCCCCCCCAAATGGTGTGCTTTAGGACCGCCACCCTGCAAACAGATGCCAAGGTGCCACAAAGTCACTTGGTCAGCACCTGACGATTGCCGCTCAATATCAACGCAATCAGGAAATGCACAAGCCCCTTCATTGCCCGACCGGAGTTTCACCCAAACTGGTTCCGTATACGTCAATCAGGACGCGAATGGCTGGATTTTCCAACCTACCATTACGTTTTCTCCAACAGTTTTGTGGCCAACCGAGAGTCTCCCTCTCCGAACCTTGACACGACTGCTGCGCGTCGGCATTGAATGTACGCAACGTCAGGTGCAGGTCAACGGGTGGTGGCTAGCGCGCATCCCCCCAATTGTCGTCGAATCTGCGGTCGGTCTCGAACGTCTCAAGCTGGCCGAATGCCGCCCGACGTGAAGGGCGGCACCCCATGCCAGGCCGCAAGCGCAGCCCGCCGGACAACGGCCCCGAAATCTCGAGAAACTTTCATCGATATTGACCCATGGCAATCGCGTGCTCGAGGTTGACGGCGAATTTCAGGCACTCGCCCCTATAGTCGGGTGCCTGAAATTCACCGCCACTCGCCTGTCGTCCCCACACCTTTGCTCCGCCGCAAGCGCGCCGTAATCGCTGCTCACGGGCTTGCAATGGCGAGTACACTGAAAATGCCCTAGAAACAGGAGAAAGCGATGATCGACGCTGGCCCCCAAAGCACCTTCCGAGGGCTGCCGCTGACCGTGGAGCAGGACGCGGAAGTGAGGCACTACATCAAGGATCGGACGCGGCGTGGGCTGCCGTGGGACACGCCGGAGCTAAGCGCGATGCTCAAGGACATGCTGCATCCCCCGGGCGACGGTGATGGCGATGGCGATCGCGAAGGCGACGGTGATTTTGCCTCCCCGGCAGACGAAGCCAGAGCCGCCGCCGAGCGCGCGACGGCCTCGGTCGACGAAGCGATGGACCCCATCGAGGCGAATGAGGAGTGGCATGCGGCCATGGAGTCGGAGGGCATGAAAGGGCCGAGGCGATAACAGCGGAGCAGCGACGCTCCGAATTCCCGCAGCGCCGCATACGAGGCGTGCGCGCCGGATGCCAGGCGTTTCAGGGAGGGCGCGTAGCGTCGGAGCGTACGCACCGGAGCTGCCGACGCGCGCGGCGATCCGCTCCTGAGCACCCCGGCACGCCATCCATCCGGTGCCAGGTCATTCCGGGCACAGCCCATCGCGCCACCCCTATCGCGTGGCGCCAGCGGAACTGCGAGCCGCATCTCGTCGCCGGGCGCCCGGCAGCGGGCGCCCTGTCAGTGCCTGATTACACAGACGGCGACGATTTCGTATCCGGGGTCGGCATGCACGTGTGCCGCCTTTTCCGCTTCCTCATACGAACCAAACGACGTGGCATCCTCAACCGCCGGCGCCATGCCGATATCGCCATCCTCGGCGGTGCAAAGGAACTGCTCGCCGGTCTTCACGACGTAGACGGACAACATGATTCCCTCCATCGTGTGCAGGGGGAATTCCAGTCTAGCAGGCGAGAAAAGGGGCGCAGGTGGTTCGCCGAGTCCTTTTCGCGAGGTCGGCGACAGGTGCGAAAAGCCGTGCACAATACCCGCATGCAAAATCCAGACCTCGAACAGCTCGTCACCGTCACCATGCCCTTCGGGAAATACAAAGGCCGGCTGATTGCCGACCTGCCCGGGCCTTACCTCAACTGGCTGGCGCGCGAAGGGTTTCCGCACGGCGAAATCGGACGGCAGCTCGCGCTGATGCACGAGATCGACCACAACGGCCTGCGGGACTTGCTGGCGCCGTTGCGCAAACGCGTTTAGCGCCCATCGGGGGCGAACGTCCCGGGCCCCCCGGATCGATCGACCGCGAACATCGCCGCGCTTCAACCCCACTTGCCACGCGTGCCGAATGCTCGCATGCGACCCCGTCCGCGGCTCGCATGCACCTGGCACGTTGCCGATGCTGACATAGAATATAAAGCAGTCCCTTGGACGCGTTGATGGCAAGAAAAGGGGTGCCAACATGAGACGCCTTTATTTCCTCGTACCCGATACCCAGATGGCGAAGGCCATCGTCGACGATCTATTGCGCGCGCGTATCGTCTGGCGCCATATCCACGTTCTCGCCGACCACAGCGTCACACTCGATCAGTTACCCGAAGCATCGTTGCTGCAAAGCAGCGACGTCGTGCATGCACTCGAGCGCGGCGTCGCGCTCGGCGGCGCGGCCGGTGCGCTGATCGGCCTCGTCGCGCTCGTCTTTCCGCCGGCGGAGCTCGTGATCGCGGGCGGCGCCGTCGTCGGCTTGACGCTGGCCGGCGCGGGTTTCGGGGCGTGGACCGCCGCGATGATCGGCATCGCCGAGCCGAACGCGCGACTCCAGCGATTTCGCGAGGCGATCCAGGCAGGCCAGATCCTGATCATGGCCGACGTGCCGGCATTGCGAGAGCAGGAAATCGAAGAGATGGTCGCTCAGCATTTTCCGAAGGCGGATCTGGAGGGCGCCGAACCGACGTCACCGATCTTCCCCTGACAGGCGACAGCCAATCGGTTTGCCCGACAACCGCGTCGATCGACGCGGTTCGCCGGGCGCACGGCCGCGGCCGCGGGCCGCACGGGGAGCGGGGCGTGCGCTCGTTGCGCAGGCAACCCATGTCCGCCATGCCGAAGCGCGCAAGAGACGCGGGGCCGACGCGCGTGATGCCTGGGGGAATCGAAGTGCCAACGTCGAACCGTCGGCAAGGAGGCCGTATGGAACTGCACATTCAATCGCACCATTGGGCGCGTCGTACGCCCGACTGGGTCGCCGCTGCCGTGGCCGGTCTCGCGGGCGGCGCGCTGGTGATCGCGCTGGAATTCGTCTGGTCGACGTTGGTGCTCGGCTCGAGCCCGTGGCAACCGACCCACAAGATCGCCGCGATGGTGATGGGCCGCAGCGCGCTCGGCCAGATGACGCAATTCAACCTCGAAATCGTGGCGATGGCGCTGCTGTTGCACTACGTGCTCGGCGCGATCATGGGGATGATGCTCGCCGCGATCATGGCGCCTTTCCGCTTCGATTCGAGCGTGGGCATGGAAGCCGTCATCGGGCTGGCGTTCGGGATCGTCGCGTATGGGTGGAACTTCTACGTGATGACGGCCGTGTTCCCGTGGTTCGTCTCCGAGCGCGGTTCCGGGCCCTTGCTGGCCAACCTGTTGTTCGGCGTGGTGGCGGCCATCACCTACGGCAGGCTGGAGCGATTGCGCAAGCAGAACGTGGACGACTGACCCATCGCGTTTCCCGCCGCGCCGCGCTTGAACACGCGGCGCCCGCGGGAGACCCGGAACCCGGTGCGGGCGGTGCCGGTGAGTGAGATGCAGCGAGGCGGCCTATGGCCCTTGCGATTGCCCTGGTCCTGATCATCCTGTTGGCGGTGGGGTTTCACTTTGCCAGTCCGTGGTGGATCACGCCGATCGCGTCGAACTGGGTGCGCATGGACGACATGCTGACGATCACGCTCGTCATCACCGGCGCATTCTTCATCGCCATCAACCTGTTCATCGTGGTCGCCCTGGTGCGCTATCGCCACCGCAGCGGGCACCGTGCGGCCTACGAACCGCACAACCGGAAACTGGAATGGTGGCTGATCGGCCTGACCATCGTCGGCGTGGCGGCGTTGCTGGCGCCGGGCCTGTTCGTCTACGCGGACTACATCCGGCCGCCGCGCAACGCGCTGCAGATGGAGGTGCTCGGCCAGCAATGGCAATGGCGTTTCCGCTTCGCCGGGCCCGGCGGCAAGCTGGGCACGACCGACGTGCGCTACATCAGCAACGACAACCCGTTCGGCCTGAACCCCGCCGACCCGAACGGCCGTGACAACTACCTGATCGACAGTCCCGAAGTGCACCTGCCGCTCAACCGGCCGGTCCAGGTCCTCACCCGGTCGCGCGACGTGCTGCACGACTTCTACGTCCCGCCGTTCCGCGCGCGGATGAACATGGTGCCAGGCATGGTGACCACCTTCTGGTTCACGCCGACCCAGGCAGGGCGCTACGACATCCTGTGCGCGCAGCTCTGCGGAATCGGGCATGCCGGCATGCGCGGCGTGGTGGTGGTGGAAGACGAAGCCGCGTTCTCGCGCTGGCTGGCGCAGCAGACCACGTTCGCGCAGCAGCAGATGGCCCACGTGCAGGCCGCGCCGACCGCCGCGGGCGGCAGCGCACAGGCACTGGCCAACCTGGGCAAGACGCTCGCGGCGGCCAAGGGCTGCGTCGCCTGCCATACCGTGGACGGCAGCCCGCTCGTGGGCCCGACCTGGAAGGGCCTGTACGGCAAGACCGAAACGATGGCCGACGGCAGCACCGCGAAGGTGGACGACGCCTATCTGCGCGCGTTCATCCGCAATCCGACGGCCCGCGTCGTGAAGGGCTTCTCGCCGATCATGCCGCACTTCGACCTGAGCGAGCAGGAACTGAGCGCGCTGGTGGCCTACATCAAGGCGCAAGGCGGGACGCCCGCCAGCACCGCGGCCCAGCCCTAGCGGAACGGACGAAGCAGACGGAGCACACGCCATGACCTACGCGCACACCGACCCCATCCCGCACAGCTTCTGGACCCGCTATGTGTGGAGCCAGGACCACAAGGTCATCGCCGTGCAGTACGCGATGACGGCCATCGCGATTGGCCTGGTCGGCCTCGTCCTGTCGGATCTGATGCGGCTGCAGCTCGGCTTTCCGGGCAAGTTCGCGTTCATCGACGCGAACCACTACTACCAGTTCGTCACCATGCACGGGATGATCATGGTGATCTACCTGCTGACGGCGCTGTTCCTGGGCGGCTTCGGCAACTACCTGATCCCGCTGATGCTCGGCGCGCGCGACATGGTGTTCCCGTTTCTCAACATGCTGAGCTACTGGGTCTACCTGCTGGCCGTGCTGGTGCTGGTGGCGAGCTTCTTCGTGCCGGGCGGGCCGACCGGCGCGGGCTGGACGCTGTATCCGCCGCAGGCGATCCTGCCGGGCACGCCGGGCGTGGAATGGGGCATCGTGCTGATGCTCGTGTCGCTGGCGATCTTCATCGTCGCGGCCACGATGGGCGGCCTGAACTACGTGACCACCACGCTGCAGGCACGCACGCGCGGCATGACGCTGATGCGCATGCCGCTCACGGTGTGGGGCATCTTCATCGCGACCATCATGGCGCTGCTGGCGTTTCCGGCGCTGTTCGTGTCGGCGGTGATGATGCTGTTCGACCGGACGCTCGGCACCAGCTTCTTCATCCCGGCCGTGGTGTCGATGGGGCAGACGCTCAAGCACGCCGGCGGCAGTCCGCTGCTGTTCCAGCACCTGTTCTGGTTCTTCGGGCATCCGGAGGTCTACATCGTCGCGCTGCCGGCCTTCGGCATCGCGTCGGATCTCATCAGCACGCACGCGCGCAAGAGCATCTTCGGCTACCGGATGATGGTGTGGGCCATCGTGATCATCGGCGCGCTGAGCTTCGTGGTCTGGGCGCACCACATGTTCATCGCGGGCATGAATCCGTACTTCGGCTTCTTCTTCGCCACCACGACGCTCATCATCGCCGTCCCGACCGCCCTCAAGGTCTACAACTGGGTGCTGACGCTGTGGCGCGGCGATATCCACCTGACCGTGCCGATGCTGTTCGCGATCGGCTTCATCAGCACCTTCGTGCTGGGCGGGCTGACCGGGCTGTACCTCGGCAACGTGAGCGTGGACATCCCGCTGTCGAACACGTATTTCGTGGTCGCGCACTTCCATATGGTGATGGCCGTGTCGCCGATCCTCGTGGTGTTCGGCGGCCTCTATCACTGGTACCCGAAGGTGACGGGCCGCCTGCTCGACGACACGCTCGGGCGCGCGCACTTCTGGATCACCTTCGTCGGCACCTATGCGATCTATTTCCCGATGCACTATCTCGGCATCCTCGGCATGCCGCGGCGGTATTACGCGTATCAGGGCTACAGCTTCATTCCGCACTCGGCGCAAACGCTCAACACGTTCATCACGATCGTCGCGCTGATCGTCGCGGCGGCACAGCTGCTGTTCCTGTTCAACCTCGCGTGGAGCCTTCGCCACGGGCGGCGTGCGGACGGCAACCCGTGGCGCGCCACCACGCTCGAATGGCAGACGCCGCAAACGCCGCCCGTACACGGCAACTGGGGGCCGACGCTTCCCGTCGTCTACCGCTGGGCATACGAATACAGTCCGCCGGGGCAGGACGAAGACTTCGTGCCGCAGAATCAGCCGCCGGCGACGGCGCCTGAATCCAAAGCGGCCCATCCGACGCTGCACCCGGGCGAGGCACACGAATGACCACGCTGCCGCGCCCCTTCGTTCCCGATGCGCCACCCGGCTTGCCGAATGCGGGCCGCACCGGCCTGACCGTGTTCATGGCGGTGGCGACGACGCTGTTCTCGCTGCTGCTGTTCGCCTATGCGATGCGCATGCGCGAACCCGACTGGCAGCCGATCCCGCATCCGGCGCTGCTATGGTGGAACAGCAGCGCGCTGGCGCTGGCCAGCCTCGCGATGCAGCGCGCCCGCCGGATCGGCCCGTCCCGTACGGTGTGGCTGTTAGCCGGCGGCGTGCTGGCGGCGGTGTTCGTGATCGGGCAACTGGTTGCGTGGCACATGCTGTCGGCAGCCGGGGAGACCGTCACCGTCAATCCGTCCAACAGCTTCCTCTATCTGCTCACCGGCCTGCACGGCTTGCATGTGCTGGGCGGGCTGGTGGCGTGGGGCGTGACGATCGCGACGCTCCGGCGCGCGGACCCGTTCCGGGCCCAACGGGCCATCGCGCTGTGCGCGCTGTACTGGCATTTCCTGCTCGCAGTCTGGCTCGTGCTGCTCGCGGCGATGGAGTGGTTGACCCCCGGAATCGTCGCGGCCGTCTGCGGGCCGCTATACGGAGCCGCGCCATGAAAGCGCCCACGATCCACACCGAATCCGCTGCCGAATCGTCTGCGGTGCCGGCCGCCGATGCGCGGCCCGACGGCTGGCGCGGCATCGTCACCGACTGGTCGTCCGACCGCGAAGCCTTCAGGGTGCCGTGGGGCAAGGCGATGATGTGGATCTTCCTGCTGTCGGACACCTTCGTCTTCAGCAGCTTCCTGATCGGCTACATGACGGTGCGCATGTCGACCACGGCGCCATGGCCCGATACCGCGAAAGTGTTCGGGCTCAGCGTGGGCGGCGTGGAAGTGCCGTTGCTGCTGATTGCGATCATGACGTTCACGCTGATCAGCAGCAGCGGCACGATGGCGATGGCCGTCAACTTCGGCTACCGGCGCAACGCACGGCCCGCCGCCGCGTTGTTGCTGGCGACCGCGCTGCTGGGCGCGACCTTCGTGTCGCTGCAGGCGTTCGAATGGAGCAACCTGATTTTCCGTGAAGGCATCCGCCCGTGGGGCAATCCGCTCGGCGCGGCGCAGTTCGGCGCGTGCTTCTTCACGATCACCGGGTTCCACGGCTTTCACGTGACCTGCGGCGTGATCTACCTGCTGCTGATCGCGCGCAAGATCCTGCAGCCCGGATTCACCGAGCACGGCAACTTCCAGATCGTCGAGATCGCCGGGCTGTACTGGCACTTCGTCGACCTGGTGTGGGTGTTCATCTTCGCGCTGTTCTATTTGTGGTGAGGCAGCCATGGAGCATACCGATCCCGCCGATCGACCCGACGCCGCGCACGGCCAGCAGCATCCGATCGGCCTCTACCTGAAGATCTGGGGCCTGCTGTTCGTGCTGAGCACGTTGTCGTACCTGGTCGACTACTTCAACGTGCAGGGCCTGATGCGCTGGGTGCTGATCGTCGTGCTGATGATCGCGAAGGCCGGGCTGATCGTGTCGATCTTCATGCACATGATGTGGGAGCGGCTGGCGCTCGTGTACGCGATCCTGATCCCGCCGCTGACCCTGCTGGTGCTCATGGTGCTGATGGCGGCGGAAGCGCATCACACGTTCGGGATGCGGGCGTTGTTCTTTCGCTGATTCCGTCGTCGAGCGTGCGTCGGCGTGATGGGCGCGATGCCTGCGCGATCGATGGGCGCCGTCTAGGAGCGGGCGGCGTTTCGTCATCGGGGAACGGCGCATTCCGGACATCCGTTCACGCGAACCTGAAGGGGGAACCATGAAATTTTCACGCCGACGTTTCATTGCAGTCACCACCGTGCTCGCTTCCGCGCTCGCCGTTGGACGCCGCGCGACGGCGGCGGATGCCGGGGCCGGTGTCGTGCAGGAAGCCGATGCCAATGCCCAGGCGCTCGGCTACAAGGCGGATGCCGGACGGGTCGATCATGCGAAGTACCCGAAATTCCAGGCAGGCGAGGCCTGTGCGAATTGTCGGTTCTTCCAGGGCAAGGCCGGCGCCACGACGGGGGCGTGCGCGATTTTCGGCGGCAAGCAGGTGAGTGCGAAAGGCTGGTGCAACAGTTATACGAAGAAGGCGTAGCCAGGCAGGGATGGGCTGGCGGCCGTGCAACTGAAATGCCGTCGCCGCCGGGGTTGTCGCCCGCGCATATCGTCGCCGTCGGCGAGCCCGCAGAACGGCGACGTCCAGATCGGCCACTGGCGCCATGGCAAACGCCGACGCGATGCGCCGGATCGAGCACATACAATGTGAGCGTCCGCCGGCCTGCGCGTCCCCCCGACTTCGGTGACGCGCAGGCCGATCCCACCGCGATCCTCCAAGGCCGATATGGAAATCAAATGGATCGAGGATTTCCTCGCCCTCGCTCAATATCAAAGCTTTTCCCGGGCAGCGGAGTTCCGCAACGTCACGCAGTCGGGTTTCAGCCGTCGCATCCAGTCGCTCGAACAGTGGATCGGGGCCGAACTGATCGACCGCAGCAGCTTTCCGCCGGTGCTGACGCCGGCGGGCCGCCTGTTTCGCGAGACGGCCGAAGATGTGCTCAGCCGCCTGTTCGACACGCGCGCGATCATCCGCACCGAGCAGCGGATCGCCGGCAAGAGCCTGCAGATCGCCGCGGGCCACACGATCGCGCTGAGTTTCCTGCCGGCGTGGCTCAAGGCGCTCGCGCCGCATTTCGGCGAAGTGCGGGCGCGCGTGATTCCGACCAATGTCCACGATTCGATCCTGATGCTCGTCAACGGCAATTGCGAGCTCATGTTTGCGTATCACCACCCGGAACTGCCGCTCCATCTCGATCCGGTGAAATACGAACACCTGACCGTGGGCCTCGACACGCTGATGCCGGCATGCAGGCCCAACCGTCGATCCGCGCCGGCCTTTCGTCTTCCCGGGACGAAGCAGCATCCGCTGCCGCTGATTTCCTATACGGAAACCAGTTACTTCGGGCGGTGCCTCGCGCTGCTGCTCGGCCGCGCACCGGATGCGCCGGCCTTGCAACTGCACTACGAATCCGACATGGCCGAGGTGCTGAAGAAACTCGTGATGGAAGGCGAGGGTGTCGCGTGGCTGCCCCGGAGCGCGATCACGGCGGAACTGGCGGCCGGCGATCTCGTGCCGGCCGGGCCGGCGGCGTGGAACCTCGACGTCGAACTGCGCGTGTATCGCGACGTGTCCAATCGGAGTGAATTCCTGGACACGCTCTGGCAGCACCTGCGCGCGGCGCCTCCGCGGCTCGGCTGAGTCAGGGTTTTCCCGCCTTATGCGGCGCTCGCATACCGCCATGTCGCACCGGCATCACGGTTTTATCGACGGTCCCTACCATTCGTTCCAACGGCAGATGTGATGCGTGACCCGCGTCGCGCTGCCTGCATCGCAGCGGCGGCCCGCCTTCCGGCGGCCGGGTGCCACCACGGACGGATGGACATGAAAAATCGCCTTACCTTAAGCATCGCAGTCGGCATGATTCTCGGTGTCGTCGCCGGCTATCTCTGCCACACCCACATCGCGGACCCGGGCACGCTCAAGACGACTGCCGGCTATTTCTCGATCGTCACCGACATCTTCCTGCGCCTGATCAAGATGATCATCGCGCCGCTGGTGTTCGTGACGCTCGTGTCGGGCCTGGCCGGCATGGACAGCGGCGAGGACGTCGGGCGCATCGGCCTGCGCTCGATCGGGTGGTTCATCTGCGCGTCGCTGATTTCGCTGAGCCTGGGCCTCGTCATGGCCAATGCGCTGCAGCCGGGCGCCGGCCTGAATCTCACGGCAACCGCCGGCGAGGCCAATACCGGCTTGAATACGGCCGCGCTGAACGCCCGGGACGTGATCACGCATGCGTTCCCGACCAGCCTGCTCGACGCGATGGCGCGCAACGACATCCTGCAGATCCTGGTGTTCTCGGTCTTTCTCGGCGTCGCGCTGAGTGCGCTCAAACACGACAAGCGCGTCGGCGTCGTGATCCAGTCGATCGACGGAATGGTGCCGGTGATGCTGCGCCTGACGAACTACGTGATGCGCGCGGCGCCGCTCGGCGTATTCGGTGCGATCGCGTCGTCGGTCACGCTGCGCGGGCTCGACGTGATCTACACGTATGGCAAGCTGATCGGCGCGTTCTATCTCGGCTTGATCGTCCTCTGGATGCTGCTGATCGGCGCCGGCTATGCGTTTCTCGGTCGGCGCGTCGTGAGCCTGCTGAAGGCCGTGCGCGAACCGGCGCTGATCGCCTTCTCGACCGCGAGCAGCGAGGCCGCCTATCCGCGCCTGACCGAGCAGCTCGAGCGGTTCGGCGTCGACAAGAAGGTGGTGGGTTTCACGTTGCCGCTGGGTTACGCATTCAACCTCGACGGTTCGATGATGTACCAGGCGTTTGCCGCCATCTTCATCGCCCAGGCGTTCGGCGTGCACATGCCGCTGTCGGAGCAGGTGTTCATGCTGCTGGTGCTGATGTTGAGCAGCAAGGGCATGGCGAGCGTGCCGCGCGGCTCGGTGGTCGTGGTCGCGGCGGTCGCGCCGATGTTCCATCTGCCGGTGGCCGGCGTCGCGATGGTCCTCGCGATCGACCAGATCCTCGACATGGGGCGCACGATGACGAACGTGATCGGCAACAGCGTGGCGACGGCCGTGATCGCGAAGTGGGAGGGCCGGCGAGCCGTGAAGTCGAGCGGCGCCGTATTCGACGAGCCGGAGCTGAATGCATGATGGGCACGGCCAGCATGAACACCCGAAGAAAATTCGGCGTGGTCGGCGGCCTCGGGCCGCTGGGGAGTGCCGACGTGTTCTTCAAGATGGTGAAGGCGACGCCGGCGTCGTCCGACGATGAGCATGTCGAAGCGATTTTCGAGCAATACCCGTTCAATGGCGCGGGGTCGGGCAGTGCCGCGACCATCGAACGCAAGCTGTACGTGTTCGACATGATCCGGGCGTTCGAGGCGCGCGGCGTGACGACGGTCGTGCTCCCGTGTTTCCTGAGCCACACGTTCATCGACGAGCTGAAAGCGAATACGAAGCTGCCGATCGTGGATATCTTCGAAGCCGTTCGCAGCCACGTGCAACGCAAGTATCCCGACGCGACACGCATCGGCGTGCTCGCTTCCGATTATGTGCGGGAAAAACGGCTCTTCGATGCGTATTTCCCGTCGCCGCCATTCGACATCGTCCATCCGCGTTCGTACGACGGCGTCGATCTCGTGACGGAAGCCGTCTACGGTGCCGACGGCATCAAGCGCGGCACGCTTCGAGGGCGGCCGGTCGAGCTGTTGCGCCGCGCCTGCGAGGACCTGGTCGATCAGGGCGTGCAGGTCATCGTCCCGGGGCTGACCGAGATTGCGCTGGTCGCGGATGAAATCGGCCCGTTGCCGGTGCCGTTGATCGATTCGAATCTCGCCTACGCGCAGTACGCGGTATCGGCGCCGCACGGCTCCCGTGCATCGACGTTCAAGATCGGCGTGGTCGGCGGCGTGGGTCCGGCCGCAACGGTCGATTTCCTGGACAAGATCGTTCGAAACACACCGGCGTCGCGCGATCAGGACCATATCAAGCTGCTGGTCGAACAGAATCCGCAAATCCCCGATCGAACCGAGAATCTTTTAGGTGCCGGCGTGGACCCGACGATCGCCTTGTACGCGACCTGCAAGAAGCTCGAGGACGGCGATGCGGACGTCATCGCGATTCCGTGCAATACCGCGCATGCATTCGTCGAGCGGATCCAGCCGTATCTCGACATCCCGATCGTCAACATGCTGACCGTCACCGTCGCTCACTTGCGCGACACCTACCCGGCGCTACGCGACGTCGGTGTACTGGCGACATCCGGCACGATCGAAAGCGGGGTGTATGAAAAGGCGCTGGCGCAGCAAGGACTCCGGCAAATCGTGCCCGCACCGGCATTGCAGGTGCGCGTGATGGAAGCGATCTACGGAAAGGCGGGTGTCAAGGCGGGCTTTACGGCCGGACAGTGCAAGGACGATATCGACGCTGCCGTCGACGCGCTGATTGCCGAAGGCGTGAACGTGATCGTGCTCGGGTGTACCGAGCTGCCGATCCTGCTGCCCGGCGGCGAATACGTGACGCGAAACGGCAGCCGGGCAACGCTGGTCGACCCGACCGACGTGTTGGCCCGGACGTGCGTTGCCCATGCGATGGCGGCGGCCGGCTGAGCCGGTTTCCGTGTGACGCATCGCGACCGGATTCGTGGACGCGGATCATCCCGCGCGAAGCGGCTCGCGTGACCGTACATCGCGAGTCCGACGCCGCCGGCCGTCCCGCTCCGCGCGACCGTCAAGCCTCGTGATCCTGGGCGTTATCCGCTTCCTTCCGGCGGGCTTCGGCGTTCGTGGGCATGACGGCCGCCGTGCCTTCCACGACGACGAGCCCGTTCACTTCGAAGCAGGTTTCCAGCACGACCCGACGCCGGTTCGCGAGGATCTCCTTGACCGTCACGGTCGCGCGAACCGCCTTCATCGGTGGCTGCATGGAGATACCGTATCGTGTCAGCCGAAATCGAGCCGTATCTGTGGCGATCGCTTGCCCGCGCGTTCATCCGGTACGTCACCTCCACCGCACGTCGACTCGAGTCAGTGATGAAGCAGCGGGAACGCCACGAGCCCGATGACGGCGGCAGCGATCACGATCACCGGTTCCTGCAATTTCTTGAAGCGCCACAGCAAAAGCACGGTGGCGACGGCGAGCAGCGCAGTCGGGATATCGACGATCGATCGCTTCGCGATCACGAGAACGGAGCCCGTGATCGCCCCGACGGCCGCCGCCGTGATGCCGTTCACGAACGCCTTGACGCCCGGCCGGTGCCCGTATTTCTTCACGTAAGGCGCCGGAATGACCGTGAACAGATAGCAAGGCAGGAACGTGCCGAGCGAAGCGACGAGTGCGCCCGGGAATCCCGCGACCAGATACCCGATGAAGCCGACGGTGATCACGACCGGGCCGGGCGTGATCATCGCGACCGCGACGGCGTCGACGAACTGCCTGTCGTTCAACCAGTGATGCTCGGTGACGACGCCGCCATAGAGGAACGGCACGATCGCGAGTCCGGAGCCGAACACGAACGCACCCGCCTTCATGAAGAAAGCACCGAGCTGAACGAGCTGCGGTAAATCGATGCCGCTCAGCCACCCGCTGACTGCGGGTAGTTGGGCAGCGGCAACGGCATTCGGGCCGCCCTTGTGCAGCCACTTCGGTGGAGCACGCCACAGCCAGCCGATCAGGCCGGCAGCGACGAACAGCCACGCGATTTCCGATTCCGTGATGAAGGTCACCGCGGCCAAGGTCAGGAAGATCGCCCAGAGGAGCTTGTCGTCGCCGACGGTCTTGGTCGTGAGCTTGTACGCGCTCATCGCGATGATGCCGACCACCGCCGCGCCGACGCCGTAGAAGACGGCCTGCATCCACGACAGCCCGCCGAAATGCGCGTACGCGAACCCGAGCGCGACCACCATCAGGAACGATGGCAGCACGAACGCGAAACCGACCAGCGTCGCGCCGAGGAGGCGGTAGTGGACGAACCCGAGATAGATCGCCAACTGGGCCGCCATCGGCCCCGGTGCGAGCTGGGCCAGCGTGAGGCCTTCCTTGTAGTCGGCCTCCGTGATCCAGCCGCGACGCTCGACCAGGTCGCGACGCATGTAGCCCGCGAGCGCGACCGGCCCGCCGAAACCGAATGTGCCGAGACGCAGCATGTAGGCGACCAGCTCGCCCAGCGAGTAGGTCGGTTCGGTGGTGGCGACGGTAGGAGTCATGATCTGGCCGTGGTTGGGTTTTTGCCGTTCGACGTGAAGTGCGCGTACAGGGCGTCGAGCACGGCGCCCATCTGCTCGAGCAACTGATCGTCGTTCTCCGTGCGCTGGCGCGTGCCGGCCATCACGGCCTCGAAGCCCACCGCTTCGGGCGCGGCGGGGCCGCCTACGTCGAGTGCATGCACGATCTCGCCGAGCCGCATCAGCGCGGCGTCGTCTTCGAGCCCGAAACTGGCGAGTAGCACCTCGAATGTCACGCGCTCGCCGACGTGCGTGAACGTCGCACCGTCGAAATCGAAGCCGAGCGCATCGACCGGGCAATCCGCCGGCGCCGCCAGCCAGAGGAAGCGGGCGCGCGCGTCGATGAATCGACGGATCAGCCACGCGCTCGCGACGCGATCGACCCACATCCGTTGCCGTGTCGCCCAGGTTCGGCCTTGATATTCGTTGGTCGCCAGCGGACGGATCGGGCGGTCGGCGGCGTGCGGCTCGCCCGGCGACAGCACGGTGTCGACCAGCGCGACGAAATCCTGCAGCGCGACTTCGGCACGGGTGGCCGAATCGCCCGGGAAATAGTCGATCGCCCGGATGGCGTCGAAATCCTTGCGCAGGCGACGCAGCAGGCGGGTGAGCTCCGTGGGGGACTGCCCGGCCAGTGTCTTGCGCGCGTCGATGAGGGTTCGCGTGAAGGTCGCGTAGTCGGCGTCGCGGTCGAACAGCGCGCGGAATTCCTGTTCCTGTGACGCGTCGAGACTGGGCGCGCGCAACAGGTGGGCCGTGCCGCCGCTGTCGGTGATCGCCGCCGCGAGCTCGCGCAGGGTCGCCTCATGCTCTGCGGTGTACGGCAGCAGGTAGATGCCGTCGCGCAACACCGCGCACCCTTTCGCCTTCAGCGCACGCCAGAACCGCATGCGGGCCGTCGCGTTTTCTGTCGGAAGGGTCAGAACGAGGAGCGACCAGATCGATAAAGTATTCATGTAGCAAATGCTACTAATGCGTCACAACTTCTACAAGTTAACTTTTCGATCGTTACACGCGAGGAGGGCTGCACCCGTCGTCAGCCGGGGACGGGGGATTCGAATGGTTGGCGGGATGCGCCCATGACCGCTGCGAACCGGCACGCAGCGGGTGGCCTGTTCGGCAGGCATCTCGCTCCCTCGCCGCCCGCCTGCCCATGACGGCGCCAGGGTCGTCATGGAAAACTGTATGAATATACAGTATAGTGTCCGTCGCAATCGAGCCGCACACGTGTAACCGTTGCGGCCCGTGCGCCGCGCCTGCGGGCATCCGCCGCAGCGTTCCGGCACCGAGCACTCTGGCTAACTCATTCAGACGGGCAGGCAAATTGTCATCCAGCAATCTGATCCGCATTCGCGGAGCACGTCAGCACAACCTCAAGAATCTCGATCTCGACCTGCGCACCGGCGAGATGACGGTCGTCACCGGCCCGTCGGGCTCCGGCAAGTCCAGCCTCGTGTTCGACACGCTGTACGCGGAAGGCCAGCGGCGCTACGTCGAGACGTTCAGCGCGTACGCGCGGCAGTTCCTCGACCGGATGGACCGCCCGCAGGTCGAACGTGTCGACGGCGTGCCGCCGGCCATCGCGATCGACCAGACCAACCCGGTGCGCAGCTCGCGCTCGACCGTCGGCACGATGACCGAGCTGAACGATCACCTGAAGCTGCTGTACGCGCGCGCGGCCGAGCTGTTCGACCGCAAGACCGCGCGGCAGGTGCGGCACGACACGCCGGAGACGATCTACGCGGAGCTCGTCGCGCGCACGCAGGCGGACGATCCGCGCGTCGTCGTCACGTTCCCGGTCGAGCTGCCGGAAGCGGTGTCCGATGAAGAAATCGCGCAGTGGCTGTCGGCGAGCGGCTATACGCGCGTGCAGGCGCAGCGCGAGGTCGCGTCGCCCACCGGGCCGCGCAAGATGCTCGACGTGGTGGCCGACCGCTTCCGCGTGCAGGGCGCCGACAAGGTGCGCGTGGTCGAGGCGATCGAGGCGTCGCTGAAGCGCGGCGGCGGGCGCGTGAATGTCTATGTGCTGCCGGCCGACGCCGAGCACGCGGTTGCCGAGCCGCAGGTATGGCGCTTCTCCACCGGGCTCCACGATCCCGACAGCGACCTGCGCTACGCAGAGCCGCAGGCGGCGCTGTTCTCGTTCAATTCGGCATACGGCGCATGCGAAACCTGCCGCGGCTTCGGCCGCGTGATCGGCGTCGATCTCGGCCTCGTGATTCCCGACGCGCGCAAGACGCTGCGCGGCGGCGCGATCAAGCCGATGCAGACCCCTGCCTGGAAGGAGTGCCAGGACGACCTGATGCGCTACGCGGCGAAAGCCGGCATCCCGCGCGACACGCCGTGGTCCGAGCTGTCGGACGCCGAGCGCGACTGGGTCGTCAACGGGTCGCCGGACTGGAACGGCAAGTGGCAGAGCCAGTGGTACGGCGTGAAGCGCTTCTTCGGCTATCTCGAGTCGAAAGCGTACAAGATGCATATCCGCGTGCTGCTGTCGAAATACCGCAGCTACACGCCGTGCGACGTGTGCGGCGGCGCGCGCCTGAAGACGGAGTCGCTGCAATGGCGGCTCGGCTCGAAGGAAAACGCCGACGGCGTGCTCGCGCCGGCCGGCCGCTTCATGCCACGCGGCGTCGACTGGAGTCGCGCGCAGCTCGAAGCGCTGCCGGGCCTGACCGTGCACGACCTGATGCTGCTGCCGATCGAGCGCATTCGCCGTTTCTTCGATGACATCACCTTGCCGAGCGCGCTGCTCGACGATGCGCTGAAGCTGCTGCTCGCCGAGGTGCGCACGCGCCTGAAATACCTGTGCGACGTGGGGCTCGGCTACCTGACGCTCGACCGGCAGAGCCGCACGTTGTCGGGCGGCGAGGTGCAGCGGATCAACCTGACGACGGCGCTCGGCACGTCGCTCACGAAAACCCTGTTCGTGCTCGACGAACCGAGTATCGGCCTGCATCCACGCGATCTCACGCGGATCGTCGAGGCGATGCAGCGGCTGCGCGACGCGGGCAATACGCTGGTCGTGGTCGAACACGATCCGTCGGTGATGCTCGCGGCCGACCGGTTGATCGACATGGGGCCCGGCCCGGGCGAGCGCGGCGGCACGATCGTCTACGACGGCACGCCCGCCGACATCCGCTCCGCGCACACGCTGACGGGCGAGTATCTCGGCGGCCGCAAGCATGTCGCGCATGCGTCGAACTGGGCGCGCCGGGTGGTCGACGCGAACACGCCGCGCATCGTGCTCGAAGGCGCGAGCGAACACAACCTGCGCGACGTGACCGTCGAGATCCCGTTGCAGCGGCTCGTCTGCGTGACGGGCGTGTCGGGGTCCGGCAAGTCCACGCTCCTTCAGGACGTGCTCTATCCGGCGATGGCGCGGCACCACGGCAAGGCGACCGAGTCGCCGGGCGCGTACCGCGGCCTCACGGGCGCCGACCAGGTCGGCGACGTCGTGTTCGTCGACCAGTCGCCGATCGGCAAGACCACGCGGTCGAACCCGGCGAGCTACGTCGGCGCGTTCGACGAGATCCGCAAGCTGTTCGCGAAGGCGCCGCTCGCGCTGCAACGCGGCTATGGCGCCGGCACGTTCAGCTTCAACTCGGGCGATGGCCGGTGCCCGACCTGCGGCGGCTCGGGCTTCGAGCACATCGAGATGCAGTTCCTGAGCGACGTCTACCTGCGCTGCCCGGATTGCGACGGCAGCCGCTACCGCGCCGAGATCCTCGAAGTGCGCATCGAGCGCAACGGCCGCGCGCTGAGCATCGCCGACGTGCTCGATCTCACCGTCAGCGAAGCGGCCGCGTTCTTCGCGACCGACGCCGAGGTGCTGCGCGTGCTGCAGCCGATCGTCGACGTCGGCCTCGAATACGTGAAGCTCGGCCAGCCGGTGCCGACGCTGTCGGGCGGCGAAGCGCAGCGGCTGAAGCTGGCCGGCTTCCTCGCCGAATCGGCGGCGGCCGTCAATGGGCGCCGGGTCGTCACGGAAGAAGCGCGCATCGCGCGCGCGAAGCTGTTCATGTTCGACGAGCCGACCACCGGGCTGCACTTCGACGACATCGCGAAGCTGATGCAGGCGTTCGGCAAGCTGCTCGCGGCCGGCCATTCGCTGATCGTGATCGAGCACAACCTCGACGTGATCCGTGCGGCCGACTGGCTGATCGATCTCGGCCCGGAAGGCGGCGACGGCGGCGGCCTCGTGCTGTGCGCGGGTACGCCCGACGACGTGAAGGCCTGCGCCGAATCGCATACCGGCGTGGCGCTGCTGCAGTACGACCGCGCAATGGACGCCGAGCTGGCGCTCGCCGACGAAGGCAGGCCGCTGCAGGCCGTGCTGAACGCGGCGCGCGAGCGGCGTGCGATCGAAGGCGAAGACGTCGTGCGGATCGTCAATGCGCGCGAACACAACCTGAAGGCGCTCGACGTCGACATCCCGCACGGCAAGTTCAACGTGATCACCGGGGTATCGGGTTCCGGCAAGTCGACGCTCGCGTTCGACATCCTGTTCCACGAAGGGCAGCGCCGTTACCTCGAATCGCTGAACGCGTATGCACGCTCGATCGTGCAGCCGGCCGGCCGCCCCGAAGTCGATGCGGTGTACGGCATTCCGCCGACCGTCGCGATCGAGCAGCGGCTGTCGCGCGGCGGGCGCAAGAGCACGGTCGCGACCACGTCCGAGGTCTGGCACTTCCTGCGGCTGCTGTACGTGAAGCTCGGCCTGCAGCATTGCATCCACGACGGCACGCCCGTCACGTCGCAATCCGTCGAATCGATCGCCGCGCAGTTGCTGCGCGATCATCGCGGCGAGCACGTCGGGCTGCTCGCGCCGCTCGTCGTCAACCGCAAGGGCGTGTATACGGATCTCGCGAAGTGGGCGAAGGCGCGCGGCAGCACGCATCTGCGCGTCGATGGCGAGTTCGTGCCGGTCGATCCGTGGCCGAAGCTCGACCGCTTCCGCGAGCACACGATCGAGCTGCCGGTCGCCGACATCGTCGTGTCGCCGGACAACGAGGCCGAATTGCGGCGCGTGCTCGACGAGACGCTCGAGCTCGGCAAGGGCGTGATGCATCTGCTCGCGCCGCTCGACGGGCTGCACGATGCGATGCAGAACGATCATTCGACCGCGCGGGTCGGCACGGTCAAGGTGCTGTCGGTCAAGCGCGCGTGCCCGGTGTGCGGCACGAGCTACCCGGAGCTGGACCCGCGGATGTTCTCGTACAACAGCAAGCACGGCTGGTGCACGACCTGCGTCGGCACCGGCGTCACGCTCACGCGCGAACAGCGCGCCGCGTATGACGACACGGTGCTCGCCGGCGATGATCGTGGCCGCGAGCAGACGCTGCCGTCCGACGAGCAGGAGCCGGAAGGCGTGGGCAACGAGCCGTGCCCGGATTGCCACGGCACGCGGCTGAACCCGTCCGCGCGCGCAGTCACGTTCGACGCGCATCCGATCGTCGAGGTCGCGCAATGGACGGTGTCCGACACGCGCCGCTGGATCGACGGGCTGGAACTGACGGGGCGCGACGCACAGATCGCACGCGACATCGTCAGCGAGATCGGCAGCCGCCTCGCGTTTCTCGAGGAAGTCGGGCTTGGTTACCTGAGCCTCGATCGCGCGGCGCCGAGCCTGTCGGGCGGCGAAGCGCAGCGCATCCGGCTCGCCGCGCAGCTCGGCAGCAACCTGCAGGGCGTCTGCTACGTGCTCGACGAACCGACGATCGGCCTGCATCCGCGCGACAACCAGATCCTGCTGGACGCGCTGCGCAAGCTCGGCGACAAGGGCAATACGCTCGTCGTCGTCGAGCATGACGAGGACACGATCCGCCGCGCCGATCACATCATCGACGTGGGCCCGGGCGCCGGCAAGCGCGGCGGCACGCTGGTCGCGCAGGGCGCGGTCGCGGATCTGGCCGCGCAGTCCGATTCGGTCACGGGGCGCCTGCTCGCGCAGCCGATGACGCACCCGCTGCAGCCGCGCCGCAGCGTGAGCCTGCCGGGCAAGCAAGGCGGCGCCGCGGTGCCGGAGGCCTGGCTGACCGTGCATGGCGCGCGGCTGCACAACCTGCGTGACGTCACGGTCGGCATTCCGCTCGCGCGGCTCGTCGCGGTGACGGGCGTGAGCGGCTCGGGCAAGTCGACGCTCGCGCGCGACGTGCTGATGACGAACCTGCTCGACGCGGTCGGCCGTTCGGTACTGTCGTCGCCGGCCACGCGGCGCGCACGCAAGGCCGCGCAGCAGGATGCGCCGGCCGCCAACCGTCGTTCGAGCGTGCTGGCGCGCAGCGCGCCGCGGCCGTCGCTGAACGTCACGCATGCGTGGCAGGGCTGCGAGTCGCTGAGCGGCTGGGAGCAGATCGATCGCGTGCTGGAAGTCGACCAGACGCCGATCGGCAAGACGCCGCGCTCGTGCCCGGCCACCTATATCGGCGTGTGGGACACGATCCGCAAGCTGTTCGCCGATACGCTCGAAGCGCGGGCGCGCGGCTACACGGCATCGCGCTTCTCGTTCAATACCGGCGACGGGCGCTGCCCCGCATGCGAAGGGCAAGGCGTGCGCACGATCGGGATGAGCTTCCTGCCCGACGTGAAGGTGCCGTGCGACGTGTGCCACGGGCAGCGCTTCAACCCGGAGACGCTTGCCGTCACGTGGCGCGGCCGGAACATCGGCGACGTGCTGACGATGGAGATCGACGAGGCGGTGGAGTTCTTCGCGCCGATTTCGAACATCGCGCATCCGCTGCAGCTGATGAAGGATGTCGGGCTCGGCTACCTGACACTCGGCCAGCCGTCGCCGACGCTGTCGGGCGGCGAGGCGCAGCGCATCAAGCTCGTCACCGAGCTGACGAAGGTGCGCGATGACATCACGCGGCGCGGCCAGAAGGCGCCGCACACGCTGTACGTACTCGACGAACCGACGGTCGGCCTGCACATGGCCGACGTCGCGAAGCTGATTCGCGTGCTGCACCGGCTCGTCGATGCGGGGCACAGCGTCGTCGTGATCGAGCATGACCTCGACGTGATTGCCGAGGCCGACTGGATCATCGATCTCGGGCCGGAAGGCGGCGTGGGCGGCGGTACGATCGTCGCGGCGGCGCCGCCGGAAGCGCTCGCGCGGGTGAGCGCAAGCCACACCGGGCAGGCGCTCAAGCCGGTGCTGGCGCGAACGGGGTCGGACGAAGGGGAAGCCGAGCGCGAGGGCGAAGCGCGGGTAGGGTGAGCGCGACGCTGCGTCTCGACGGCCCCGGCGCCGGGCAGTGATTTCCCCCAGCTGACTTGCCATCGGCCGGGGGCGCACCCCGATCCGGCTCATGCACCCCTCGTCGAGGGGTGTTTTCTTTTGGTGCCGCGACACGCGCCCGGCCGACCGGGTGCGTCCATTGTTAATCCGGCTCGAATAGAGAGTTGGAAGCAGGGGGCTAAGAGAACGCGCGCCCGATGGATAGGATGAGTGCCGTTGTCCGGCGGACGATCTTCGGATCGTCCCATCATTCTCGAACGCATCAGGAGCGCAATCTTGGCGACCTATATCGTCTTCACGCATGAAAGCACGCACGATCAGCAGGAACTCGATCTCTACCAGGACAAGGTCGGCGCGACGACCGCCGGCCATCCGTTGAAGGTGCTGGCCGCCTATGGCCCGCAGGAAACGCTCGAGGGCGACGGCCCGGAAGGGGTGGTGATCGTCGAGTTTCCGTCCAGGGACGCCGCGCACGCCTGGTATGGCAGCCCGGCATACCAGGCCATCGTTCCGCATCGCTTCAAGGGCGCACGCTTTCGGGCCGTGCTGGTCGAAGGCGTCTGACCGGGGCGCGAGCCGCTTGTCGATCGTCGCGGCGACTCCACCTTCGGCGGGACCGTCGTGTCGCTGTTCAAGGGCGAGCTGGGCTTTCCGCCGGTCGGCTTCCCGGCCGCGCTGCCACGCAGGGTGTTGAGGCGCGAGCCGTCGGCGCCGTATCGCCCGGGCGACCTGATTCCGCCGGTCGATCTCGACGCGGTGCGCGCACCGGCCGAGACCACGTGCGCGCAGCCGCTCGGCGATCGGCAACGGACGTCGAACCGCCCAGCCTCGATCGCGAATTCCATTATGGATGCGCATGTCATATCCATAGAAGAAATGACCGCAACGGGGCCGTCGCACGTTCTCCATAATCGACGACGCATGTGAAGTCGTCAGTCCCTTCCACGCTTTCTCGTGACCGCTTGAATCCGATGGACTCGACCTTTTCGAGGTCGAGCGCGATGTCTCATTTCCTTTCGATTTTCGACTGATTGCGAAGGACACGAAAGTGAGCAACGTACGCATTGATCAAATTGCCTTCCTGACAGCGGGAAACTACCCCGGCGAAGACGCAGCGGAGGGATTCGAGCGGGCGCTCGACCTGTTCCACGCGGGCGAGGCGCTCGGCTACGACGGCGCCTGGATACGGCAACGCCATCTCGAGCGCGCCGTCTCGTCGGCCGCCACGTTTCTCGCGGCGGCGAGCCAGCGCACGAAGCGGATCGGGTTGGGCGCGGCGGTCATCCAGATGGGATATGAGAATCCGTTCCGGCTGGCCGAGGATCTCGCCACTGTCGACGTGCTGTCGCGCGGGCGGCTCAACGTCGGGCTCAGCGCGGGCGCGCCGATTCACGGGGCGCTGCTGGGCGAACGCCTGTTCGACACCGATCCGGAACGGGTCGACTTCTCGCATGCCCGCGTGGCCCGGCTGCGCCGCAATCTGGCCGGCGACTGGCTCGGTGACGAAGACACGTTCGTGGAATCGGCTGCGGGCAAGGTCCGGCCGCGCGTGAGCCCCTTCGCACCGGGCTTGACGGAGCGGCTCTGGTACGGCGCGGGATCCGCGCGGTCGGCCGAATGGGCGGCCCGTAACGGCTTCAACCTGCTGATCGCCAACGTGACCACGGGCGAGGGCACCGACAATTATCTCGACGCCCAGTCGCGGCAACTGGCGCTGTATCGCGACCATTGGCATGAAGCCCGCGCACCGCGTATCTCGCTGGGGCGCGTGATCGTCCCGACCGACGGCGCGAGCGCGAAAGAGCGCGAACGCTATCGCGCGTTTGCAGACGGGCGTCATGCCCGCACGCTGGCGCCGCAGGGCGAGCGACGCACGCTGTACGCGCCGGATCTCGTCGGCCCCTCGGACGAAATCCTGGAGCGGCTGCTGGCCGATCCGGTGGTCGGACAGGTGCGGGAGTTGCGTGTCGAACTGCCCTACAACCTGCCGTTCGAGAACTATCTGCAGATTCTCGACGATGTCGTGACGCGTATCGCACCGGCACTCGGCTGGCGTCCCGCCGGTCAGCGCGAACAGGCAGCGGCCTGAGCGGCGGCGCGGGTCTGGACCGGTGGAGCGCGCCGCGTAGTCGCGATCGATTATTTCCGCGTACCGGCGATGATCGCCTCGGCCGCCCGGATCACCGGGAGATCGACCATCCGGCCGTCCAGGCTGAACGCGGCGCCGCCGTGTTTCGTGGCTGCGTCGATCACGCGGCGCGCCCACGCCTGCTCGTCCTCCGAATAACCCATCGCATCGTTCACGCCGGCGACCTGCGCCGGGTGGATGCACAGCTTGCCGCCGAAACCGAACGCGCGCGCACGCCGCGCATCGGCCGTCAGGCGCTCGGCATCGTCGGTGCGCGTGGTCACGCCGTCGATCGGCGCGGGCAACTGCGCGCGACGCGACGCGGCCACGATCGCATTGCGCGCAAAGGCCAGCTCCGGCTCGTCGGGCGTCGCGCGCATGCCGACGTCGAGCTGGAAATCCAGATGCCCGAACGCGACGCGCACGACCTGTGGGTCGCGCGCCAGCGCATCGGCCGCGTCGAGCCCGGCCAGCGATTCGATCAGCGCGACGAGTTGCGCGTGCTCGCCGAGCTGCGCCGCCACCGTGCGCAGCGCGCCCGCATCCTCGGACTTCGGCAGCATCACGACCACGCCGTCCGCGACCCAGTCGCTCAGCAGCGCGAGGTCCGCGTCGTGCCACGGCGTGCCGACCGCGTTCACGCGCACGACGGTGCGCGCACGCTGCTCGGCCGTCAGTAGCGGCAGGTGCTGCGCAAGCTGCGCGCGTGCGTCGTCCTTGCTGTCGGGGCTGACCGCATCCTCGAGGTCGACGACGATGCAGTCGGCACCCGAGTCGAGCGCCTTCGCAAAGCGCTCGGGGCGGGTGGCCGGCACGAACAGCAGGCTGCGCGCGTGATGGACGGGGGAGAGGGGCTTGGACATGGCTCAGATCACGCCGGCGGCGCGCAGTTGTTCGATATCGGCGTCGGTGCGCCCGAGTTCGCGCAGGATGGCCGCGCTGTGTTCGCCCAGCGCGGGCACCGCGTCCATGCGCACGTCGAAGCTGTCGATCGTGGCGGGTGGCAGCAGCGCCTGCAGTTCGCCGGCCGGCGAGTCGATCGTGCGAAAGCGCTCGCGTGCGTGCAGTTGCGGATGCGTCCAGAGATCGCCGATCTGGTTCACGGCGGCGTTCGCGATCTGCGCTTCGTCGAGCCGCGCGATCACGTCCTGCGCTGTGAGTGCGGAAAACGCCTGTTCGATCACGGCCTTCAGTTCCGCACGGTGTTCCGAGCGGTGCACGTTGGCGTCGAAGCGCGGATCGGTCGCGAGCGCCGGGTCGCGCAGCACGACATCGCAGAACGCTTTCCATTCGCGCTCGTTCTGCAGGCCGAGCATCACGACCCGGCCGTCGCCGGCCTTGAACGGGCCGTACGGATAGATGGTCGCGTGCGCGGCGCCGTTGCGGCCCGGCTGCTGCTGGCCGTCGTACGCGTAGTACATCGGGAAGCCCATCCACTCGGCCAGCGCCTCGAGCATCGAAATTTCGACGTGCGAGCCGATGCCCGTGACGCCGCGCTGCAGGAGCGCGCTGAGGATGCCCGTGTACGCATACATGCCCGCCGCGATGTCGGCGATCGAGTTGCCGGCCTTGCAGGGCTCGTCGGCCGTGCCCGTGATCGACAGGAACGCTGCCTCGCTCTGGATCAGCAGGTCGTACGCTTTCTTGTCGCGGTAGGGGCCGTCGGCGCCATAGCCCGAGATGTCGCAGACGATCAGCCGCGGGTGCTTCGCGTGCAGCGCATCGAACGACAGGCCCATGCGCGCGGCCGCGCCGGGCGCGAGGTTCTGCACCAGCACGTCGGCCTGGGCCACGAGTTCGCCCAGCACCGCCTGCGCGGCCGGTTGCTTCAGGTCCAGCGTGAGGCTTTCCTTCGACCGGTTGGTCCACACGAAATGCGACGCGAGACCGCGGGTGCGGTGATCGTACGCCCGCGCGAAATCGCCCACGCCGGGGCGCTCCACCTTGATGACGCGGGCGCCGAGGTCGGCGAGCTGGCGCGTGCAGAACGGCGCGGCAATCGCGTGTTCGAGCGTGACGACGGTCATCCCGCTGAGCGGGCCGGGTTGAGCTTTGCGAGCTTGCATGGTCGGATCGTTATTCCAGTTCGGCGCTGGCCTGCATGGCCAGCTGCCCTTGCGGGCCGCGCGCCCACAGGCGCGCGGCAGGTCCTTCGAGCTTGCCGTTCAACGTGAACGGTGCGGTGTCGAACAGCGGGCTGACGGCCTTGAAGTCAAAGGTGCGGACGGTCTTGCCGGGGTGTGTGCGGCGCAGTTCCTCCAGCAGCAGCATCGCGATCAGCGGGCCGTGCACCACGAGGCCCGGATAGCCCTCTTCCTGCATCGCGTAAGGCCGGTCGTAGTGAATCCGGTGGCCGTTGAAGGTGAGCGCGGAAAAGCGCATCAGCAGCACCGGATCGGGCGTGACGATGCGCGAATACTGTTCGTCCGTCGGCGCCGGGGCCGGCTGCAGTGCTGGCACGCCGGCAGTGGCAGGAGGCGGCGCGTCGCGGTACACGATGTCCTGTTCCTCGCGGATCGCCACGCCGTCGGCGTCGCTCGTTTCGTGCAGTACGGTGACGAACACCAGCTGGCCGCTGCGGCCGGACTTGCTCTGCACGCTCAGGATCGTCGACCGGCGCTGCACGGGCGCATCGACGGCCAGCGGCCGCAGGAACTGCAGCCGTCCGCCGGCCCACATGCGGCGCGGCAGCGTGACGGGCGGCAGGAAGCCGCCGCGCCGCGGGTGACCGTCGACGCCGATGTTCGACTGACGCTCGCCCGGCAGGAAGTACAGCCAGTGCCACAGCGGCGGCAGCGTCGCGGGGAGTTCGGATGGGTTCGCGTAGTCCAGTGCCGCCTGCAGCAGGCGGATGGGTGCCTGGGTAATCCGGTCCGCGCTGTCTTCACTGCGGCCGACCCACGCGTCGAATGATTCGGAAGGCTCGCCACTCATGGTGTTTCGTGCTTGATGATGGAAGTGTCCGGCAGGCAGCCGACGCCTGTATTTCCGGTGCCGGCTACCCTTGCCGTCAGCGTGCGTTGCCCCGTTCTGGCACGGCCGCGAACAGTTCGGCTTCGAGGCTGTAGTCGGTCACGATGAAGATCGGTGCTTCGGAATCCTTGTTGATCGCGACGATTACCGTCGATTCCTTCACGCCGGCCAAATGCTGGATCGCCACCGAGATACCGACCGCGACGTACCGCTGCGGCGCGACGATCTTGCCGTTCTGGCCGATCGGGGACGAGCATCTTCATGGATAGGAATCCTTCCGGAATCAGTAGGAACGGGGCAGCTGCAGCACATGCTCGGCTACGTGCCCGAGGATCATGTTGGTGGAAATCGGCGCAACTTGGTAAAGGCGCGTTTCGCGGAACTTGCGCTCCACGTCGTATTCGCAGGCGAAACCGAAGCCGCCGTGCGTCTGCAGGCACGCATTGGCCGCTTCCCAGCTGGCCTTCGCGGCCAGGTACTTGGCCATGTTGGCCTCGACGCCGGCGTTCTGGCGCGCGTCGATCTTCTCGCACGCGCGCCAGCGCATCAGGTTCGCGGCCTCCAGCTCGATGAACGATTCCGCGAGCGGGAACTGGATGCCCTGGTTCTGCCCGATCGGGCGGCCGAACACCTTGCGCTCGCTCGCGTAGTCGCGCGCTTTCTCGAGAAACCAGTAGCCGTCGCCGATGCACTCGGCCGCGATCAACGTACGCTCGGCGTTCAGGCCGTCGAAGATCACCTTCAACCCCTTGCCTTCGGTGCCGAGCAGCGCGTCTTCCGGCAGTTCCAGGTTGTCGAAGAACAGCTCGTTGGTCTCGTGATTGACCATGTTGAGGATGGGGCGCACCGTGAGGCCGTTGCCGATCGCCTTGTCCAGCTCGACGATGAAGCACGACAGCCCGTCGCTCTTCTTCTGCACCTGGTCGAGCGGCGTGGTGCGTGCGAGCAGGATCAGCAGGTCGCTGTGCTGAACCCGCGAGATCCACACCTTCTGGCCGTTGACGACCCAGCGGCCGTCCTTTTTCACGGCCGTGGTCTTGAGCTTGGTGGTGTCGCTGCCGGTGGTCGGCTCGGTCACGCCCATCGACTGCACGCGCAGTTCGCCCGCCGCGATGCGCGGCAGGTAGCGCTGCTTCTGCGCGTCGGTGCCGCTGAACACGATGGTGTTCATCACGTACATCTGGCCGTGGCATGCGCCCGAATTGCCGCCGGAGCGGTTGATCTCTTCCATGATGACCGACGCCTCGGCCATCGACAGCCCCGGGCCGCCGTACTCCTGCGGAATCAGCGCGGCCAGCCAGCCGGCCTGCGTGAGGGCGGTGACGAACGCTTCGGGATAGCCGCGCGCCTCGTCGATCTTGCGGTGGTAGTCGGCCGGAAACTGATTGCACAGGCTGCGTACCGCGTCGCGGATTGCCTGGTACTGGTCGGGGGCGGAGAAAACGGAGGCGCTCATGAATCGTGTCTCGTCATTGGCATGGGTCGAGTCCATAATAAGTTTTGATGGATTTCTTAAACAATAGAATTTCCTGATCGTCGAATCAGTTTTTGGTATCGAGGTATCCGCGATGGATCTCAAGCAATTGCGTGCGTTCGTCACCGTGGCCGAAACGGGCAACGTCACCCGGGCATCGGGCCTGTTGAATCTCGTGCAGCCGGCCGTGTCGCGCCAGCTGCGCCTGCTCGAGGAGGACATGGGGACGGAATTGTTCGACCGCAGCCGTCACGGGATGCAACTCACGTCGTCGGGCAAGACGATGCTCGAATACGCGCGCCGCATCCTCAACGAGGTGGCGCGCGCCAAGGCCGAGATCCAGCCGACCGACGGGCCGGTGGCGGGCATCGTGAGCATCGGGCTGCTGGCCAGCACGTCGGATCTGCTGGCCACGCGGCTGGCGGGCGAGGTGGCACGGCGCTACCCGCACATCCGGCTGCGGCTCACGATCGGCTATGCGGGCCACCTGCAGGACTGGCTCGAAGCGGGGGATGTCGATGCGGCGCTGCTGTACGGGCAGAAGGAGACGCCCGCGCTGCACGTCAAGGCGTTGATCGACGAGAGTCTGTGGGCCGTCGCGGCGCCGTCGGCCAAGCTGTCGCACAAGCGGCCGGTGTCGCTGGATCGGGTCGCACGCGAGCCGTTCATCCTGCCCTCCGCGCCGCAGGGCCTGCGGGCGGCGATCGAGCACGCGGCGGCCGAGGCGGGCGTGACGTTGCAGGTGTTCGCCGAAACCAATGCGCTGAGCGTGCAGAAGGAACTGGTCGCGCAAGGCCACGGCTGGACGATCCTGCCGGCCGTCGGCGTGACGCAGGAGGTCGAGCGCGGGATCCTGAGCGCGGCACCGCTCGCGTCGCCGGGCGTCCGGCGCACGATCGTGCTCGCGGCGCCCAGCAGCCGGCAGGCGACCGCACCCGTTCGCTGCGTGGTCGGTGTGCTGCTCGATTGCGTGAAGGCGACGTTCGATCAGGGCGACTGGCCCGATGCGCGTTGGCTGGGCTAGGGCGAGTTCGTTGTGGGGTGAGCCCCCTCGGATGCGGTCTTACCCCGGCGGGACAGGCCGGCGCGCCGAAGCGGCCGGCCACCCGTGCACCGGGTGTGCCGGGCCGGGAGAGCGGGGGGAAAAGGCCCGTTTGACGGGCCCGGATGCAGTCGAGCGTGCGCTCTTAGCGAGTCGGATTCCGTCGATCGAGATGGGTGCTCAATGTTGCCTGAACGCGTTCTCGCGCCTGGGTGTTGATCCTGGCATCCAGCAGCATGATCACGGCGGCAACCAGGAAAATCACCAGGCTGACCGTCACGACGATACCGGCCAGCCACGGTGCGGGTAGATTGGCGAGGGTTGCGGTCGCGTCGCTGCCTCGTTCGAAACTGGCTGCTGCCATGCCGCAATAGTGCATCCCGCACACGGCCACGCCCATGACGATGGCCGAACCGATCTGGCGTGTCCTGCCGAAGGTGCTCGGCCTGCGCAGGTCGAAGGCCAGCAACAAGGCGGCGCCGCTTGCCAGGATCGCGATGATGACGGACAGCACGACCAACCAGGGCTGATATCGAATACCGGAGCAGATGCTCATTGCCTGCATGCCGAGATAGTGCATGCCGGCGACGCCCAGTCCCATGACGATTGCGCTGACAATGAGTTGCGGCCAGTGCAGGGCAAAGCGGGCGAGCGGGGCGAAGCCGACTGTCGAAGCAGCAATCGCGATGAGCAAGGAAGCGACGGTGGTGGGAATATCGTATCCGACAGCGACCGGCAGGTGAAATGCCAGCATGGCGACGAAATGCATCGACCAGATGCCGAGCCCCATGATGCACCCGCCGAACGCGATCCAGGGCCAGATCGAACGATTCCCGATGAGATTCAGGCGATCGGAGATATTGAGTGCCGTGAACGATGCGAGGATCGAAAGCAGGCAGGAGAGTACGACGAGCGTAAGGTCGTAGGTGCCGGACATGATCGTTGTTCTCGGTTATAGGCTTTTTGGTCGTTTGAGGGCGCCCTATTTTTGCGAGTGCGCCATCCCCTCGTGTGTCCCGCAAATATACCGAAACCCGCAATCGAATCAAGGGCGCCGCCGGCCACTTAGGGTGGTGCGTCGGTGCGGCGGACTTCCCCGGAGCGTGCCGGGTTTTCGGTCCCGGGGGGGCCGGATCGAATGCGCCGCGCGCGCATGGGGGGCGCCGAGGTAGTCCGGCTGGCCGACGTCCGCGCCGGCCTCATCACGACGTCGCCGATCTGCGATAATGTCGCCCGCCCTGGCGGACGGCAGCGTACGATCGCGTTGCCCGCCCGCCGTGAATTCGTATCAGGAGAGTCCCGTGCGCGACATCATCGACGGCTTCCTGCGCTTTCAGCGCGAGGTCTATCCGCAACGTGTCGAGCTGTTCAAGCAGCTCGCCACCGCCCAAAATCCCAAGGCGCTGTTCGTGACGTGCTCGGACAGCCGCGTGGTGCCCGAGCTGCTGACGCAGCGCGAGCCGGGCGAACTGTTCGTGATTCGCAACGCGGGCAACATCGTCCCGTCGTATGGACCGGAACCGGGCGGCGTGTCGGCCACGGTCGAGTATGCGGTCGCCGTGCTCGGCGTGCGGGATATCGTCATTTGCGGGCACTCGGATTGCGGCGCGATGGGCGCGATCTCACGGTGTACGTGTCTCGACCATATGCCGGCTGTTGCGAACTGGTTGCGCCATTCCGATGCCGCGAAAGCCATCAATGCCGCGCATCAGTTCGACTCCCCTCGGGACAAGCTCGACGGTCTGGTGCGCGAGAACGTGATCGCGCAGCTCGCCAACCTGCGCACGCATCCGTCGGTTGCGCTCGCGCTCGAACAAGGACGCATGAACCTGCACGGTTGGGTCTACGACATCGAGATGGGGCGCATCGACGCACTCGACGGCGCGACGCGCCAATTTGTCCCGTTGAGCGAGTCGCCGGCCACGGTGGCGGTCAAGTCGTACTGAGCGCCGGCGCTTCCCGGCCGGTCGTATCCACCCGGCCGAGTCGGACAATCGAAAGCGCCGATCTGCGGTCCGATCTGTATCGGCAGTCGCGAAGGTCGGTTCCGCCCATGCCCGACGTCTTCATCTCGATCACGGCTTCCTGCACCCGACGCGGCCGCGCGGAGTCGGGCGGCCGCAAAGCGGGGCGATCGCCGCTGTAGATCGCTGCGTGACGCCCCGTGCCGTCACGCTTGCGGCGCGACGGATGCGCCCGAGATGCCATGCCGCCGCAGCGAATCCGCGACGAAGCCCGACGCCTTCATTTCCTCGACGAACGCATTCAATGCCGCCGCGGCCGCTTCGCCGCGGCTCTTCGGCACGCCCATGGCCTGCCGGATCACCATGAACCGCTCGTCGAGCAGGCGCAGGCCAGGCGTTTTAGCGGCGTCGGTCTCGAGCTGCTGCTTCACGCCTGCGGCCACTTCCAGTTGCTGCTCGACGAAGGTCTGCACGACCGCTTGCGACGTCGGCGCGCGCACGATCTGCGCGGCTTTCAGTTCGCGCGTGAGGAACAGGTCGTAGGCGCTGCCCTTGCCGACGGTCACGCGGTGGTCGGGCCGGTCGACGTCCGCGTTCGTGCGGATCGGCGACGCGTCGCGCACGAGATAGAACCCCTCGATCAGCACGTACGGCGCCGTGAACGCGACCGTTTCGCCGCGCAGCGGATCGACCGCGAAGAAGCCGAAGTCGGCGCGCTCGTCGGTCAGCGCCTGCACCGATTTGCCGGCAGTGTCGAACACGACCAGTTCCAGCTCGGCCGACAGGCGCTCGGCGAACGCGCGCGCAAGGTCGATCGACACGCCGAACGGTTCGCCCGTCGCCGGGTCGCGGTTCGCGAGGATCGGGTTGCCGAGGTTGATCGACGCGCGCAGCTTGCCGGTCGGCGTGAACGCGGAGAGGACTGAAGGGGCGAGGGGCATGGCAGGCTCGTGGCGGTCGTAGGGGCAGGGTGTGGCGCGCGTCGATGTGCGATCGCGCGTCGGCATCGAGCTTATCACCTGGCTTTCGTCATCGAGCGGCGTCGAGCGGCGCAAGCCTGCCTTCGGCGCCAATCGGGAGGCGCGAGACAGGTGCGTTCCCCTCATCTTGTGCCCCCACCAGCGATGGACGGGCAAAGGGATTGCGTGGCTGCGAGAGACGATTTGATGCGGGAAGAGGGAGTTGATTTGCTTGCTTCGCGCCAGCGGCGGCTGTCGGTTGGCCGTGGCGTCGCTCCCCGTCGGCGCCGCCCAGACGGCGCTGTGGGCCTTGATCCGCCCGGCAACCGCTAGAATTGCGGTTTTAGTCCGGAATACGTCCATGTCTTTTGCCTCGCTCGGCCTGATCGATCCCTTGCTGCGTAACCTGCAGGACCTCAATTACCAGGCCCCCACGCCGGTGCAGGCCAAGGCGATTCCTGCCGTGCTCGGTGGCAAGGACGTGATGGCGGGCGCCCAGACCGGCACGGGCAAGACGGCGGGTTTTGCGCTGCCGCTGTTGCAGCGGCTGGTGCAACACGGCCCGGCGGTGTCCAGCAACCGCGCACGTGTGCTGGTGCTGGTGCCCACGCGTGAACTGGCTGAACAGGTGCTGCAAAGCTTCATCGCTTACGGCAAGGGCCTCGATTTGCGGTTTCTGGCCGCTTACGGCGGCGTGAGCATCAATCCGCAGATGATGAAGTTGCGCAAGGGCGTGGATGTGCTCGTGGCCACGCCGGGCCGTTTGCTGGACCTCAATCGCCAGAACGCGGTGCAGTTCGATCAGGTGCAGACGCTGGTGCTGGACGAAGCCGACCGCATGCTGGATCTCGGCTTTGCACGCGAGCTCAACGCCGTCTTTGCCGCGCTGCCCGTGCAGCGCCAGACGCTGCTGTTCTCGGCCACGTTTAGCGACGATATCCGCGCGATGGCGGCGACCATTCTGCGTAGTCCGGTCAACATCAGCGTCAGCCCGCCCAATGCCACGGCCAGCAAGATCAAGCAGTGGGTGGTGACGGTGGACAAGCGGAACAAGCCCGATCTTTTCATGCACCTCGTGGCCGAGAACAAGTGGGAGCATGCGCTGGTGTTCGTCAAGACGCGCAATGGCGTGGATTACCTGGCGGCGATGCTGGACGAAGCGGGCTATGCCGTCGACACCATCCACGGCGACAAGCCTCAACCGGCGCGCCTGCGTGCGCTGGAGCGCTTCAAGACGGGCGAAGTCCAGATGCTGGTGGCCACCGATGTCGCGGCGCGCGGGCTGGATATCGACGACCTGCCGCTGGTGATCAACGTCGACCTGCCGATCGTGGCGCAAGACTACGTGCACCGCATCGGCCGTACCGGCCGCGCGGGCGCCAGCGGCGTGGCGGTGTCCCTGGTGTGCGCGGATGAGGCGCCGCAACTGGCCGCGATCGAAGCGCTGATCAAGCAAACGCTGCGCCGTGAAGAAGAGCCGGGTTTCGAGGCCGAACATCGGGTGCCGGAAACCAGCGCGGCGGGCGAGATCATCAAGAAACCCAAAAAGCCCAAGAAGCCGAAAGTGCCGCACGCTGCGTCGGCTGCCGTGCCGGTGGCGGGTAAAAAGCCGCGTCCGCAAGGTGGTGAGAACAAGCGCAAGGCTGCCGCGCCGCACGGGAAGCCGGCCGGTAACGAACCGGACTACACCATCGGCAGTCCGTTCAGCGCGCAGAAGCCGCGTGGCAAATCTGCCGGCAAGCCGGCGGCGGGCGCACGCAAGCCGGCGGGCAAACCCGCTGGCGCCCGTGGGAAACGTCCGTCCTGATTGCAAAGGCAGGTCGAGAGACGGGACGGATAGCCGGGAAAACTGTTCGACTGCGTGTTGCGGCAACAGCGGATGCGACCATCGCCGGCGAAGGCTGGGACCGGCAATCCGCCGCCGCAGCCTTGCGGAATGCTGTCCCGCTATGGGTGCGGCCTTACTGCCATTCACCCGGATGACAGATCACCCAACCCGGAAGGTAGCTATCCATGTCCGTATGACCCCAGCACCAGTTGTGCTGGTGAAGGGTCTTCATCAGCTGTTCGCGTTGTGCGCAGGCGCTTCCCGGCGCATATTGCCCGTCGGGCAATAATTTTGGTGCCGGGCCATTCCGGCATTGGTCATTGGCGACTTCTTCCTGATGCATCAGTGCCTGGACGGCAGGGGGAATGGTGCGGACCAACGCCGCCTTGTATTCGATGCAGGCTGGCGCCTTCGGATCGTTGGACTTGCGGGCACATTGGGACTGAAGCTTGTCGATGTTTCTCGATACTTCGGGTGGATACGTCTCGGCGTGCGCTGCAGCAAGACATCCAGCCATCAACAGATAGGCGGCAACTGATCTGATCAAAATCATTTCGCGTATGACACGATGCATCCGGTAGTTCGGGAACGGGCGAATTATGGCATGTGCGCGCGGCCCGGATTCGACGCACCTGCCCGGGTGCGGCCCGTGCGATGATGTGCGATGACTGACTTGAGAGATGAAATGACGACACCATTCGACGAGGCGACAACGGCGGCGATCGCCGCGTTTGCCCAATTGGATTTCTACACGGCTTCGCAGGCGATGCGCGCCGAGGCGGATTACGACCACGAACGGGACCAGTGGATCTCGCGCTATATCGACGAGCACGGCGGCGGCGCCGACGATGCCGAATACGACGCGTTGCACGCGCGGGCGCAGGCAACCCCGGAATACGCACAATTCATCGACGCGGCTCGACGGGAAATCCTCGAATACTTCGGCGTGACCGACGATCAACTGGACTGGATGGTCGTGCTGCGCAATGACGACAGCGATGAGCTTTGGGCGGAAGTCAACCGGCAGCGGAGCGCGCTGGGAACGGGGGAAGTGCGCGGGGATCTTTGATCACGGCTTGCCATTGGGGGCAAATCGTACTGCGTGCGGGGGCTGGGAGCCAGGTCAATCGCGAGACTGTTTCAACGATACATGTTGCGGCTCCGGCCGCGGCGACGGCATGGATGGGAATGCATCATGTCAACCGAGTGGAATCACCGCGTCAGACTGTTTGTCCAGCGTTTCTGGCAACCGACCAGTGCGTGCATGACGTGCATGCCGGGGAGCTGGGGAAATATCATGAGCCTCGCCCACTGGACTATCGCATTTCATACGGGTCTGCTGACCGGACTCCTGGCTGTACTGCTGACGTTCACGCCTGTGGCAAAACTCTACGCGAATCGATACGGCAATGCGCTGGTCGTTGGCGTTCTGACCACGTTGGGCGACGCCTACTCGCACACGAGTCACTACCGCATCCCCTATGTCGAGCACATCGTGACGGGTGCAATTTCAGGTGTCTTGACGCTTGCGGCGTCATATCTCTTCGAAGACCGCGCGCGACGCGTTCGGGCGGTGTGGGCTCGGATTGTCGGACAGCCTGTCCGCTGACTTTCCGAACCCACCGGGCCAAACGGAAAGCGATTCCCCGGTGAAGCTACGCTTCATGAACTGCCGGCACGGAAAGCCGCGCTGATGGGCGAGCGCGACGTGCACCTTCCGACCAGACCCCCGTGGTCGAAACCGCAACCGTCGGTTTTCGCCAACGTCAATCCGTTCATCGCGCCGATCTGGCAATATGCATCGACAGACCTCAGCCAGGGCACCCCATGCACATCGCGATTCTGACCTTCCAGGGCTTCAACGAACTCGATTCCCTTATCGCGCTGGGCGTACTCAACCGAATCAAGAAGCCCGACTGGCGGGTGACGCTGTCATGCCCGGAGCATTTCGTCACATCGATGAACGGTGTGACCGTGCAGGCGCAGTCGACGTTGGCGGACGCACGCGCGGCGGATGCCGTCATCGTCGGGAGCGGTATTCAAACCCGGGATGTCGTCAACGACGCGACGCTGATGGCGCAGCTCAATCTCGATCCGACCCGGCAACTGATTGGTGCCCAATGTTCGGGCACGCTCGTTCTGGCAAAACTCGGCCTCCTCGACAACATCCCGGCATGCACGGACCTCACGACCAAGCCGTGGGTCGTCGAGGCGGGCGTCGAAGTCCTCAATCAGCCTTTCTTCGCACAAGGCAATGTCGCAACGGCAGGTGGCTGCTTTGCTTCGCAGTATCTGGCCGCGTGGATCATTGCGCGCCTGGAGGGCGAGGAAGCCGCACGAAGCGCACTGCACTACGTGGCGCCGGTGGGGGAGAAGGAGGAGTACGTTGCTCGTGCGTTGACGAACATCACGCCTTACCTGCCGTAGCGCGCAAAAAAATGGCGCTGCCTCCATCGCAGTGAGCCGGGTTCAGCGGCAACGTCGGATTCCCGACACCGGCTTCACCCAGGTGCCCGGGTGCCATGTCGTTCGGCTGCGGTGTGGAAGAGGGCGCGAGAATGTTCGCTGACCCGTTCAGGCAGAGCCATTCAGTGACGCCGGCTCGCAACGGATCGGACTCCACCAGCCAGTTCGTATGACAAAGACGGCAGCGATACTGTCGCACGACGATTGCAGGCCGTCCTAGCGGCCGCAATTTCGTTGGCTCGTGCAATTCCACCAGTTCCCGATGGGCGACAGGATCGGCCGTCGCGTGCAGGGTCGTGCAGGCTTCGCAAGGCATGGAGGTCAGCTTTTCAGGAACGCGTTGGATCGGTGAAGCGCTTCTTCGCGCATGGCTCAAATCGTCCGTTGATTGCAACGTGATCGGCAGTGCGTCCGTCTCATGCTTCAATCAGGCCGCGCTCACCATCGCGGTGTGCGTTGATCGGCGGTTGCGTCCTCCTGCGCTGCGAGGCGAATGCGGGCGATTGCGCATCTCATCCGGACTCCTCAGTTTGCAATCGGCTTACCGGACGCATCCTTGATTTTCGTTTTCCATTGCGAGCGGATTTCGGACACCACCGATTCGGGAAGCGAGATGTAGTCCAATTCCGTGGCGGCCTGGCTGCCGTTGTGGAATGCCCAGTCGAAGAACTTCAGCGTTTCCGCACCTTGTGCCGGTTTCTCTTGCGTTGCATGCAGCAGCACGAACGTCGCGCCGACGACCGGCCATGCTTCCTTGCCCGGCTGGTTCGTCAGGATCTGGTAGAACGACTTCGACCAGTTCGCGCCGGCAGCAGCGGCCTTGAACGTTTCCGTCTTCGGCTCGACCACCGTGCCCGTCGAGTTCTTCAGAGCCGTGTAGACCATGTTGTTCTTCTTCGCGTACGCCCATTCGACGTAGCCGACCGCGCCCGGCAGGCGCTGCACGAACGCTGCCACGCCGTCGTTGCCCTTGCCGCCCGTGCCCGTCGGCCAGTTGACCGTCGTGCCTTCGCCGACCTTCGACTTCCACTCGTCGTTGACCTTCGACAGGTAGTTCGTCCAGATGAAGCTCGTGCCCGAGCCGTCAGCGCGGCGAACCACGGCGATGTCCGTGTCCGTCAGCTTGACCTTCGGGTTCAGCGCGGCGATTGCCGGGTCGTTCCACTTCTTGATCTTGCCGAGGTAGATGTCGGCGAGCACCGGGCCCGACAATGTCAGTTCGCCGGCCTTCACGCCCGGTACGTTGACGACCGGCACCACGCCCCCGACCACCGTCGGGAACTGGAACAGGCCGGCCTTCGCGAGCTCGTCATCCTTCAGCGGAGCGTCCGAACCGGCAAAGTCGACCGTCTTCGCGTTGATCTGCTTCAGGCCGCCCGACGAGCCGATGCCTTGATAGTTGACCTTGCCGCCGCCCGCCTTCTTGTACGCATCGGCCCACTTTGCGTAGATCGGTGCTGCAAACGTGCTGCCTGCGCCGGTGATATCTACCGCGTGAGCATGGAGGGCAACAAGAATCAGGGTGCAGGGCATCAAGATTCGGATGTTCACGTAACGCCTCCTGTCTGCTATCGGCATGCCGGCCCGCACGCAGGCCTCGGTCGAGCAGTCTGACTGGTTGGGTGGGGTCTGCGGGCCGCCTTTCGGCAACGCCTGTCGATTGACCGCGGCAATGATCGTTTCTCGATTGCTTTCGAGCACGATGCGCCGTTGCGTGGGTGCAGCAGCCTCAGTGCCGCATTTTTCTCGTATGACGTTCGCCGGGAGCCTGATTGCAACGTACCGCAACCGAGGCCGCAGGCAGCGACCGGCTGGGCTGGATCGTCACCGACGATCGGATAGGTCAGACAAGGGACGAAGGCCGTCATCGTGCGCGGTAAAGGGTCCCGCAACGAAGGGTGATAGGAGTATTGCAGTTGGCTGTGAAAATTCAAGGAAGGCGCAATGGCCCGATCCGCCAGATTCAATGCACATCACTGGCCACAATGGAGGCCAACGCCCGATCGCCGTCGCGTTGTGCGGTGTCTTCCGTGGAAAAGATGTCGGTACTGAATGCGATCAGTTTGAAGCCGGATCCCGCGGAGCGAGGAACCGTGATGCCCCAGTGCCAGCCGCCATCTTGCTGGAACACGTGGAGCGCAGGGGGTGCTGGGTTCAGTGCTGGTGAAGAAGTCGTCATCGCGTGCTCTCCCGTCATGGGACGACTGCGGGCAACTACATCGGACGCGCGAACCCAGTCTACGAGCACTTTTGCTGCGGCGCAATATTCGTGTTTTACGAAAATGCCAATGTGTGAAACGCCACAATTTTGAAATACAAATATGCAACGTCGGAGATGGCTGGCATATTGGTGTGACGATTGGGATATTTCGGAGGCTTTATGGATCGCAGTTCGCTTGTGTGGGCGGGGGTGCCGCATAGCAGCGATGGCGTCGTGTTTCAGATTCGGGTCGGCCACGGCCTTCAGCGTTTTCATATTGCTCGATTGATTCTCGAGAAGGCGTGCGACCTTGAGCGACTGGCGTCTGACGCACGACAGCTCGAATGCTTTTACGAGCATTTGACGCCGATCCTGGCAGTCGCGCGAAAGACGCGCTCAAAGGCGAAGGCCGACACGGTTTCGCTGAATGTTTCGGATTTTGTTCGAACCGGTGGCGCTCGGGGCGAGCAGGGGGTTTGGGCGGCGATGCGGTGAGCGCCGCAGGGCGGTTGAAGAGAGCGGAGTTTTCGGTCTTGGAGCGGACGGGCGTGGGGCTTGGCGAGCTTCACGCGTTGCGTCTTGTCACGTGCGGCGCAGGGATTGCTGCAGTATTGGCGGGATGGTTTTGCAGGCTTCCGCGTAGTCTCGTGCTTGAGCTTCGCGATGAAAGGGCGTCGCTCGATGACCGAATACCCATGAATGAAAAGCGCTGGCCGGTGAACTGGCCAGCAAAGTGGTCCTGGCGATCCGAGGTTGAGTGTGCCAGAACCAAAGGCACTGAACGGTGTGCGCGAGCAGCCGGACGAGCATGTCAAACGATCGGCCCCGACAGTCGGGGCTTACCCGGCTCGATCCTGCGCAATAATCTGTGATCGCAGTTTAGGCTGGGCTAACGGATGCGACCGGACGTGCACTCACGCTCGGAAACTTGAAGGCATCGCAGGGCTTCGTCGGTACTGTCCATGTTGCGATCATCGCGGCGGTCGGCAGATAGTCGGGATCGGCCGACGCGACTCCGGCCCAGACGCCGGGAGACACCTGTCTGCCGTGGAGATAAAAGTGCAGCTCCCGGCCCGCGCGGTCGCAAATACACCTGATTCTCTCCACCGATTGGCCCAATGCTCTAATCCGCGCGATTTGGTTGCGATCCAGCTCGAACAGGGCACTCACCACGCCGTCACAATTGCCGATGCCAATCACGTTGCTGTCATCGGTCAACGCCCATGTCGGATGCGGCGTGCCTAGGCGCAGCATGAAATAATCTGCGGACTCTGAACCAACCATACTGTTTCTCCTGCAAAAGATCCGTCGTTCTGCTAACCGAAGATCAATGGAAACGAACGATCATCCAATCCTGTTCTCGTCGTCGTACCTGGATGCTCGAGTGGATGTGCCCCGGCGCCTCGCAATGGGCGGGCGCAACAGTGAAGCGCCCTGTGCCCGTCGCTTCCGAATCACTCACACGCTCGCCTGACGCGTCGCGGTTTCGGCGGCGATACGGTCCTCCGAACCGGAAAGTCTCACCGCCACAGCTGCCGCCGCCGTGCTCCCGTAGACGTTGAGGGCGGTTCTCCCCATGTCGAAAAAGGCGTCGACGCCCAACAGCAGCAGCACCGCATCGGCCGGCAACCCGATCGACGTCAGCACGATGGTGATGGCGACGATCGCTCCGGAGGGCACATTGGCAGCCCCGTCGATGGTGATGATCGTCAAAATCAAGATCGTGATCACCAGCGGCCAGGACCAGGCGAGATGATAGGCGTCGGCCAGATAGCCGACCGCGAGGGCCGTGTAGAGGACCGCGCCGTCGCGATTGAAAATATAGGCGAGCGGCAAGATCGTGGACGCCACGCCGTGGGGAACGCCGAATTCAACCAGCTTCTTCAGGTGCAACGGGTAGGTAATTTCGGACGACCGCGTCGTGAAACCCAGGATCAGCGGTTCCTTCACTTTCCTGAGAACGGCGAGAGGCGACTGACCGGCGACGCGAATGACGAGGGTGAGTACCACCGCCAGAATCGCCATGCCGAGATAGGCCACGCCCAGAAGCTCGACGAGCGAGTGCACGCCGGCAAAGCCCTTGGCCGACAGCAACTGCGCGATCGCGGCGAAGATCGCGAGCGGCGACCATGCGATCACCCACTGGGTCATCTTGAACAGGCCGGACAGCAGCGCCTCGAAAACGGCAATCGCGGGCTCGGCACGCTCCGGGGCAGCCGCCAATGCGGCACCGAAAATGACACCGAAAACGAGCACCGGGAGAGAATTCCCTGCAGCGAGCGCAGCGACGATGTTCGCGGGGATCAAATCAACGAGAAATTTCGTCCAGTCGATGCTGGATGCGAGGGCTGCGGGCATCGATCCGGAGTGCGTGAGGCTCGCACCGAGACCCGGTCGAAATGCGAAGTTGAGCAGCAGGCCGAGTGACGCAGCCAGGCCAGTCATCAAAACGAAGAAGACGATGCTGGATAGTGCGACTTTTCCGAGCCGTTCGCGCAGTCGGCCCGCACGAAAGACACCGACCGTGACCGACAGGAAGATCAACGGCATGACGACCATCTTGATCGCGTGGCCGAACATTGCACTGAGAAAGCCCAGCTTCCCGGCAAAACCAGGAGCAAATACGCCGCAAGCGACGCCCAGGACAAGCCCGCCAAGCATTTGCAGCGGGAGGGAAAGCCCTTTATTTTTCGTGTTCATGCCGCGCCTTGAGTAGTTTTATCCGTGCGGGCGTGCCGTCAACGATGTGATTCCACATATGCTGACGCGCAAGCTCGCCGTCGTTTGCTTCGATTGCGTGAAAGATTTTCAGGTGCTCGATCGTGCCGCGCCGAACGGTTTCGGCGTCGCTACGCGGGAGTTCGTTCAGCGCCAAGGTTTGGGCTCGCAATAGACCATACGCCGATGAGATTCGGATGTTCCTTGCTGCAGCAAACAACGCTTGATGAAAGACCCAACCAACACGTTGCTCGAGCATGATGTCCGCGACGTCCTGGTCAATCAGCACCTGCATTTTCTCTGCCGCGTCGCGAAGGTCTGCCGTTACGCCCGACCTGGCTGCAAGAAACGCCGCTGTACTCTCGAGGGCCAGCCGCATTTCAAAAATTTCGCGGAGATCACTCGTAGTTGGCGAAGCGACATAGGTCCCACTCTTTTCGATCACGACAACCAGCCCTTCGGACTCGAGCAAATGCAATGCGCTGCGCACAGGCATTTGGCCGAAACCGAGTTCGTCCGATAGTCCTCGATGGGATACTTTCTGCCCAGGCGCAAGGCGGCCGTCAAAGATCCTCGATCGGATCTCGTCGTAGGCAAGCTCTGCATCTGTCGAGACTTTCGACGTCATCTGTGATCGCAGTTAGCGTATGATTGAAAAAGAGATAACGGATAGGAAATTACCCTTACTGGTAACGCCCGGCAACTGATAATTTTGCGAGTGGGTATGCTGAAAGCGAACCGGAAGACTATCCGCGTCATGAAGCGAGCCGACAATTAGATGACTTCACAAGATGTGCGCTTTACCATCTGCGCCGTTCGCGCGGAAGAAACCTATCCCCTCCGGGCCGCGATCTTGATGGCCGGAGATGAAGAAGGGAGTGCGCTACCCGGAGACCTCGCCCCGACGACAAGGCACTTTGCCGTGCGTGATAACGACGGCATTGTGGCGGTGGCGTCGGTGTGTCAAGAAGGACAATCCGGTGTTTTGAACGCTGAAGCCTGGCGCCTTCGCGGCATGGCCGTCCATCCATCGGTGCGTGGTCTGGGATTCGGACGCCTTCTGGTCAATCTATCCATTCGTTATGTCCGCGATCAGCGTGGATTATTGCTCTGGTGTACGGCGCGGGAATCGGCATACCCATTTTATGAAATACTCGGCTTTAATCGCGATCCGAAACCGGTTTCAATGCAGAGGCGCGACGACATGAGGTTCTATCTCATGCAGCGCCAGATCGCGGGCTGATTTTCGGTTGCTACTGACGTCAGACGACCAGATGGTTTATGCGTGGTCTAGTCCAGTGCCATTCGACATCTCAATCTCAGTGCCTCTTCATGGCACGTTGGCCGCTGGGTTTGTCGCGCCGCAAAACCGCTCATTGATAGACGATCTGCGCTGCAAGGTCACGCTTGATCGATGTCGCCATTCTTCCGAACTCGGGATATTCGTCCGGCTGCAGATACGGCACTTTCGATGTCAAATCAAGCGTTCGGGTCACGCTGATGGTTCTGCCTTCCATCGCATAGGACGACGCATAAGTCCCGAACGGCGAAGTGACGGTGACGGGCTTGGGCAGGCTCAACACTTTCATCGAGGCCGGCAATTCCAGTTTCGTGATTTCGCTGAAGTGTCCTGCCTTGAACAGGAACGGAGTTTTGCGCCTGGCCGAACCTACCCCGTCAATGGCACTGGATATCGTGTTGAGGCCGCCCAATCCCCTTGGGACGCGCATGGCGCCGGGGCCAGGGAGCGCGGTGTAGTCCGGTAGTTCGAACACACTGGAAAACGAAAACGCCATCCAGAGATCATTGATGTCGCCATGGATGTAGCGGCCGGTGCCGTCCAACCCGCTCGCAGTCAGAAACGCCTGCGCAAACACCGGTTCCGAACCAGCCGGCAGCCGGGAGAATATGGAACGCGCGACCCAGTCATATTCGCCGCCGTTCTTGACTTCGCTATCGCCACGAACGGTGCCGAGTTTGTCGAGTGCGACGTGCGTAGTGACCGTCACCGTGTCGGCATCGGGGCGTGCAACGGGAAGGACGACCAAGCGAGACTGCCCATTGCCGACGCCGGTCAACAACGCCTGCTTTCCCTGCTCGTTGAAAGGAAGCGTGCCGAATCGCGCCGTGCCCGCTGTCGAGTCAAGGTAGATATCGAACTCGGGAACGTAGGTGATCGCGTGATTGAACACGGCCAACGGACTGGCGGCCGAAGGCAGCCAATAGCGGCTGTCCGCGTTCACGAGCACCGTGTCGCTCGCTATCCCTTTGGCTGCCAGCAGCGCCTGCAGCAGCGTCGTATGGTCCTTGCAGTCGCCATAGCGTGCATGCAAGACGTCTTGTGCGCTATGCGGAACGACACCGCCGAAACCGAGGAACACGGCGACATAGCGGATGTTTCGGCTGACCCATTGATAGAGCGCATCTGCCTGATCGCGCCGGCCGGCGATTCCCTTCGTGACTTCGTCGGCCAGCGTTTGCACGTCGGGCGTAATGGTCGCCTGCGGCTGCGCACGGGCGGCGTATGCCTGCCCGAGCGCCGCGTAACCCGGGAACGTCGTGACCACGATCCGCGGGCTGCGATCGTCGATGCTCGGCGCATTGGCTTCGAGTGGCTGCGCAGCTGCATCCTTTATCGTCCAGCGCCATGTTTGCCGGCCGTCGGCATCGGTTGCAACCCGTCCGCCCTGCATGTCGACGACATCCGTATACAGCTTCATCGAGGACGGCGCATTGATCGTAATGCTGGCGCTTTGGATCGGCTTGTTGTTCGGAAACGTGTCGTCGGCCGAGAAATTGCCGGGGAAAAGCGGCGTGACCTGCGTCTCGCGCGTGTGCATGGTCACGGTCGCGCCAGGTTCTACGCCAGGAAAGACGATCGTCTTGACGAGATTGTCGTCGAAGGTGGAGGCGTGGATGCTCGACGCGCTTTGACGAGTGAAAATTGCATTGGGCGGTACGTCGATCCGTACGCCGTCGCGCGTGGTGGTGTAAGCCTCGACCACGTCGAACTTCTGCAACTCGGGGCTATATCGATACGAAACTTGACCGTACGACCTGACGCCCTGTTCCGTCTCTATCCGGATCGACCTGGATTGATCACGAATCGACGAACTGTCGCGATTCACCGTGTAGACCGTGTCGTCGGACAAGACGATTGCGGGTGGAGAGAAATCAGCGGAAAAAGCGGCAGCAGCGTGCATGCCGGCTACCGCTACCGCGAGGTATGACAGTCGCATGCAGCCGGTTGAAATGGATCGGCCGTCTCGCGCAATCAGCATGTGGATTGCCCTCGTGGTTTCTTATTTTCCTCTTGCGAGGCGGGAAGCAAGAAACTACCACGACGACGAGCATGCCGCTACGAATCGCGGTGCGCGTGCGAAATTGACTTGCGCGTGTCTTGTCTGCATCGACAGGAAGTTGTCGGTTGATTGCAAGCCATGTCGCCAGCATCCGCGACATGTCGTAGCCGGATGCGGAGCGCGCGCTGTTTCACGGATTTCGACGGACGGGCCATCTTGTCGGATCGCGTGTTCCCAACCATTTGAAAGCCCCCGCTTCGGTGGCAATTGAACATCGCTTGAAAATCGTAAGCTACCGACTGGTGAATGGTCCCGGCGGCATCGCGCCACGCAACGTATCCGAGCGGGAAGATGTTTTGTTGGCCCTGGCTTTCCTGCGTCCCGAACGAAACTGCGCAAAGGTCGGCCATTCGCCCCGTTGTACACTCAGTGCCGCCAAAACGGCAAGACGGGCTCATCGGCGCGCAATCGGGAGAGTCAGTATGCCTATTCAGCAAGAAGCGTTCGCCACGCCCGATCTCGGCAGCCTCGATGTCGTCTCGCGAGCGTTGGCGCCTCGATTCCCATGCAGCAACAGGAGAACCCGATGATCAAAGTCAGTGTCATGTACCCGTACGCCCCAGGCGCGCGATTCGATCATGCTTACTACCGCGACAAGCACATGCCGATGGTGAAGCAGCGGCTCGGTGCGGCATGTCTGTACTACACGGTCGACAAGGGCATCGCCGGCGGCGCTCCGGGCACGGATCCTGTCTACGTGGCCAAGTGCGACTTCGTCTGCACGTCGGTCGAAGCTTTCGAGGCGGCCCGCGACCCGCACGCGCGGGAGATCATGGCCGACATCGCCAATTACACGGATATACAGCCCGTGCTTCAAATCAGTGAGGTGGTAGTGGAGCGTTCGGAAGTCTGACCACGGTTCGGATATCGCCAAGCGCCGCATCCGCTGATGGCGTACCCCGGCAACGGGGCGACGCTTATGCAGCCATTCTGCCGTTGTATCGAAGCCTGGTCCTTTCCAGGTCGCCTGTTGGACCCCGCGGCCCGCGCCGGCAAGCAGGAAGTTGACCGATCGCAGTAGGATAGGGCTCTGCCACGCGCAGATCACGAGCGTCGACAACGCGCCTTTGCTGACCGACGTCCAAGGTTTTCCATTGAACGCGATACGCCGCGATTCCTGCGGCTCGCCAACCGATTTGATCAATTGAAGGATGCAGACATGAGCACGATTTACGATATTCCTGTCAACGCCATCGACGGCGCGCAAACAACCCTGCGTTCCTACGAAGGCAAAGTGCTGCTGGTGGTGAACGTGGCGTCCAAATGCGGGCTGACGCCGCAATACGAAGGCCTTGAGGCGCTCTACGAAGGCAAGCGCGCGGAAGGTCTCGAAGTGTTGGCGTTCCCCGCCAACAACTTCAAGGGCCAGGAGCCGGGCACCGATGCGGAGATCCAGTCGTTCTGCACCGGCACCTTCGGCGTGAAGTTTCCGTTGTTCTCGAAAATCTCCGTGATCGGCGACGACAAGCATCCGCTCTATCGCTCGCTCACCCAGGCGCAGCCGCAGGCGACCGGTGACGGCCCGTTCCGTGCGCGCCTCGAAGGCTACGGCATTCAACCGAACCCGGCGCCCGAGGTGCTGTGGAACTTCGAGAAGTTTCTCGTGAGCCGCACGGGCGAAGTGGTCGCGCGTTTCTCGCCCGATACGACCGCGGACGACCCGAAGCTGGTCGCTGCCATCGACGCGGAGCTGGCCAAGGCCGCGTAAGCCGGCGCGCGTGACGCGTGCCGTGCCGGAACGGATTGCCTGACCTGCACCCGTTGTCGAGGGTGCCAGCACGGGGCAATCCAACACCATGTCTGCCGACTTGCCACTCGCACGTTGAAAACGGAGCGCGCCGGGGTGCCTGCGTCGACTGGCGAACCGGAGAATGCGTCAGACCGACAAGTCGTTCAATGGCCTGTTGACGTTGCCCGATACCGTTCGGGAATTGGGCCATTGACCAACAACTCAGCGCGTGCCGAGATCCCCCGCCGCAGGCGCCAGCGCCCAGTCGAGCGCGAAGTCGGCAACCTCCTCCCAGCCTTTCTCGCCACAGGTGTAGTGGCTGCGGCCGTCGAACAGCTTGTACGCCGAGATCGCACGCGAGCCCTTCGCATTCCTTTCGAAATTCTCGCGCTGAACAGCAGGCGGCAGGATGTTGTCGTTGCCGCCGGCGATAAAGAGCAGCGGTGCGCGCTCGTCGTTCGCGAAGTTGTAGCGCGTCGGGGCATTCGGGTTGACGTTCGCGAACGCGCCTTGAAACAGGATCCGCCCCGACACGGGCACCGCGTAGCGGTCATAGACCTTCTTCGATTCCTCGAGGCTCAGGTTGTTCGTGAACGCATAGTGAAACTCTTGCTCGGTGATGGGCACCGCGCGATGCACGTTGGCCGGGTTGCGCAGGACCGGGAACGCCGCCTTGATCTGGCTGAACGGCAACGCCCATACACCTTTCACCCCGGCGCCGTCGATCGAGACGCCGGCCGAGCCGTAGCCCGCGTCGAGAAGAAGCTGGGCGAACGCGCCGCCGAATGAATGCCCCATGATGATCGGCTTGGTGTCGAGTGCGGCGATGGTTCGGGCCAGGTGATCGAAGATCTCGCGCACGCCGAGATTCACCAGCGGCGACGGGTCGCGGCGGAGCGCCTCGACGCCGGCCGTGCCCGGCTGGACACCCGGATATCCCGGCGTGATGACGCGCATGCCGCGCTGCTCGTAGCGCGTGACCCAATGTTCCCACGACAACGGCGTCATCCACAGGCCGTGAATCAGTACAACCGTGTCGGTACGCGTTTCCGGATTCATATCCGTGCTCCTGTGATCGCTGGATGACGAACATCACGCTCGTGAGACCTCGGTATTTCCGGAGCCGTCTGCCCCGTGCTCGCCAGCAACGAAACAAGGGGTACTACGCGATTGCCGAATGCCACGCACCTTGAGAATAGTCTTTGACACCGGCGTCGTTCAGCGTGAATGATGTGTCCATCATAAAGACCATCCGAGTACGCGACATGGCCAAAAAGCCGGAATTCTTTGCTCAAACGCCGACGGTGCTGGACGATGACGCAGATCCGTTCGCCTTCAAGCGGGATGCCTTTTCCGACGTGCTGGAGCTGATCCGCATCCGCGGCAACACGGTCTTCACGTGCGCGGCATCGGCGCCTTTCGGATTGCGCTTTCCCGCCGGCAAGTATCGGCTGCACATCATCCGCAGCGGCAGCGTGGCGATCGAAGTGGAGGGGCTCGACGATCGGTATCACGCGTCGCAGGGAGACCTGGTCATGCTGATGCATGGCCACGGTCATGTCATTTCCGACCGGCCGGGCCGTTCCGCGAGTCTCGTCACGGATCTCGCGCCACAGTACTACGATCGCGAGCGCCTGACGATCGGGAGCGGCGACACCACCTGGCTGTGCGGCGACTTCGGATTCGACGGCGTGCTGTCGCAACGGTTGCTGTCGGTGCTGCCGCCGGTGCTGGTGCTGAAAGGGTTGCGCGAACGGCCGTTCGAGTGGCTGGAGCTGAGCTGCCATTTCATCCTCGACGAGGCGTTGAGTCCGCGCGCGGGTGCCGCCGCGATGATCTCCCGATTGCTGGACGTCATCTTCGTCCAGTTGCTGCGCACCTGGGCGACGGAGGGGGCGGCAGGGCACGGGTGGCTGTCCGGTGCGATCGACGGCCGGATCAACCCGGCGATGTCGGCCATTCATGCCGATCCCGGGCGGGCGTGGAGCGTGAATGATCTTGCCGAGTTGTCGAATCTGTCGCGGTCGGCGTTTGCGGACCGGTTCCAGCGTGTCGTGGGGCAGGCGCCGTTGAGCTATCTCACGACCTGGCGCCTCGATCGGGCGGCGGAGTTGTTGCGGTACGGCCGTGCGCCGATTTCGGACATCGCCGGTCGGGTTGGGTATACGTCGGAAGCGGCGTTCAGTCGCGCGTTTCGAGGACGGTACGAGATGTCGCCGATGCAGTGGCGGAAGGTGAATGCGGAGTAGGGTGGGGCTGGCTGTCATCCTGGCCCGGCAGATGTCGGCGGTTAGCCATACTGACAATCGATCACGACGTAAACGACGTAATTCCCTCATTTCCGGCTGAATGGCGCTATTTGAGGGTTCCTCGTAAAATGCGACTTTACGGGATTTTCAGTTAACGACTTCGTCATGCATCGAATCGGATTCTTCGTTTGCCGTGGCTACGATGCGCTCGATCTGGGCGGGCCACTGTCGGCCTTCAATCAGGTCGCCACGGCGGCGGGCCACGCGCCCTATGATCTCCACGTCATCTCGCGGTCCGGCGGCCCGGTTCCCGGCAATACGGGCCTGTCGGCCGACACGAAGCCGATCGGAAGGCGCATGTTCGACACCGTCATTTTCGTGGGCGGTGACATCGAGCCGATGCAGACGCCGGAGAACATCGCCGCCGCCAGAAAACTGGGCGCCAAGGCTGCGCGGGTGGCAAGCGTGTGTACGGGGGCGTTTCTGCTTGCGGAAACCGGCTTGCTGGACGGCGTGAGCGTGACGACGCACTGGCGATACGCGGCTCAATTGCAGTCGCGCTTTCCGCGCGCCAAGGTCGAGGGCGATAGCATTTATATCGAGGCGGGGCGCATCTGGACGTCGGCGGGCATTGCGTCCGGCATCGACCTGGCGCTCGGCCTGATTGAAAAGGATTTGGGCGCGGAGGTTGCGCGCGCTGTCTCCCGGCTTTTGGTGGTTCCGTATCGTCGGCCGGGCGGTCAGTCCCAATTTTCGGCGATGTCGCAAATGGAGCCGGAATCGGATCGCATCCGCATCGCGCTGAATTTTGCGCGGGAACACCTGGCGGAAGCGTTGCCTGTCGAGCGGCTCGCCGAGGCCGCAAGTTTGAGTCTGCGGCAGTTCGGACGCGCATTCCGCCGGGAAACCGGAGAAACACCGGCGAAGGCGGTCGAGCGCTTGCGTGTCGAAGCGGCGCGGCTGCGCCTGCAGGGGGGCAGCGAACCGATCGAACAGATTGCGCTGGCGGTCGGGTTCACCGACCCGGAGCGGATGCGGCGGGCCTTTATCAAACTGCATGGGCACCCGCCGCAAGCGATTCGACGCGAGAGCCGATCGAACGGCGCGCGCTGATCGACCAGCGTCAGCCGGCCGATCTACGCGCTGCCTGGCCGAAGTTCCTCTAACGGACTAGCGGCGCTTTGGGTAGATCGCCATGCATTTCGCCAGACGCTCAATGGCCATCCGCCGTCAGCGGGCCGTCATCGTTCCACATGTCGCGATGCAACTTCCATGCGCCGCCCTCTTTCAGAAAGACGAGCGTCTGCTTGCCGCGGAATTTGAGTTGTCCGTCGTGGTCGTGGACCTCCACATCCGACACCTCTGTCACGACCCGGTCGTTACCGTAGAACTCGTCATTGCTGAACGATACGGTGGCAGGCTTCGATCCGGCATACCCCTTGATGAAGTACCCGACGATCGCGCTGCGTCCCGTGATCTTGTCGCCTCCGGGCGGCAAGAGCGTGCCGTCGCGGGTGTAGAGGCGGCCGATCGCCTCGTAATCCCCTCGCGCAAAAGCATCCGCCCATCGCGCATTCTCGGCCTTGATGGCCGCTTCGGGCGGACGTGGCGAACCACCGGCAGTCGCTGGCGCGGCAAACGCGAAAAAGGTGACGCAGGCTGCAAGAGCAGCAGTGAAAATACGAGTTTTTTGCATCGAGTGATTTCCGTGCATGGATTGAATGAAAAGGACTACGAAAGTTGAAGGATGAAACAGGCAATGTCGGTCGCGGTGTTCATCGCAGTCTTTCGATGGATTGGCCCACCTTGCCTGCAAGCGATTCAACGAACGCCTGGGACGCGGGCGAGCCCCCTGGATGCACCGGGCAGTTTCTTGTCGACCATCGCGATGATTTCCGGCCGCGCGTCTCTCGGATGGCCGGAGTGGAACGGCGGCGCGGGATCATATTCGATCACGAGCTGAGTGAGTTCGGCGGCCTGTCGACCGCGCAGCTTCGCCGCCACGCGAAGGGCGAAGTCGATGCCCGCCGTCACGCCGCCGCCGCTCATGAATCGGCCGTTGTCGTCTTCGACGAAGCGATCGGGCACGGGAATGGCGCCGTATTCGGCCAGCTTGTTGACGAAGGCCCAATGGCAGGCGCTTCGCTTGCCGTTGAGAATGCCCGTTGCGGCCAGCACGAGCGAGCCGTTGCAGACGGACGTCACGTGCTTGGCGCTTTCCGCCAGGCGCCGGATCTGCGCTTGATACGCGGGGCGCATCGGCACCGACAGATCGGACCCGCCGGGGACCAGCAGCACGTCCGTCTTGTCGATATCGGCCAGCCGCTCGGTCTTGCCGTACACGACGCCGAATTCGAGCGTCACGTTGCCGCCATCGAGGGTCGCGTAGCGAACGTTCGTATTCGGTAGCCGGTGGAAGACCTCGCTGGGGCCGGCGAAGTCGAGCAACGTGCCGCCGTCGTAATTGACGATCAGGATATCGAGCGGATCGTTCGGGGCAAGTGCGCCGTCATTGACGGTCTGGGCCAGCGCAGGGGGCGCGTGACCAATCAGGGCGCCGCCGCCGAGGACGGCGCCGAGCGTCGCGATGCTGCCGAACTTGAGCACATCGCGGCGTGAACGGCCGGCTCGAGTGAGCGGCGATCCGGAAGCATTGTTTTCGCTATTGTCGGTCAAGATCATTTCTCCTTGCAGGTCGGCCCTGCTGCGAGCGTTACCAGGCTGGGCCGCATGAAATAGCCGCCGCGACCCAAAGCATGGCGGACGTGAGGTCAGATAGGTGGATGAGCCGCGATGACACGCAGGGCGCCGGAATCGGGCGCCGCGCGCTCAAAGCTGCGAGGCGCCGCCGTCGACGACCAGTTCGGTGCCGACGACGTACGAGGATTCGTCGCTGGCGAGATAGAGCGCGGCGTTGGCGATGTCCTCGACGTTGCCCATGCGGCCCACCGGAATGGCGTCGGCGAACTCGGCCTTGCGGTCGCGAACCCATTCGTCCGGCATGCCCCACTTGGTCAGCAGCGGCGTGTCGATCGCACCGGGCGCGATTGCGTTGAAGCGGATTTTCCGGTCGAGAAACTCGTAGGACCAACTGCGGGCAAGCGATCGCACGGCGGCCTTCGCGGCTGCCGTCAACGAGATGCCATGCTTGCCGGTCTGCGCGACGAACGAGGTGTTGAGAATGAAGGACGAACCCTCTCGCAAGTGCGGCAGCACCGCTTGAAGCGTGAACACCACGCCCTTGACGTTGATGTCCATGATCTCGTCGTAGAGCGCATCGTCGATATCGTTGGCTGCGGACGGGAACGCCCAGCCGGCGTTCGCGAACACGATATCCAGGCCGCCGAACTTCTCGCCGACTGCGGCGGCAATCGCCCGCATGTCGTTGAGCGAACGGACATCGCCCTTGAGAACGAGCGCATGCTCGCCGAGTTCGGCCCTCACGCGCTCGAACACCGCCTCGTCGCGGCCCGTCACCGCGACGCGGGCGCCTTCCGCAATGAAACGCTTCGCGGTGGCAAGACCGATGCCACTGGTACCACCGGTGATCAACGCCGACTTGTCTTTAAGCCTCATCTTCTGCTCCTTTCTACGTCGTGATTGATCGGGCCGAAAGCGCAAGACGCGATGGCGTTTGAGCTTTTCCCTGCTCGATCTTCCACGTGCAGTATGGAACGCGAAGCGGATGGCGCAAAGGTCGTATAACCCTCAAAAAACGCCACTTGGATCAGATGGGTGACTCATGGCGGCATCGCACCCTCTGTACACGTGTGGCTTCAGCCTTCGTTCTCGTAAAGCAACTCATACCCGCTGCTCGTCCGCTTGATACGTGCGAACCCGAGTTCCCCCAGATGCATGCCGGCGATCAGCAGGCCGTCCGCGCTGACCTGATCGAGAAGGCGTGACCGCGTAGCAGCCGCCAGCGACGCATCGTGATCGAACGCAATCGAGACGTCCGGTCGCTGAATCTGGATATGCGGGAAATGCACCACGTCCCCCCACACCAGCAGGCCTTGATCGCGGGATTCGAGGACATATCCGGCGTGTCCATCGGTGTGTCCCGGCAGCGGCAGCGCGCGGATGCCGGGGAGCACGTGTCCGTCGTCGAACAGGCGAAGTCGGTCGTCATAGGCATCGAACACCTGGCGCGCCTTCGCAAAGTTGCCGCGAGCCCGCTCACTGGCGCGACTGAGATTTCCGTCGTCCTGCCAGAACTTGACCTCTCGCTGATGCACGACCAGTTCCGCATGTGCAAACACGGCCTGTCCTGCGCCGTTCACCAGCCCACCGACGTGATCGGGATGCGCGTGGGTAAGCAAGATGGTGTCGATCGCTGCGGGTTCGATACCGGCAAGCACCAGGTTCGTTTTGAGCTGGCCACCCCATTGCCTGAACCCGCCAGCCCCACCGTCGACGAGAACGGTGCGGCCCGCTCCGCGTACGACATAGCAATTGATATGGACGGCCGTCGGCTCTTTCTGTCCCGCATCACGCTGCATTTTTGATGCGTCATCCGAATCGATATTCGACAGGAAGTCGAGGCTGGCAGTGAGATATCCATCGCTGATGGCGGTAATCGTGAAATCCCCGACTGGCTGAACGGGAAAGGTTAGGGTGGACATCGTGTTGCTCCGAATCGGCTAGTTGCGAGCGTGAATGGTCGACGCGGTATAACCAAAGCACCGAATGCGCGCGGTGAGGCCGGTGTGGCGAACGATCGCCTGATCCAGCGCGTCCATGAACCGGTTCATGACCTCCGGCGTGCGAGGCGTCCCGACGCGATACCGGATGTCGGCGAAGACGGGATGTCCGTGCCCGTGCCGGACCGCCAGGAAAATGACGTGGACGTTCTTGAGTTCAGCCTCGAGCACCTGCGTGCAGAGTTCGACGCAATCGCGCGACAGCTCGGCAAGGCTTTCGTCAGCGGGCATTCGCGTCGCATCGATCGAGAAAGTGACGTTCGGCATCGCGGTCTACTCCTGTGCAATCGAAAGGGCGCGTGTGCTCGTCAACTGCGCCGTCATCGGCGCGTAAAGGTGAATGCCTTCCGGGAGCGCCTCGACAAGCTGCGCGCTGTTCCGTGGCACGACGGCGAGCCAACGGCGCGCGGGACACTGCTCCAGCGCAACGGCCTGCATGGCCAGCGGTTGGAGGCCCAATCGAATTAGCGAGTCGGGGCCGCCGGCGCTCAGGGCGAGAAGTTCACCGTCCGTTACCGCCGGCGCGAAGCCGATATCGCCGTAGAGATTCCGGTGCCAGTCGGTGATGTGTCGTTGCCACTTCGCGAAATTGCCGCCGCCTTTGCGGCGATATTCATCGCCGGTCAGGACATCGAGGCCGTCGATCGTGTGGATCGCCAGATAAACCGGGCAACCACCGGTGATCGCCTTGAACCGCTGCGACGTGTGAAACCCCGTGACCGAGATCAGCGCGGGCAGCTTTTCAAGGCTGTAGAAGTCGTTCCATTCGGCTTCGCTGTCGAGGTCGGCGAAGCTGCATTCCACGGTGTAGATCATGGGATCGTCCTTTGGGCAGGATGCACATCCATCGGGGAGCGTGTGATGTTCAGTGCGGTAACGTAATGCTAAGCTCGCCATTCCGCGCCTTAAAACGAAATAAAGTCAGCCTTCAGTGATATTTGATCAAGCTGAAGGTGAACACACTCCGACCAACGAGACGCCCATGTCCCGCAAGATCCCAAGCAATTCCGCGCTCCAGGCGTTTGAAGCCGCAGCCCGACACGGCAGCTTTGCCCGAGCCGCCGAGGAGCTGGCGCGGACCGAGGGTGCCGTCAGTCGCCAGATCGGCCGGCTGGAGGCGTTCCTGGGCGTCACGCTGTTCGAGCGGATCGGCAACCGGGTACGGCTGGCGCCGAACGGTGCGCGATACGCGGTGCAGGTTCGCGAGATTCTGGATCGGCTCGAACGGGACAGCCTGTACCTGATGGGGCAGCCGATCGAAGGCGCGAGCCTCGATATCGCCGCTATCCCAACCTTCGCGACGCGCTGGCTGATCCCGCGGCTGAAACATTTCCAGGCGCGGCATCCGAACATCACCGTGCATATCGCCGAGCGGATGGAGCCGTTCCTGCTGGCCGGGAGCGGTTTCGACGCAGCGATTCATTTCGAGCATCCGGCATGGGCGGGGATGCATCTGCATCCGCTGCTGGAGGAGGTGCTGGTGCCCGTCTGCAGTCCGGCGCTGCTCGCCGGCGCCGGGACGAACCCGTCGCTGGATGCGCTGCCGCGTCTTCATCGGCGACAGAATCCCGACGCATGGCAAACCTATGCGCAGGCGGCCGGCATCGTGCTGACCAATTCGGCGGTGGGCGCGCGCTATGACCTTCATTCGATGCTGATCGAAGCGGCGCTGGCCGGCCTGGGTGTCGCGCTGGTGCCGCGCCTGTACATCGACGCGGAACTCGAGCAGGGGCGGCTGGTTGCGCCTTGGCCGGAGAGCGAGGCGGTGACGAAAAACTTCTGCCTCGTGCTGCCCGAACCGATCGAGCTGGCCGACGGGCCGTTGCGGGCCTTCGCGACCTGGATGCTGGATGAAGCGCGGGGATCGGAGCCGGGCGGTAGTGCGTGACGGGCACAGGTGAATGTGCCGGCCTGCGCAACTGGCGCATGGCGCAACGCCTAAACCTGGCAGGATGCACAGTGCAATATCGGTAAGCGAGACGGGATGCGTTGATGCTCGCCGCGCCGAGAGGGCTTAATCCGGCAAAAGTGCCCCGCTGACGCGCCCCGGAACTTGGTCCTGTCCCGCGATCATTGCAATCCGCTGGCCGGCAAGTACAAAGTGGACATGCATGCGGGCGACGAGAATGCCTTCGATGCTTGCTCGCACCACCGTGCGTGACTCGGCCTGGCCGTCCGTCAAAGCTGTTATCGCGCCGATCTCCGCTCCTCTGGCGACGAAACTGCCGACGGGCGCGCTCCACGTCACGATCCCTGTTCGCGTTGCCTTCAGGTGATCGACCGCCTCGAGCGCAGATATGACAGGAGGCTCGCGGTGCGCCGGTGGTCGGCCGTCGACGACGAAGCCCTCGATTCTCAGGAAGTCGATTAGCGCGCCTGCGTCGCAAGCGGCGAGTGTGTCGGACACGTCCCGCTGGCCCCGTAGTTCGACGACCGCGGCGAAACCCTGTCGCGATCCGCATTGCAGGCCGCATCGCCGGAGAGCAGACCATGCGTCGTGAAACGACTGGTCGAACGTGCTGCCACCGGCGCTGTCCTCGAGAAGCAACACGGGAGCATTCAGGCACCGAGATAGCGAGACCGCACGTTGTTCGTGCGCCCAGTTGCCGTACACGTGCATCACGGCAGTTTTGTCGCAGTGCAGATCCAGAACCATGTCGTGCGCAAATGCGCGCCACAGCAAGATCGCTTTCAGATACGAGACCGGATCGCTTCCCTGTTCGGCAGGCCTGGCCATTTCCATCAACCGGTATTTCGCGTCGTCGCGATTCGTCGGGTAGCTTCCGCCTGTGAATTGCCGCACGACTTCCGAACCGATATCGGGGAAGCGGCGATCGAAATTGCCGCTGCCCGCCCAGTCGAACCGACCGGTCAGCGTTCCGCCGACGAACTGTTGCATGCCGACCGGATTGGCCCATGTCATGACGGTGACGCGCCCGGCCAATGCCCGATCGAATTCGAGCGATTCCAACCTCGCCAGAAGATGCTGGATCACGCGAAGCCCCGGCACTTCACCGGCATGCAAGGCCGCCTGGAAATAGACGGAATGTTCCGCATCCTTCGGGCCGAACGTGTACTCGCGCAGTGTCATCCGCGTCCCGGGCGAGAGATCGGGAAGCGGGAGATCCATGATTTCCATGTTTGGTCCTGGCCTGAGACGAATGGGATGCGTGTCGACGAGCGGTCAGAAATCCAGCAGCAAATTGCCGGGATCGCGACCGACGAGCGGGACGTCGCCGGCAATCAGTGCCGCGCGTTGTCCCGGACGCACGAGTTTCTGGAGTTGACGCACAACCATCACGCCGTCAATCGGGCTGACAACCGGAACGCGCGAATTGATCTCCGGACCGTCGAGTCGAACGATCTCGGCAAACGTCTCGCCCGCCGCAATCCGGTCCCCAGGGGTGCGCCGATACACGATCACGCCGGCGCAAGGGCAACGAACGTGGGCCGCGCCTTCCAGCGGAAACGCTTCGGGTGACGCGAGTCCTGCACAGTCGTCGAACGGGTCGGGAAAAGACAGGACACCTTCGGATTCGGCGAAGCGCAGCAATCTTGTGGCATCGGTCGACGCGAGCGCGTCGTTGACGTCCGACTGGCCGCGCAATTCGATCGTCGCGGAAAAACCGCTCGCCTCGCCATCGAACAGGCCTGCCCGCTGCAGTTCGCCCCATGCGCCCGAATGGCTCTGATCGAACGCGCCCCCTCCGGCGCCGGCGGGTTCCAGCAGAACGACCGGGGCATCGACCCACCACGCCACCTTCATTGCGCGTTCACGCTGGAGCGTCGATGCGTAGACGTGGGCGATGGCATCGGTGTCGCAGTGAAGGTCGATGACGATGTCATGCTCGATCGCCAGCCTGGCCAATTCAAGCTTCATCGCGGCCGCCGGGCTCATTGCGTTGCCGCCGTCCAGCAGGCCGCGAAAGAAACGCTTCCACTCGGAACGCGTGAGGCTCGATGCATCGTCTTCGCGCAAACGCTGTGCGACGGCTCGCCCGAGTGCCGGGAAGTTCCTGTTGAAGTTCTCACCGTTCTCGAAATCGAAGCGCCCGACGACAGGGCCAAAGAGCCGCTGCGACAGACCGATCGGATTGGCAAACGGGACGACCGTGACGCAACCGCCGATGCGCCCGTCCCGGTCCAGCGCGTGCAGTGCCTCGAGCATGTGTTGCAGGACAAGCAGGCCGGGATGCTCGTCCGCATGCAGGCCGGCATGGAAATAGATGCTGCGGCCGTGATCGATATTGCCGAACCGGTGCGCCGTCAGGCTGAGCGCAACCCCTGGCGCCGGCGACGGCAGGGGAATCTCGATGCGTCGATAGGTCATGCGTGGTTTCCTCTCGTGTGGTTCGGTGCCGTGGGAGAGCGGGCACCGACCGGGTGCTCGTTCGTCGATCCCCGGCTGGATCCGGGTTCCATGATTGAAAAATGGATTTTTCAGTCTACTATGGACATTTGAGTTTAGGAAGCGGATACTTTGGGCAGGTTGTCCCACAGGAATGTCGGGTCGCAGTGGAATTCGCGATCGGGCAACAGGCGGAAGCCGCCTGCAACGGAGATGTCGCGCCGGATGAAGTGCTGACCTACTCGTTTTCTATACACGCGGCCGATGGCAGACCGCGCAATCCATATCAAAGGAACGGACTGACATGAAAATCAAGGAATTCGGTGTCGAGCGCTGGATGGATCTCTACGAGCACCACTGCGCCTACAACCTTGCGGAAACGTGTGTCGAATCGCTGACCGTCGACCAGCTGCTCACGCTGACCGGTCGTCAGGAGTCCGTACTCGACGACCTGCGGCCGATGAAGCTGACGTACGGCGCGATCGAAGGGACATCCCGGCTGCGCGAGGCGATCGCTCGCACGTATTCGAAGCAGTCGGCGGCGAACGTGATCGTGACGCACGGTGCAATCGGCGGGAATGCATTGATCTACGAAACGCTCGTCGAACCCGGCGACACCGTCGTTTCAGTCATGCCGACTTATCAGCAGCACTACTCGATTCCGGAGAGCTATGGCGCAAACGTCAAGGTCCTGAAGCTTCGCGAAGAGAACGGCTTCTTGCCGGATCTTGCCGAACTCGAGTCGCTCGTCGACGGAAAAACGCGCCTCATCGCCATCAACAACCCGAACAACCCGACAGGATCGCTGATGGACGAAGCCTTTTTGAGCAAGGTCGCGGAGATCGCTCGCCGTTGCGATGCCCATGTCCTCTGCGACGAGGTGTATCGCGGCACGGATCAGGAGGGTAGCGGGTATAGCGCGTCGATCGCGGACCTCTACGAAAAGGGCATCAGCACGGCCAGCATGTCGAAGACCTATTCGCTCGCGGGCTTGCGTCTGGGCTGGATTGCCGGTCCGACCGACCTGATTCAGGCAGTCGCCGTCCATCGCGACTACAACACCATCAGCGTGGGGATGATCGACGACTACTTCGCCACCCTGGCGCTCGAGCACCGCGATGCGATCATGAAGCGCAATCTCGATATCGTCCGCACCAATCTCGCGATCCTCGAGGCGTGGGTCGACCGGGAGCCCGCGATTTCCTGGATCAAGCCGAAATCGGGCACGACTGCGCTCCTGAAATATGCGTTCGACATGCCGTCGCGTGAGTTCTGTGTTGAATTGCTGGAGGCGACGGGTGTGATGTTCACGCCCGGGAGCGCGCTCGAGATGGAAGGTTACATCCGCATCGGTTATGCAAACCACCGGGATGTCCTCGAGAAGGGGCTGGCACGCGTATCGGATTACCTGCGGACGAAGGCAAGCTGACGGGCACGGGTATCGATCCGCGGATACCGGTGCCGAGGCGGCGCCGGATCCTTCATTCGAGCCCGACTAAAAAGTACATGACGATCAATCGACGTCGACGGCAAGGCGGTCGGTCATTCCGGTCTCTTGCCTGAAGACGCGACGTGCTCGCTGCACCGATCGTTGCATGGACCCAACCTGGTGTGAGGAGACGGTGATGAGGAAGCAAGGTGTTCGGGCGGTGTTCGCGGTTGCGCTTGCGGCGATGGCGATGTGGGGAGAAGGGGTTCAAGCGGAAGGCGTCAAGACCATTCGGTTCGGCCTGGAAGCCGCGTACCCCCCGTTCGAATCAAAGGCGACGTCCGGACAGCTCGAGGGCTTCGACATCGACCTCGGGAATGCGCTCTGCGCACAACTGAAGGCGAAATGCGTGTGGGTGGAGAATGCCTACGACGGCTTGATTCCCGCGTTGCAGGCGCGCAAGTTCGACGCAATCGATTCGGCGATGAACATCAATGCGAAACGGGCCGAACAGGTGGATTTCACGGTGCCGCTGTATCTGACGCCGGCCCAGCTCGTCGCGCGCAAGGGCAGCGCGCTGCGGCCGACGCCCGAGGCACTCGCGGGGCATAGCGTCGGCGTGCTGCAGGGGTCGATCCAGGAGCAGTATGCGAAGCAGATGTGGGCGCCGAAGCATGTGAGCGTCCAGAGCTATCAGACCCAGGACGAGGTGTATGCGGACCTGGTGATGGGGCGTATCGACGCGACGTTCGTGGACGCGACGGCGGCGAGCCTCGGGTTCCTGAGCAAACCGAACGGAAAGGATTTCGCATTCGCCGGGAACCCCGTCAATGATGCGAAAATCATCGGCACGGGTGTCGGCATTGCGGTGCGCAGGGGCGACCACCCGCTTCGCGAGGCGCTCAATGGGGCATTTGCCGAACTCAAGCGCAACGGCACCTATCAGCAGCTTCTGAAAAAGTATTTTACGGTGGACCTGGCAGTGCATTGACCGGAGACGGACGTGCACTGCGTCAGGTCTGCATCGATTCGGAAAAACAGACATGAGCAGAGCACCATCGCCCGCCAACGGATCCACCGGCAAGACGGGCGATCGAACCAGGACGAGCGCGACGAAGCGCGGCAAACGGCAGGCGGGTACGGGGCAGGTTGCCCCGCACCACGCGGTTGCCGATGCGATCGCGCTACTGTTCCAGCCTTATACGGAAGTCGTGCTGCACGACCTCTCGACGCAAACGGTCGCATACGTTGCGAACAATTTGTCCAAGCGGGAGGTGGGCGACGATTCGGCACTCGAGGAAATCGGTTTCGACGAACAGGAGAATGTGATCGGCCCGTACGAAAAGCTCGGCTGGGACGGTCGCAAGATCCGCTCGATCAGTGCCGTGTTGCGGACCGAGTCGGGTGAGCCTGTCGGGGTCATGTGCATCAATTTTCACCAGGCCGCGCTCGATCAGGCAAAGCAGGCACTCGAACTATTGCTGTCGAGCGCGGTGCTGCAGCCGCAACCGGAGAAGCTGTTCCGCGACGATTGGCAGGATCGGGTGAATGTCTTCCTCGATCACTGGCTGCAGGAGCGCAAGCTCACGTTGTCGATGCTGACACGAGAGCATAAGCGTGAACTCGTCGCGGCGTTGTATGCGGAAGGCGCATTCAACGGAAAGAGCGCCGCGAACTATGTCGCAAAGGTCCTGGCGTTGGGGCGCGCGACGATCTTCAACTATCTGAAGGAGCTCAGAGGTGAAGGGTGACGGAGCGTTTGTTTGACCGGATCGAGGAAGCACATCGCGCGATTCGCCCTCAGGCGGCGGTGACGCCCCTGACGTTCAGCCCGATGCTGTCCGCGGTCTCCGGGTGTCGCGGATATCTGAAGTGCGAGCACCTGCAACATGCAGGCTCGTTCACGTTTCGCGGCGCCACGAACCCGGTGCGGCTCCCGGATGCGAAGACGCGGCGAAACGGCAAGACCACTGGGGCTTCACCGGAAGCGTTTTCATCGGTCTTCCCCTGTCCTGACGAAAATCAGTTCGACGAGTCAGTCAGCGTTCTCCATTAAACTCGCCGGCACCGAAGCGCGTCGGCCACACGGATTATGTCGTTGGCGCGCGACAAATGGCATTGTGCCGACAAGCGGGGGGATTCTCGATGAAACCGATTCCGGTGCTCGTATGCCGATCGCCGATTATTCACGTTTCAAACGGATTCGCGTGCCGGCGGCCCGTGCGGCGCGGTTCTCGCCGGTGAGCGCGACGTGCCCGCCCCGTCGTGTCCAGACAGGGGATTCATGGATTGAATGCGCGCCGATTCAAAAGATAAATTTTGGAAAGACTCTGGCACGGGATATGCTTGACGGGTTTTATCCGATCGGAACGTACGCCGGATATTCGTCGGCATAATCAGGCAAGAGCACGAACGGGTTTGCTCTGACAAGACCATCGATTAGAGGATCGATCGTTTGTGAAATCCGCGCGGGAGTGCCAAGCTGCGCGCGGAGCAAGGTCGTACACGGATTGAGTTGGGTGACGTGAAACGCAGGCCGTAATTCCTCGCGACGGCCACTACTGACAGTTCAGGATATGACATTACTGATTGGGGTCCCTCTGGAGACGGCCCACGAGGAGCGGCGCGTAGCGACCGTTCCCGACGTGGTCGAAAAGCTGATCAAGCTCGGGTTCTCGGTGGCCGTGCAAAGCGGTGCCGGCACCGGCGCGAACTTCAGCGATGACGACTACCGCACGGCCGGCGCCGACGTCGTGGCCACGGCCGCCGATCTATGGGGCCGCAGCGACATCGTCCTCAAGGTGCGGCCGCCGAGCAGCGACGAAGTCGCGCTGATGCGCGAGGGCGGCACGCTGATCGGCTTCGTCTGGCCGGCCCAGAACCCTGAACTGATGCAGCAGCTGGCCGCGAAGCGGGCCACGGTGCTGGCGATCGATTCGCTGCCGCGCACGCTGTCGCGCGCGCAGAAGATGGATGCACTCACGTCGATGGCCGGCGTGAGCGGCTACCGCGCCGTCATCGAGGCGGCCCATGCGTTCGGCCGCTACTTCAACGGGCAGATCACGGCCGCGGGCAAGGTGCCGCCGGCCAAGGTGTTCATCGCCGGCGCGGGCGTCGCCGGCCTCGCGGCGATCGGCACGGCCGCGGGCCTCGGCGCGATCGTGCGCGCCAACGACACGCGCGCGGAAGTGGCCGACCAGGTCAAGTCGCTGGGCGGCGAATTCGTCAAGGTCGACTACGAGGAGGAAGGCTCGGGCGGCGGCGGTTACGCAAAGGTGATGAGCGAAGGCTTCCAGCAGGCGCAGCGCGCGATGTACGCGCAGCAGGCCAAGGAAGCGGACATCATCATCACCACCGCGCTGATTCCCGGCAAGCCGGCGCCGAAGCTGATCACGGCCGAGATGGTGCAGTCGATGAAGCCGGGCAGCGTGATCGTCGACATGGCCGGCGAACAAGGCGGCAACTGCGAACTGACGGTGCCGGGCGAAGCCGTGGTGCGTCATGGCGTGACCATCGTCGGCTATACGGATCTCGCGTCGCGCCTGGCACGACAGTCGTCGACGCTGTATGCGACCAACCTGCTGCGCGTGGTCGAGGAGCTGTGCAAGGGCAAGGACGGCACGATCAACGTCGACTTCAACGACGACGCGATCCGCGGCCTCACGGTCGTCAAGGAAGGCAACGTCACCTGGCCGCCGCCGCCGATCCAGCAGCCGGCCGCCGCCCCGAAACCCGCCACGCCGCCGGTCGCGGCAACAGCGTCCAAGGGCCACGGCCACGGCAGCGGCGCGCCGATGTCGGCGAAGTCGCTCGCCATCACGTTCGCTGTCGGCGCACTGGTGTTCCTGCTGGTCGGCCAGTTCGCGCCGGCCACGTTCCTCGCGCACTTCACGGTGTTCGTGCTGGCCTGCTTCGTCGGCTACATGGTGATCTGGAACGTCACGCCGTCGCTGCATACGCCGCTGATGAGCGTCACCAATGCGATCTCGTCGATCATCGCGATCGGCGCGCTCGTACAGGTCGCGCCGCCGTTGGGCGACGCGGCGGCGGAGGGCCGTCCGTCCGGGCTGATCCTGGGCCTGGCGGTGGGCGCGCTGACGCTCACGGCCGTCAACATGTTCGGCGGCTTCGCGGTGACGCGTCGCATGCTGGCGATGTTCCGCAAGTAAGGAGACGATAACAATGACTTCCAATCTGACTACCGTCTCCTATATCGGCGCGGCCATCCTCTTCATCCTCAGCCTCGGCGGGCTGGCGAACCCCGAAACCGCACGGCGCGGCAACCTGCTCGGCATGATCGGCATGCTGATCGCCGTGCTCGCCACGGTGCTCGGCCCGCGCGTGTCGGCCGAGGGTATTCCGTACATCGTGGCGGCGCTGGTCGTCGGCGGCGCGGTGGGGCTCTACGCCGCGAAGAAGGTGCAGATGACGCAGATGCCCGAGCTGGTCGCGCTGATGCACAGCCTGGTCGGCCTGGCGGCGTGCCTGGTGGGCTTCGCGAGCTACATCGATACGTCGGTGCAGTACACGGGCGCGGAGCACGCGATCCACGAAGTGGAAATTTATGTCGGGATCCTGATCGGTGCGGTGACCTTCGCGGGCTCGGTGATCGCGTTCGGCAAGCTCTCCGGCAAGATCGGCGGCAAGCCGTTGCTGCTGCCAGCGCGGCACTGGCTCAACCTGGCCGCGCTGGTGGTGGTGATCGTGTTCGGCCGCGCGTTCCTGCATGCGGAGACGGTCCAGGACGGCATGACGCCGCTCATCGTGATGACGGTGGTGTCGCTGCTGTTCGGCGTGCACATGGTGATGGCGATCGGCGGCGCGGACATGCCCGTCGTGGTGTCGATGCTCAACAGCTACTCGGGCTGGGCGGCGGCGGCTACCGGCTTCATGCTCGGCAACGACCTGCTGATCGTGATCGGCGCGCTGGTGGGCTCGTCGGGCGCGATCCTGTCGTACATCATGTGCCGCGCGATGAACCGCAACTTCATCAGCGTGATTGCCGGCGGCTTCGGCACCGGCAGCGGTGCGCCCGCGGCGGCCGGCGGCAGTGCGCAGCCGGCCGGCGAAGTGGTGGCGGTGAGCGCGCTGGAGACGGCCGAGCTGCTGCGCGACGCGAAGAGCGTGATCATCGTGCCGGGGTACGGGATGGCCGTGGCGCAAGCGCAGCACACCGTGCACGAACTCACGAAGGTGCTGCGCGAGAAGGGCGTCGACGTGCGTTTCGCGATCCATCCGGTGGCCGGGCGCATGCCGGGGCACATGAACGTGCTGCTCGCCGAGGCGAAGGTGCCTTACGACATCGTGATGGAGATGGACGAGATCAACGGCGACTTCCCCGAAGCCGACGTGTCGATGGTGATCGGCGCGAACGACATCGTGAACCCGGCGGCGCAGGAAGATCCGGCGAGCCCGATCGCCGGCATGCCGGTGCTCGAGGTGTGGAAGGCCAAGACCTCGATCGTGATGAAGCGCAGCATGGCGTCCGGCTATGCGGGCGTCGACAATCCGCTGTTCTACAAGGACAACAACCGGATGCTGTTCGGCGACGCGAAGAAGATGCTGGACGAGGTGTTCGGGGCGTTGAAGGCCTGACGGGGCGCATGGCCGGGCGTATGCGCGGGGCGAACGATAACCGGCTGGGGTGTCGGACAGTCGGTTGATCGAGGCTCCGCGCACCGGCCGTGCGTATCGCGAAGGTCACGGAAGTGCGAGGCGGGAGGGGGCCGTTTCGCACGTCCTTGCGGTAAAAGACGGCGATCGATTGTCGCTGCGTCGTTCTCCCTCCAACCATCAGCCACCCCCGATCCTTGCCAGCGACTGCGCCGGCGACGATGCCGTCTATCCAGCGAATCCAAGCTCCGCAAAAGTGACGACCCTTGCGTCACAGGCGCGCGCCAACGCCGGATCGTAAGTCGAAAAAAAGACGGCACGGTCTGCGGCCAGTGTCTTGAACAGATCGACCAGCACCGCACGCGACGCGGCATCGAGCCCGCTGTCCGGATCGTCGGCGATCACGACGGCGGGCGCGCCGAGCGTCGTCGCCGTCAGGAACAGTTTCTTGCGCGTGCCGAACGACATCTGCTCGAAGCGCTTCTCAAGATGCGGGCCGAGCCCGAATCGATCGGCCAGCTCGAGCGTGCGGGCGTCGACGACGGTCTTCCTGCCGGCCGCCACGAGATCGAGAAACGCGCGCCCGGTCTGGAGCGGATAGGCGAGGCAATCGTCAGGCACGTACGCCAGCGCGGATTTCGCGTCGTGCGGCGCGGTGCGCAGCGAATGGCCGCCGATCCACACCTCGCCTTCGTCCGCGTCGAGCGTGCCGGCGAGCATGGCGAGCAACGTCGATTTGCCACTGCCGGTTTCGTCGCACAGCGCCACGCATCCGGCGCCGGATGCGTAGTGGAGTCCCTTGAAGATGACGCGCTTGTCGTAGCGCTTGCCGAGATTGTCGAAGCGGAGCATGGGTCGGTAGTCAAACGAAAATTCGCCAGGTGTGCGCGACCGACATCACGGTCGGCAGCAGGCCGGGCAACACGGATGGTCGGGACGCGTAGCGTGGCGGCCGATAGTGTAATGCGACACGCGACGCGCCCGCGGCCACGTGCCGGCAGTAAAGAACGGCAGCGGGCGATTCCTACTTGCTCTCGTCCAACGCATCGTTCCAAATCTTCGCGCCCTGCTCATGTGAAGCAATGCCGTTGAAGAATGAGTCAATGGCGGCGCCGATATCAAAGTCATCACACTTGTCCCACAAGATCAGTTTGGGCTTGTGTACACGGAAGTCGCCGCTGCTCTTCGGTGTGTAGGCCACCGCAATGGCCGCCTTTGCCCACGGGAAAGCGTAGGAACGCGCTTCCAGAATGATCGCGTCAACCTTTTTGCCTTCTGGCGTCGCGATCCGGCCGTCGTATGCCAGCACGCCGTCATTTGCGTTGAACGGGTCGCCCTCGAGCTGCTTTCGGCCGTGCTCGACGGCCTCGCCTACGTCGTCGAACACCAGCCGCTCGAATTTTCGCTGACCATCGTCAGTCTGAAATGCCACCATAGGGACAAGGCCATCTGCGTCGGAGACACACCAGACGGCATGCGCAGCGATAAAACCAGCGAGTTCAAAGGCGGTGAGCATGTTGGTGGCGCGGATAGGTTGGGGGTTGGGTGCTCATGTGACTGCGAAAGGTTGCTTTGGCAGCCCGAGTTTGCATGCGGCTCGCAAGGGTGCACTCGACGTCCGCCATTCAGCCAGTTGCAGGCGATCGCGGCCGGCGGCCAATTGTAGAACGGTGCCGCCTGCAAGCAAATTCGGCAGCATCGCCCTGGATTGGGCGATCGTTTCCCAAGCCGCACGTGCTGCTACGCCGAAAGTCAGGACGCGCGCGTCATATGGCTCGGGTATGCTGGATGAATGCCGTCCGGACGACCGACCCGCACGGCAAAACTGCAAACAATCACCGCGATCGTATCGCAACCACTGGCCGCACCGGGCCGATTTCAACTCCGGAACAGGGACTCGACATGGCAGAACTGGACAACGCGCTGTACGAACGGATCGGCGCGCTGAGCGACGCGGGCGATGCGTTGATGGAAGACGGCGACTACGCAGGCGCGCTCGAGAAATTCTGGGCGGGATTCGACCTGCTTCCCGAACCCAAGACCAACTGGGAAGCCGGCACCTGGTTGATGGCCGCCATCGGCGACGTGAATTTCCATCAAGAGAACTACGCGGCCGGACGCGACAATCTCGCCCAGTCGATGCATTTCCCCAACGCGATCGGCAACCCGTTCCTGCACCTGAGGCTCGGTCAGTGCCAGTTCGAGCTGGGCGATCTCGATCGCGCAGCCGACGAGTTGATGCGCGCCTATGCGAGCGGCGGGCCGGAGCTGTTCGAGGACGAGGACGGCAAGTACCTGCGATTCCTGGCGACGCGGGCGGAAGGCATCGAGACGCCCTGACGCGCGTGGTTCGTGCTGGCCGGCGTCGAGAGTGGGTATCGACGCCCGCGCCGGGATGCCGGGCGTTTCTCCGCATGAGCACAACTTGCCAATGAACCTGACCTTTCCCCTCGCCACCCGATCCGACGCCGAGACGCTGGTCGCCATCCGCATCGCCGCGATGCGCGACAGCCTCGAGCGCATCGGCCGCTTCGATCCCCAGCGTGCGCGCGACCGGTTTCTCGCGTCGTTCGATCCGGCGCGATGCCGCTTGATCGAAGTCGACGGCGTGAACGCGGGCTTTTTCGTGGTCCGGCCGCAGGAAGATCACTGGCTGCTCGACCATCTGTACATCGTGCCCGAGCATCAGGGAAAGGGGATCGGCGCGGCGGTGCTGCGCAAGATCCTTGCCGACGCCGATTCGCAGCGGGTGCCCGTTCGCGTCGGCGCGCTGCGCGGCAGCGATTCGAATCGTTTCTATGCCCGGCACGGCTTCGTGCAGGCCGACGAAGCGGAGTGGGACATCTACTACGTGCGTGCACCGGGTTCGGCGATGGTGTAGATCGCATCCGCGGTGCGATCCGGGTGAGCGCGTCAGCGTTTTCCCGGATACGGAATGCGCGGCGCATGCCGATGATGCAGAGAGACTATAAATACATGATCCGAGGCCATCATGACGACATCTGCAACAAACGGACTGAATGCGGTATCGCCTGAAACGACGGGGGCGGCAGCGACATCCGACGATGCGGGTGGCGTACCGACGATCCTGCTGGTCGACGACGAGCCGAGCGTGCTGTCGGCGCTCCGGCGCGTGTTCCGTCCCGCCGGCTACGCGATCCTGACCGCGGAAAGCGGCGAGGCGGCCCTCGAGATCCTGGCGTCGACCGAAGTCGACCTGATCGTGTCCGACATGCGGATGCCGGGCATGAGCGGCGCGGAGTTCCTGGCTCGCGCACGGGCGCTCTACCCGGACACGATGCGCATCCTGCTGACCGGCTATGCGGAAATCGCGTCGGTCGTGCAGGCCGTCAACGACGGCGGCGTCTATCGCTACCTGAACAAGCCGTGGGACGATCACGACCTGCTGCTGACCCTCGAACAGGCGCTGGAGCAACGGCGCCTGCGGCGCGAAGCGGCCCGGCTCGCCGCGCTGACGGAAGCGCAGAACGACGCGCTGCGCCGGTTCAACACGGAGCTCGAAACGCAGGTTCGCGCACGCACGGAGGAACTCGGCCAGACCGTGATGTTCCTCGAAGCCGCGCAACGCGACCTGAAAAGCAGCTTCACCGCGATGGTCCAGGTCTGCGCGAGCATGATCGAGATGCGCTGCGGGTCGGCCAGCGGTCATGCGATGCGGGTCGGCGAAATCGCGCGGCGGCTGGCGCTGACCTCCGGGATGAGCGAGCTGCATGCGCAGGACGTCTATTTCGCGGGGCTGCTGCACGGCATCGGCAAGTTGTCGCTGCCGGACGAATTGCTGCGCAAGCCGCTCGCGAAGATGACGGCGGAAGAGCACGGCCTGTTCCTGCAGCATCCGCTGCGCGCGCAGATGGTGCTGACACCGGTCGCGCAACTGCACAAGGTCGCGTCGATCGTGCTGCACCAGTACGAGCGCTTCAACGGACGCGGCACGCCCGACGGCCTGGCGGGCGACGCGATCCCGCTCGGCTCGCGAATCCTGGCGATCGCGCGTGACTTCGAAGGGCTGCGCAATGGCGACATCGGCGCGCCGCATTCGGTCGAGCAGGCGCTCGACGCGTTGCGCTCGCAGGCCGGCGTGCGTTACGACCCGCGGATCGTCGATGGCCTGACCGAACTGATGCGGGACCCGGCGAGCCTCGGCATCGCGGCGTCCGTCGCGGAAGTCAAGTCCGCGCAGCTGCGCGAAGGGATGCAGCTCGCCGACGATCTGCGCACGCATCGCGGCGTGCTGCTGATGACCAAGGGCAGCGTGATGTCGGCGCACCAGATCGAGCTCGTGCGCCGCTTCGAGACGCGCGAGGGCACGTCGTTCGACATCCTCGTGCTGGCCGGCCAGGCCGCGGCGAAGCCGGCGCAGAGCGCGCCGAATGCGGGCGCGGCGCCGGCCTGAGCTCGGCCGCGCGGCCTGATGGCCGCGGTGCACGACGGCGCGCCGCGGCAACGCACTCACCTCGATCCGGGCGCTCGATCATGCACGGCACCTACCATCTCCCGCTCGTCCTGCTGTCGCTCGCGATCGCGACGCTGGCCTCCTATACGACACTCGACCTGGCCGCCTTCATTGCGCTGCTCGACAACCCGAAGCTCAAGCGTGCGTGGCTGGGCGGCGGCGCGATGGCCATGGGCACCGGCATCTGGTCGATGCATTTCGTCGGCATGCTCGCGTTTTCGCTGCCGATTCCGCTCGGCTACGCATGGCCGGATACAGGCGCGTCGCTGGCGATTGCCGTGCTCGTGTCGTACTTCGCGCTGACGGTCGTCACGCGCGCACGGCTAGGCTGGCGGCGGCTGCTCGTGGGCGGCGTACTGATGGGCGCCGGGATCGCCGGCATGCATTACACGGGGATGGCCGCGATGCGCATGGAACCCGGCATCCGCTACGATGCCGCACTATTCGCCGCGTCGATCGGCATCGCGGTGATCGCGTCGACTGCCGCGTTGTGGATCGCACAGGCGTTGCGCGCGCAGCAGGCGCGCCATGCGACCGCCCAGCGGGTCGGTGCGGCTTTCATCATGGGTGTCGGCATCACCGGCATGCACTACACGGCGATGGCGGCCGCGCATTTCGCGCCGGACGCGCGGTGCGGGGCCGCGAACGGGGTCGACACGCCCTGGCTCGCGACGACGGTCACGCTGTTCACGACGGGAACCCTGGTCGTCACGCTGTTGCTGACCCGATTCGATGCGCGCACAACCTTCCTGCGCGGGATGACCGATACGCTCGAGCGGCTCGTGCGCTTGCGCACCGTCGAACTGGAGCGCGCGCTGCATCGCTACGAGCAGACGACGGCGATGCTGCAGCGCACGCGCGAGAACATGGCGACCGAGATCGACGAACGCAAGGCCGCGCAGGCGCGGCTCGAACAGGAGAAGGACGAGCAGCGGCGCCTGCTGCACGCGCTCGAGGAAACCCACGTGCAACTGCTGCAGTCGGAAAAGCTCGCGTCGATCGGTCAGCTCGCGGCCGGTGTCGCGCACGAGATCAACAATCCGATCGGCTTCGTCAGTGCGAACCTCAACACGTTGAAGACGTGGGTGCACAGCCTGCTCGACGTGATCGCCGCGCATGAAGCCGCGCTGCCGCAGCTCGACCCGGCCGCGCGCGACGCGCTGGCGGCGACGGGCCGCGCGGCGGACCTCGACTACGTGCGCGGCGAGATCGGGACGCTGATCGACGAATCGATCGACGGCGCGTTGCGCGTGCGGCGCATCGTGCAGGACCTGCGCGATTTCTCGCGTCCGGCCAGCGACGAGTGGAGCGTGGTCGATCTCCGCGCGGGCCTGGAAAGCACGCTCAACGTCGTCCACAACGAACTCAAGTACAAGGCCGACATCGTGCGCGATTACGGCGAGGTGCCGCAGGTCGAATGCCTGCCGTCGCAGTTGAACCAGGTGTTCATGAACCTGCTGGTGAACGCGGCGCACGCGATTCCCGAGCGCGGCGTGATCACGATCCGCACGTCGAGCGACGGCGAGCAGGTGTCGATCGCGATCAGCGACACCGGGACGGGGATGACGCCCGACGTCGTCCGGCGAATCTTCGATCCGTTCTTCACGACGAAGCCGGTCGGGCAGGGCACGGGGCTGGGCTTGTCGGTGTCGCACGGCATCGTCAAGCGCCATCGCGGCACCATCGACGTGACGAGCGAGCCCGGGCGGGGCACGACGTTCTGCGTCCGGATACCGATCCGGCGCGCCGGCGATCGCGCGAACACGGCGGAGCTGGCGCACCGGGCGTGATCGCATGACGGCGTTGCGTGCCACGGGCCGGCGCGGTTGTCGCACGTCATCGCAGCCGCTTGCGGCGTTGGCGACGAAAGAAATGCCAGAACATCGCGGTGGCGTCCGGCCCCGTGGCGGAATGAAACGGCTCGCGCGGGTCGCCGCCGCTCCACGCATGCGGCAGCCGGCGGACGATGCAGACCCTGACGACGAGACGCCCGGCCTTCAGGTAGTCGACATAGTCGGCGTCGTCGCGCGCATAGGTGCGTTGCTCGCCCACCCGCATCGCGCCGTGCTCGTCGACGAGCCGGTTGAGCCGCGCGAACGCGATGCCGAGCTGCGTCGCGTTCCGGTCGGTCACGACCGTATCGAGTGCGCCGTGCATGACGAGGGCCGGCATGCCGGGATAGGACGCGACGTCGGCGCACGCATCGACCGCGCGTATCGGGTCGTCGCGCAGGCCGCGACGCATCAGGTTCATCGCCGCCAACGTCGACGACGGCGGGGCGATGGCCGGCCCGGAGTGCAGGCCGACGGCCGCGAAGCGGTCGGGATGCCGGATGGCCAGTGCGGCGGCGAGCCCGGCTCCGGCGGACATGCCGGCCAGGTAGATCCGGTCGCGGTCGAAGCCGTGCTGTCGCACGATGGCGTCGACCAGCGACGTGACGGCCGCGGCTTCCGACTCCGTCGCGTCGCCATGCCAGTGCCAGCAGCGGTGCGCGTGCGCGGTCTTGGCCTGTTCGGGAAACAGCACGGCGAACCCCGAGCGCTCGGCGAGACGGCACATGCGCGTGCCCGCGGCAAACGATTCGGCACTCTGCTTGCAGCCGTGCAGCATGACGACGACCGGCATGCCGGCTGTCGTCGCCGGTGCGGCGGGGAGATACAACGCGTAGGCAAGATGGTTCACGTAGCGGCCGGCACTCGGGCCGGCGGAATGAAACGAGCGGAGCCACGTGCCGGGCGCCTTGTCCGCCGGGGCGCGGGCCGAATGCACGGTGCCGGTGCGTCCGGCGGGGCGCACGGTGGCGGCCGGCCGGGCGACCGGCTTGACCGCCCGCTTGGCGGCCGGCCGCGGCTTGCTCGTGCGCTTCGTCGGGCGCGTGCCGGCGGCGACGGAGAGCAGTTCGAGGGGCCGCAACCAGAGGCTGGCTTTTTTCCTGGGCATGTGCAGTTTCGTGCCGGCGGCCGACCTTGGCAGGAAGATGCGGCCGACTCCGCCGTCGCGTTGACAATCGAAAGGAGGCGCGGAGCAAGGATCGTGCTGCCGGCCGCGTGCACATCGAAACCGGTCGGCCGGTCGAATGCCACGGAACGCGGGATCCTGCGTCATCGCGGCGATTCGAGTCGGCCATCGGCGATGCTAACCGTCCGATGTGACGCGCCGGCGAATCGAAGTGTGCTTCGACCCTGTCGCGCGCGAGGCTAGCGCCGATCCAGCAGTGTATCGCTCAATACACTGAACGCCGCGCCCGGCAACTCGTGCAGATGCTCGACCACGCTGCTGACCGGATAGAAGGTTTCCACCGCATCGTCGAGTATCCCGACACCGATCAGCTCGACGTGCCGCTCGCGCAGCGCATCGACGCGGGCATGCAGGTCGGTGCGCAGGATCGCCGGGTTGCCGTCGCCGGTGGCCGGATAGCCGTCCGACAGCACCATCAGGATTCGCCGCCGCGCCCGCTTCGCCAGCAGCCGCCCGGCGGCCCAGCTCAACGCCTCGCCGTCGGGATTCTCGTGGCCGCATTCGATGCACGCGAGGCCGCTCGGGTTGTCGGAATCGAACCGCTTGTAGACGCGCAGGTCGAGCCGTTCGACGAACCGGTTGTAGCCGAAGGTGTCGCGGCCGGCGTCGATCCAGCGCTGGTAGTGCGCGCGCATCGCGGCATCCTCGACGGAACTGTAGCCGAGCACTTCGTATGCGAAGCCGAGCTGCGTCAGCGCATCGCACAGCGCTGCCGCGCACAGCCTGGCGAGTTCGATCTTCCTGCCGGCCATCGACCCGCTGCAATCGATCAGCAGGCTGACGGCCGCGTCGCGCCCGGGTGCGGCGCGCCGGATGCGGAATGGCGTGCGATAGCCGGGCGACGTGACGAGGCGGGCGAGCGACATCCGGTCGAGCTCGCCGCGCTCCTGTTCGCGTTTCCAGCGCGTCTGCTCGTCTACTTTCAATGCCCGTTCGAGCCGTCGCTTGAGCGGCTCGGTCTGCGCGCGGGCCGCGCTTCGCAGGCGGTGCCAGCGCGCCGGTTCGCCGTTGCCGGTGAAGTCCGTCACCGTGTCGAACGCGGTGGTCAGCGGGACCGACAGCAGCGGCCGGTTGTCCGCGGACAGGCGGATCGTGCGGGGCGGCATCGCGTCGCCCGGCGTCGGTGCTTCGGCGGACGATGCCGTGTCGGCGATCGCCCCGGCGTCCGATTCGGCGGAAACGGGCGCACGTGAGTCGTCCGGCGCGCGCTGGCCGTCCGACTCGAATTCGGCGGCGATGCTGTCGCTGTCGATCGTGCTGCCCGGATCGGCCGTGAACATCATGTTGTTCGCACCGGCCGACGCCAGCGCACGCACGCGTTCGACGATCCGGTGCGCGGCGCGGATGCTGTCGGCGGTCGATGTGGCTGCGCGCGCTGCGTCGACGAGATCGCCCGATGCGGCCATCGTCGCGTCGAGCGACGGCACGCGCTCGATGGCAGGCAGCGGTTCGTCCCAGAGCGCACGTTCGATGCGCCACACCAGCTTGTCGCGCCACGCCATGCGAGGCCACCGATGGAGGGTGTCGGCGGCCGTCGCCGCGCGCATCCGCCGCAGAAACGTCATCGCGCCGGGATAGAGCGCAGCGAGGCGGCTGGCCGCGCGCCGGTCGTCGATCGCCTGCGCGATGGCCCGCACCACGGGCGACGCCAGGGCGGCAAGGTCATCGATCGCACTGAAACGGACGCGCGCCGCGTAGAGGTCGACGAGGCCGGTGATCGCATCGTCGTCGACGTCGTCGTCGCCGGCAAGCAGCGTGTCGGGCAGCACCAGCAGGTCGCGCTGCGCGACGGGCGCGTGACGCGCGAACCGCACCTCGATGCCGTGCCGTTGCGCGAGCGTGCGGGCCAGCCGGGTCAGGTGGAGCGACCGCGCGTCGTCGTCCCGGTCCATCGCGTCAGGCCTCGACGTCGATGTAGTGGCGAATGATGCTGCGGATCAGGTCGGCGTCTTCCGCGCCGACCTTCGCATAGATCGTCGGGCCGGCGGCCGATTCGGGATCGCCGGTGCGCAGCATCAGCTCGGCCCAGTCGATCAGGCGCCGCGTCGAGAACGCGCTGGCCAGATCCTCGCGGACGAACGCGGCGCGGCAGTCGGCCGCGATGGCCGCGAGCGTGTCGGCCATCGCCGCGGTCATGGCCGGCCCGAACGTGCGCTGCAGCACGCGCGCCTCGTCGGGCGGCGGCAGGTAGTCGAGGCGGTAGACGCGCCAGCGGTCGAGAAACGCCTCGTTCATCACGTTGGCGCCCTGGTACAGATGGCGGAACTGCCCCATCGCGCCCACCGCATTGGCGGTCGCGAACAGCCGGAACGACGGATTCGGGACGACGATCTCGTTGCCCTTCTCCTTCAGCAACAAGCGGCCGGCCGGTTCGAGCACGGCGGTCAGCACCGCGAGGATCGCCGGTTCCGCGAAGTCGATCTCGTCGACGATCAGCCACAGCCCTTCACGCATCGCGGTCGGCAGCACGCCGTCGACCCAGATCGTTTCGCCGCCCTTGACGGTCCAGAACCCGACGAAGTCGCCGACCGTCGTCTGCCCGTTCATGTTCGAGCGCAGCACGCCATGGCCGGCCAGCGCGGCGGCCTGCTCGATGAGGCTCGTCTTGCCCGTGCCGGTGTGGCCGATCAGCAGGATGCGGCGGTTCTCGACGATGTCTTCCAGCACGTTCGTCACGCGCGCGGTGAACAGGTAAGCCGGGTTCAGCGGCGGCACGAGCGGCCCGCCCGGGCCGCGCGGCATCGGCACGCCGCCCACCTGCGCGACGTGCGCCGCGTCGCCGGTTGCCGCCGGTCGCGACGCGTGCGCGCTTCGCAGCGCCTGCATGAACGTGCCGCGATGAGCGGGCGCCGCGCGATCGCCGGCTTCACGCCGGACGAAACCTTCCTGGATCCATTTGTGCAGCTTCGCATCGAGGTTGTCCGCATCGACGACCGTATCGACCGAGGTGCTGCCGTCAGGCCGGTGATGCTGGATGCGGTACAGGTGCGCGCGTTCGGAGCGGCTGACGATCCATTGCCCGGCGGACGGGTCCGCCAGTTGACGATAGACGCCGAGTACCGACGGGGCGGAGGAGGTGGAATCAGCGGGTGCGTTCATGGTGGCGAGCGAGAGTGGACGGCTGGCGCTTCATGCCTGCGATGCATCGCGTCGATTGTATATTTTTGCCGTGAACGGCGACATTCGCGCGGGAAGCGATTCGCTGCGATCCGGGGCGGAGCAGGCGGCGGGTCGTTGCGCCAAATCGGGGGCGCGCCGTGGGCAATGCGCTGCAGCACGATCTTTCGGCTTCCTTGCTACGCCTCGAACCACGTTTGCCGTGCTGATTCGTCGGCAGCAGAGTGGCTCGTTGGTAGGGGCGCGGCCACGCCCATGCATGCGAAGGTCGATCGCCCCCCTCCGCCTTGCGCCGATCACCCGGGTTTTTCACGAAAACAACCCGCCACGTCGAATCGCGTCCCGCCACACCTTGATCAATCGGGTGGAATGTCAGTACCGTAGCAGGCTTGATCGTCGGGCTACCATCGCGTGTCGCTGGGCAGCCCGGCATGACATCTCATTGCGCGCCGGCTGATGACGCTGGCGAAGGAGTGTTGAACGTGACGGTGACGGGCGTGGACAAAGTGACGATTCGTCGTGCCAGCGCACTCGATGCCCCGGCTGTGCTGGCGATCTTCGACGACGTGATTGCGTGGTTCGTCTCCATCGGCAACGACGGGCAATGGGGCCGCGAGCCCTGGTCGACGCATCCCCGTCGGATCGCGCTCGTGACCGACGCCTGCGCGCTGCCCGACGCGTGGGTCGCAGAGGATCAGGACGGCCGCGTCCTCGGCGCCTTGATCCTCGGCGAGTCCATGCCCTACGTGCCGCCCGCGACCGAGCCGGAAATCTACGTGCGCGTGCTGGTGGCGTCGCGCGATGCGCGGGCGCGGGGAGTCGGCCGGCGCCTGATGGCCTTCGCGGACGAGCGCGCCCGGGCGGCCGGGGTGGCGCGCTTGCGGGTGGACTGCTATGGCGGCGGGACCGGCGCGCTGGTGCGTTTCTACGAGTCGTGCGGCTATGAGCGAATTTCACCCTTCGACGTGGAAGGGTGGCCGGGGCAGCTACTGGGGCGTCGTTTGTGACGGTGCCTGACCGAAGCCACGCGGCACGGCGGCTTGCGGCCGAGGCCGGGACGGCATCCAGTCGATCGTCTTACGCCTGGCCGGAAACGGTGGGCTGCCCGACGGGATGCCCGTGGGCCGACGAACCGGAATGCGCGGGCGCACCCTCCACACCGTGCGCGACCGGCAGCGCCACCCGCACATAAAGAAACGCGCGCCGCTCGCGATCGGGCAGCACCTGCGGCCCATAACTGATCGTGACCGTGCCGTCGTGAATCTCACCCGCCTGCGCGAAACGCCACGCGCGGGGATCGCTGTCGAGCAGGAATTCGGCGCGCGCATACGCATGCGGTTCGAACAGATCGGGAATCTCCACCGGGCGTCCGGCGAGCTTGTCGAGCAACGCTTCGACCACGTTGAAGCCATAGCCGTCGCGCACGATGTCGCAGATGAAGCTGCCCGCGATGCGCGGATTCAGTTCGATCACGTGCGGCACGCCGTCGTGCACGATGCAGTCCAGGTGCACGGGCCCCCAGGTCAGCCCGGCGGCCGCCGTGGCGCGCGACCCGACGTCGATCAGTGCGCGCAGCGTGCCCGCGTCGAGGTCGAGTTCGGACGTATAGCCGCGCTCGAGAAAGCCGGCCCCATGCCGTTTCAGCTTGCGCAGCGCGCCGACGTACCGGCCGTCGAAATACTCGACGCAGTATTCGCTGCCGCTCAGGAATTCCTCGATCACGATGCGCTCGGTCGCGCGCGCTTGCGCGTCGGCTTGCCCGGCGGCGAGGGCGTCGAGCTGCGCACGGACCTCGGCGATGTCCTCGCAGCGCCGCACGCCATCACTCGCCGAGCCTTCCGACGGCTTGACGACGACCGGGAAACGCAGCGGGTCGGCCGCGGCCGCGAGCGCCGCCGGCGCGGCCAGCGTGCCCGTGACGAAGTGCGCGGCCGGGATGCCGTGCGTGGCGAGCAGCGCCTTCTGGTTCGACTTCGACACCGCGTGCGCGACGTGGCGCGCATCGGGGCCGGGCAGGCCGAGCGCATCGGCGACCCACGCGGCGGTGCGCGCGTAGGTGTCGTGCGCGGTCGTCACGCGCAGCGTGTCGAGCTCGTCCGGATAGCGCGTGCGCAGCCAGCCGGCGAGCTGGCCGGCATCGGGTTCGAGGTTGATCGTCTCGACGCCCGCCGGAAAGACGCCGTCGAGACGGTGCCCGGGGGCGGTGATCACGGTCACGGCCGCTTGCCGCGCAAGCGCGCCGCGTACGAGCGCGAGGCTGCTGCCGGTGGCGCGGGCGCCGATCACGATGAGTCGCTTCATGCTGGATCCTTGATCGAAGGCGGAAGAGAGGAACGGCATCGCGTGCCGGCTAGCGCGCACGGCGGCGCAGGCGCTGCGCTTCGAGGCGCGGCAACAGATGCTGGACGACGCGCGGCAGCGTGTAGATCGGCAACTGCGCGCAGGTGAACACGAGCGCCATGGTGGGCGTCGCGGCGAGCCCGAGCGCGGCCCACATCAGGCCGACGTTGCGATTGGCGACGATCAGCGCGACATTGAGCCGCGTGCGGACGTCGCCGGGCGTGAGCCCGTACGCGATGACCTGGAAGCCCGCGTTGACGGCGAACGCGAGGGCGATCGCGGTCAGCGCGCGGTGCGGCGCGTCGATGATCGATTGCTGCATGCCGGCCATCGTGCCGAGCGCGAACACCAGCAGCGCGGCGACGACGGTCGCATCGATCGGCGTCGCATAGCGGTCGAGCCGTGAGCCGGCGAAGCGCCGCACGAGCAGCGCGACGCCCTCCGCGCTGCCGATCAGCAGCGCGAGCCGTAACGCGAGCGTCAAAGGTGAAATCGACACGGCCGCATCGTGGCTGAACCAGGCCGTCAGCAGCGGCGCGGTGAGCGGCACGAACACCATCGACGCGAGGGTCGCGACGAGCGCGATGCTGGCGTCGAGCGACAGCATCCGCGCGATCGTCGACGTGCCGCTCGACGGCGGCGCGCAGTACGCGATCACCAGCGCGACGACCCAGTCGTACGGCATGCCGGCGAGCCGCGCGGCGATGCCGAGCGCGACCGGGCACGCGATCATCGTCGCGGCGGGCAGCAGCAGCGACACGGCCGGCCGCCGCGCGACCGCGCGCACCGCGCTGGGCTCGACGCGCAACAGCGTGCCGAGCACGAACAGGAACACGGTGACGGGCATCAGCGGCCGCGCGAGAGCCGCGAGCGGCGGCACCAGCAGCCCGAGGCCGACACCGCACGCGAGCACGGTCGGGCCGCGCCGCACCAGCGCGGCGATCAGCGTGCGCACGGGCAAGCCTCGGAGCGACGGCGGACGGTCGGACGACCTGGGCAGGCGGAGAAGGGCATGCGGATTCCTCGGGAGCGGGCCGTCGGGCACCGGGTATCCGCAAGGCTAATCCGTATTTTTGGCGAAGTAAAATGATATTACCGCGATCAGTAACAAGAGAAAGTGATATGAACATCCCTCTGCTCGAAACCTTCCGGGCCGTCGTTCAGGAAGGCAGTGCGCTGCGCGCGGCCGAACGGCTCGGCTGCACGCAGTCGAACGTCACCGCGCGGCTGCGCCTGCTCGAAGCGTCGCTCGACGCGCCGCTGTTCGACCGGCACGGCAAGCGGCTGGTGCTGAACGACGCCGGGCGCCGGCTGATTCCGTATTGCGATCGCATCCTGCGCCTCGTCGACGAAGCGACGCAGGTGGTGCGCGAAGCACCGGTCGCGCGCAGCTTCCGGCTCGGCTCGATGGAAAGCACGGCGGCCACGCGGCTGCCGGCGCTCGCCGCCGCGTTGAAGGCGCGCGACCCGGCGCTCGGCCTCGCGGTGCAGATCGGCAGCGAACCGGATCTGGCCGACGCACTGCTGCGCGGCCGGATCGACGCCGCGCTCACCGCGCGCGCGGTCGTCCGGCCCGGGTTGCGCTACGAGCCGGCGTTCGCCGAAGAGATGGTGCTGGTGAGCGCGACCACGGCCACGCGGCGGCAGGTGCTGGCCGACAATACGGTGCGGCTGCTCGCGTTTCACGACGGCTGCCCGTATCGCGCGGTCGCGGAGCACTGGCTGAAGGCGCGCGGTATCGCGATCGAGTCGGTGGCGTCGTTCGGCACGTTCGGCGCGATCCTCGGCTGCGTGGCGGCGGGCATGGGCATAGCGATCCTGCCGAAGCGGATCACGACCGAGTACGTGGCGCGCAAGGAACTGCGGGCGCATTCGTTCGACGATCTGGACAGTGTGACGACCTATCTCGTCACGTCCGAAGCAGCGCCCGAGCTGCCCGAGCTCGATACATTGCGCGCGGTGCTCGGGCGGCAGGCGGGGGCGCTGCTCGGGCGCTAGCGGAGCGCACCTCGGCGCACACCCCGGCGCCCCGCGCCGCGCGCGCGGCGCCGATCGCGCTACGCCGGCGCAATCACCCGTTCATCCGCGAAGAATTCAGCCTCGATCTCGCGAATCCGCCGGCAATCCTCCAGTAGCCGCTCGAACGTCGGGCTGTACAGGCCGACGGTGCCGAGCGCCGTCTGCAGATCGGTGGTCACGCGCAGCGTGTCGCCCACCTTCGCCCATTGCTTGAGCCCGACGAATGAGGGCAGCGCCTGGATCGCCTGCCACGTGAAGTCCTGCCGCAGCACGCCGTTGCGCGACGACAGCAGCAGCACGTGCCCGCAGTAACCGCGAAAATCCGTCGGCGCGGCGACGTCGCCGAACAGCCGCTCCGGATGCAGCACCGCTTCCACGGCGGCCGACACGTGATTCTCGCCGCTGACCGCGCTCGTCAGCCGCGGATCGAGGCTGCCGTGCAGCCGCGCGTTCAGCTCGACGATCGTCGGGCCGTCGGCCGTATCGAACAGTTCGAGATGGGTCGGCCCGAAACGCACGTCCAGCGCGTCGAGCACGGCGGCCGCGTAGTCGAGCAGCGGCGCGTAGCGCGGATCGGCGTGATTCAGCACCAGCATCTTGTCGAGCCGCGGTGCATGCGTGCGGTCGCGGTGCACTTCCCACAGGCTGACCACCCGGTGGCGGCCTTCGAACGACACCGAATCGACGATGTATTCCTGCCCCTCCGAATAGCTCTGGATCACGATGTCGTCGTTCGGCTGGTTGTACAGCGAACGGGTGGCCAGCACGTCGCGCGCGGCGGCCTCGACCTGGTCGAGCGTCCGGCAGATCTTCACGCCGGTCACGCCCGCGCTGCGCGCCGGCTTCACCACGAGCGGCAGCTTGCCGTATGCGCGTGCCCATTCGAGGGCGGCGTCGACCGACGTGCTGTGGAAATGGGCCGGGGCACGCAAGCCGGCCTGGCGAATCCGCTCGTTCATCGCGTACTTGTCGCGCCGCGCGGCCGACGTCGCGAGCGGATTGCGCGTCGGCACGTCGAGCCGCTCGGCGAGCGTGTCGGCCAGTTCGAGCGCCGCGTCGAGGCCGTGCAGCACCGCGCCGATCCGCAGGTCGCTCAACTGCGCGAGCGTCGCGTCGACGTCGCCGTGATGCTGGACCTGGCGGATATAGTCGGACGGGACGAACTGGTTCCGGTAGATCTCCGGCAGATCGGGGTCGCTGATCACGTGCGCGCAACGGATGCCGTAGGCGCGGAACGCGGGCGCCAGATAGGCGGCGGTCGACGCGCCGTCGACGATCAGGACGGTATCGATGAAGCGGTGCGGCATGGATTCCTCGCTGGGCTGTGGGATCGGTTGAAGGAGGGCCGACGGCACGGGCTCACGCCCGCGGTCCGCTATCGGGCGCATCGCCGGGCCAGCGCGCGGCCAGCACGATGCACAGGGCGACGAGCACGGCCGCGACCGCGAACCCGCGCGCCGCGCCGGCCACGATCGCCGCGCCCTGGCCCGCGACCAGTGCGCCGAGCGCCGCGACGCCGACGGCTGCGCCCACCTGGCGCGCGGTATTGAGGATCGCCGACGCGGTGGCCGAGCGGCCGGCCTCGACGCTGCCGAGCATCGTCGAGGTCAGCGCGGGAATCGCGATGCCGCCGCCGATCGCCATCGCCGCGAGCCCGGGCGCCAGCAGCGCATACGGCGTGTGCGCGCCGAGCGTCTGCCACAGCCACACGTAGCCCGCGAGCGACACGGCGAGGCCGACGATGACGGTCGCGCGGAAGCCATGGCGGACGGCGAGACGCGCGCTCGCGATGTTGGCGAGCATGATGATCGTGAGCGGTGCGAGCGCGAGCCCCGACCCGGTCGCGGTGAAGCCGCGCGCGTTCTGGAAATAAAGGCTCAGCGAGAAGATCAGCCCGTAGAACGCGGCATTCGTGATCGCGCCGATCGCGAGCACGCCCGGCACGCGCGCGATCCGGAAGAAGGCGAGCTGCAGCATCGGCGCGGCCACGCGCCGCTCGATCGCGACGAACAGCGCGCCGAGCACGACCGACGCGGCCAGCGCACCGGCCGCATACGGATCGCCCACCCCCTGCGCGCCGGCCCGGATGATCCCGCCCGTCAGCAGCGCGAGCACGAGCACCGCGACGATCTGGCCGGCCGGATCGAACAGCCGCGTGCGCGCGGCGGCCGAATCACGCACATGGCGCAGCGTGAGCCACAGGCCGCCTGCACAGATCGGCAGGTTGATGAAGAAGATCGCGCGCCAGCCGAGCGAATCGATCAGCAGGCCGCCGAGCGTCGGCCCGGCCGCGCTGATCGCGCCGCCCGTCGCGCTCCACCACGCGACGGCCCGCACACGGGCGGCGGCATCGTTGGCGCACGCGTGCGTGATGAGCGCGAGCGACGTCGGCAGGATCATCGCGGCGCCCACGCCCTGCGCGACGCGCGCGGCGATCAGCGCGGCCAGCGACGGCGCGAGCGCGCAGCCGAGCGATGCCAGCAGGAACAGCGCGAGGCCGTACGCGAACAGCCGGCGGCTGCCGAAGCGGTCGGCCAGCGTGCCGGACGTCAGCAGCAGCGCGGCGAACGACAGCGTGTACGCATCGACGATCCACTGCAGCCCGTGGACGCTCGATCCGAATGAATGGCCGAGGCTCGGAATCGCGACGTTGACGACGGTCACGTCGAGCTGGACGATCGCGAAGCCGAGGCTCGCGGCCGCGACGGTCGGGAAGATCGCGCGCAGCGACGTGCGATGCGGCGGCGCACCGGCGGCTAGCGTGGGCTCGAGTGCCGGCGCGCGATCGCTCATCGGGGCCTCCGCGCCGCGTGGCGGGTGGGGCGGCACGCAGCCAACGGCGCGTCGTTTCCGGGCGTACTGCGCAGCAGAGGGAATCGGTTCATCTAACGGGTTTCCGTGGGCGGAGGAAGGGCGCCGGCTGCCGATCGACGGCCGGCGCATCGTCGAATCCGACAGAAAACTAGCATCGACTCGTTAGCGAATACAAATAATAACCGGCGATTATTTAACAACCATTCGTGTTAAGCGACGGTACGAACGACGCGGCCCGCCGCTCGCCGCGTTGCTGAACTTATATCTAAAATTTTTGTTTGCAATCGAATTAATATCATTTCGAAATGCAATGACGGTCTCCTAGTCTTGTCGAGCGCCGGGCCCCGAGGACGGCCACGCGCGGCGGTAGTGCCCTACCGCTTATCGACCCCCGATCTTTATACGAGAGACCTATGACCTATCTCGCAGATGAACGCATCGTTTTGACGGCAGCGGAATCCGGTCACATCCGGACGACGCTCGGCGCACTGCCCTATGATCCGGCGGGCGGCGCGGGCTACATCAGCGCGGTGCGCAAGCTTGCCTACACCGCGTTTCCCGACCGGGTCGTCGACGCGTTCGATCGCGCGAAGGCGCCCACCGCCGATGCGCACGGCTCGATCGAGATCGACAACCTGCCGATCGACGACGACGTAAAGGGCAGCCCGAGGTTCGAGGAAACCGGCCGCTCGTTCAAGGCCGGCGTGTTGAGCGAGAACGTGCTGGTCGCGTTGAGCACGCTGGCCGGCGAGCCGTATTCGATTGCGCACGAAGGCCGCGAGCTCGTGAACAACCTCACGCCGCACAAGGCGACCGCGCGCGACTATACGGGCCTGGGCTCCGAGGTCGAGCTCGATTTCCATATCGAGAACGCCGCGCAGGCGCACATGCCGGAAGGCGATACGTCGCCGTTCGCGTTGCTGCTGCTCGGCGTGCGCAGCGAAGCCGGCGGCGGCCCGTACACGCGGCTCGCCGATGCGCGTCGTGCGCTGCAGCTGCTGTCGCCCGACGATATCGCGCAACTCTACGGCGAGCACTACATCATCCGCGTGCCGTACCGGTGGCGCGGGGCGGCGCCGACGCCGCGCGACAACACCGACCTGAGCGCGGTGCTGTCGGGGCCGCTCGAGGCGCCGCGCGTGACGGTCGCGTTCTATCCGGACATGGTGCTGGCGGTCAACACGCGCGCGCAGGAGGCGCTGGCCAACCTGTATCGCGCGGTGCGCGAGGTGTCGTTCGGCGTGCAGATTCAACCGGGCAAGCTGGTGCTGATCAACAATCATTTCACGCTGCATTCGCGCGACCGTTTCGATCCGCAATACGACGAGAACGACCGGGCATTCCGCTGGGTGCAGCGCGTGTTCGTCGCGCGCAGCCTGTGGAACTTCCGCGCGTTCACGCCGCTGCAGGCGCGCGTGTTCGATCCGAAGGCGCTGTATGCGGGCGAGTCGCAAGCGGCGCGCCCGCAGCCGGTCGCCCAGCCGGTGACGCAACGCGCGGCCGCGGCCGAACTCGAGGCGACGCCCGCCTGAGCGGGCCGCGAACGCCAGGCGGCGACGGACGGTGAACATCGTTCGGCCCCGCCCGCGTTCCGCGCACGCGTCATCAAAAAATAAAGGAATCCAGAATATATGAAGAGAACAGCATTTCCCGTTGCGCTCGTCGTTCGCGTGCTGGCCGCCGTCCTGATCGGCGGCTGCGCGGCCGCGCAGGCCGCGACATTCGACCTGAGCCCCGAGCAGCCCGGCCGCCAGCGCGGCACCGTGAACCCGGCGGTCGAGCAGGCGTTGCCCGCCGGCTTCCGCTTTGCCGAGGCGAACACACTGACGATCGGCATCGCGCCGAACCTGCCGCCGCTCAGCACCTATGCGACCGATGCGCGAACGGTGGTCGGCTTCGATCCCGATCTCGCGCAGCTCGTCGCGGACAGCATCGGCCGCAAGCTGAAGCTCGTGCCGCTGTCGTGGGCCGACTGGCCGCTCGCGCTGCAGTCCGGCAAGGTCGACGCGGTGATCTCCAACGTGACGGTGACCGAACAGCGCAAGGAGAAATTCGACTTCTCGACCTACCGGAAGGATCAACTCGGCTTCTACGTGAAGAACGGCAGCCGGATCGCCGCGATCCGCGAGCCGAAAGATGTTGCCGGGCTGCGCGTCGTGACCGATTCGGGCACGAACCAGGAAAAGATCCTGCTCGAGTGGAACCGGCAGAACGTCGCGCGCGGCCTCGCGCCGGTCGAGATCCAGTATTACGCGGACGCGGCCGAGCGCTGGGTCGCGCTGCAGTCGGGGCGCGTCGACACGATCTTCAGCGTGAATTCGATGCTCGCGTACCAGGCGTCGCTGCGCGGCGATGCGAAGCTGATCGGCACGGTGAGCGGCGGCTGGCCGCGCACCGCGGACATCGCGATCACGACGCGCAAGGGCAGCGGCCTCGCCGATCCGCTGACGGTCGCGATCAATGCGCTGATCGCGAACGGCAGCTACCGGAAGGTGCTCGGCCGCTGGAGCCTCGACGCCGAAGCGATCGAGCGGTCGCAGACCAATCCGCCGGGGCTGCCGCGTACCTGAACCGCCCGCGTGCCGATTGCCGCGACGCTCACGTGATCGGCCACTGCAGGATCACGATGCCGTCGTTGTAGTCGGCATCGGCGCCGTCCTCGGCGCCCAGCCAGCCGAGCCAGACGGAGTCGCCCGCGGACAGCGGCGCGAGGCGCGCATCGGTCGCGGATGGCCTGCCGTTGGCCGACGCGTCGATCCGGATCTTGCCGCCTTTCGAGTTCAGCGTGAACATCCTGACGCCGTCCTCGCTGTTGCCGATGAACGATGCGGCCGGTTCCGGCGCGTCGTCGACGAAGAGTTTCAGGTCCTGCCGGTCGGCGGCATTCGCGTAGAAGATCGCCTTGAACGCCGTATTCGGCGGCAGCGTGAAGTGGCCATTGCGATCCGACGACGGCTTGAAACCGGGCTGCTTCGTGTCCGGCCGGCTCCCCGCGATCTCGATCGACGTTTCCCAGCGGAAATAGCCCGATACGTTGCCGTCGCGGTCGTATATGCCGAAATCGGCCGTACACGTGGTGGCGCCCGCGGCCAGCACGTCGCTGCGCCAGTAGTGGTCCTTCATCGGATGGCACGGCGGATGCAGCAGGTCGTCGGCATCCGGCACGGGCGTGGCCGCGTCGCGCACTTCGGGTTCGATCGGCGCGACGATGCCCGCATTCTTCAACGTGAACCGGACGAACAGCACGCTTGCCTCGGCACGCAAGGCCAGCGCGGTTTCGCGCAGGCGCAGCTGGTCGCCCGGCGAGAGGCCGGTAAAGAGGCGGCTGTCGTTGTGGCCGAGATGCGCGGCGTCGCCGGGGCTCACCACATAGAGGTGCCGGCCGTCGATCACGGTCGGCGCGGCCGGGTCCCGGCTTGCCTCCGGGTAGGCCGACAGCAACGTGACGGCGTCGACGATCACCAGCACATCGCAACGAAGACCAGACATGAGCGCTTCCTCCGCAACAAGTGGATGACGCGGGCAGCCGCCGCGCGGCCGCCCGCCTGCCGCGATCAGTTATGGATCGAGATGAACGGATCCCAGGAGAAGCAGCCCTGGCTCTGGCAGTTGCGATCGATGATCTGGAACTGGAAGTGGTACGTCACGCGGCCGACTTTCAGGCATTCCGACGACCAGTAGTAGTTCGCGACCTTCTGGCAGGTCGGCACCTCGGGCTTGCTGGTGTTCGGCACCGGAATGGACGCTTCCGCGACGCGCGGCGTCGGCGTCGAGATCAGTTCGTTGCCGACGTTGCCGACGAACTTGTAGAACACGACCTGGTTCTCGAAGCCCAGCGACAGGCTCGTTTCACGCCAGCGGATCAGGTCGCCGACCTGCGCCTTCAGGTCGAGTTCGCCGCCCGCCTGCCCGGAGATGACGTTGTCCTGGTTGGTCACCATATAGACATAGCGCCAATCGATCAGCGTCGGTGCGGCCGGGTTCTTGCTGGGATTCGGATATTTTTTGAGAATGGTTTCGGTATCGAAAGAGACGAGCACATCAGTGACGCGTGACATAGAAGCTCCCGTTTGAATGAATGGGACTTATTGTTGCGCGAATTTCTTCGTGCGGCCGCCATCGCCTTGTCCTGCAAGGCTTCGTGCCGATCAAGGCACGTGCAGGCGAGATGGCGAATGCAGATTATCCCGTTCGGTTAATTCCGGAAGCTGTAAAGGTAAACAGGGTATTAATATTATTTCAGACGGTAATTTTAAAATCGGCTTCAATCGGCTCGATGCATTACATAAATATAACGACATTGAATCTGTTAATCGAATGGCCGATGATGTCCGGCAAAGGCGGGCGGGGAAGGATCGCTTACCGGTAGGTCCACAGCCGGTGCAGCGCGAACGTGGTCGGCGGAACCAGCAGCGCGATCGCGACGATGCTCATCGCGCGGGAAGCTTCGAGCGCTTCGGCCGCACGCGCGAGCAGCATCGTTTCGACGAAGCCGGCCAGCGTGACCGCGAGAAAGCGCACCGCGTTGCGCGTGCCCACCGTCGACGAGAAGCTCCACAGCGTATTCGCGAGATACGAGAAGGCCGTCGCGCAGAGGAAGGCGATCGCGTTCGCCGTCACCAGCGTCGCATCGAACCGCGCGAACAGCGCCGCGGCCACCAGCGTGTGGATCGCGGTCGAGCCGAGCCCGGACACGCCGAAGCGCACGAGCCGCGTGCGCTCGGCATGGAGCAGGGCGATCATGGCCGGCGGCGCGGGTCAGCGTGCGCCGATCCGCGTACGGGTCGGCTGCACGCGCCGGCGGGCGATCTGGCGGCGTGCATCGCGCGCGACCGGGAGTTCGATCACCTTGCCGTGCGCCTGGTAGCGGCGGCGGATCAGGTAGACGGGCCGTTGCTTCGACTCGTCGTAGATCCGCCCGACATATTCGCCGACGACACCGATTCCGATGAGCTCGATCCCGCCGATGAACAGCGTGACCGAGATCAGCGATGCGTAGCCGAGCACCGGATTGCCGAACAGCAGCGTGCGGAAGATGATGAACGCGCCGTACAGGAACGCGAGCGTGGCGATGCCGACGCCGATGTAGGTCCAGCTGCGCAGCGGTACGGTGCTGAAGCTGGTGATGCCTTCCAGCGCGAAATTCCACAGCTTCCAGCCGGAGAACTTCGAGTGCCCGGCGCTGCGCGCGTCGCGCTGGTATTCGACGATCACGGTGCGGTAGCCGACCCACGCGAACAGCCCCTTCATGAAGCGATGCCGCTCGGGCAGGTTGCGCAGCGCGTTCACGACCTTGCGGTCCATCAGCCGGAAATCGCCGACGTTCTCCGGCAGTTTCACGTCCGACAGCAGGTTGTGCACGCGATAGTAGATCGCGGCCGCCGTGCGTTTCGCGAACGAGTCGCACGCGCGGTTGCTGCGCTTCGCCGCGACGACTTCCGCGCCGTCGCGCCAGTGCTCGATCATCACGGGGATCAGGCTCGGCGGATCCTGCAGGTCGGCGTCGAGCGGGATCACCGCGTCGCCGAGCGCTTCGTCGAGGCCGGCCGTGAGCGCCGCTTCCTTGCCGAAGTTGCGGGTGAGATCGATCACGCGCACGCGCCGCTCGGCGCTGCTGATCCGGATCAGCCGGTCGAGCGTGTCGTCGCGGCTGCCGTCGTTCACGCAGACGATCTCGAACCGGATCGCGTCGATGGACGTCATCAGCGGCATCACGACGTCGAAGAAGTGCTCGACGGCCTCGCCTTCGTTATAGAACGGCACGACCAGCGAGATGAGCGGTGCATAGAGTGGTTCCCGCATGATGATTCCCCTTGTGATGTCGTTTCACCGATGCGCGCCGATGGTCGGTCGGCCGGTGCGGCGCATTCCGTACGCCGGGCGGTGGTGCGTTCGGGCCTGATGCGCGAACGCGGTTTCGGTCGCGTTGTCGCGGGTGTCCGGCATCGACGGCACGTCGTGTCGTTCCCGGGCGATCCGGCTGACGAGCAGCCCGAGCGACGCCAGCGTGACGAGCGGCATGAACTGGAACGACAGATGCGGCACGACCGCGAGGCCCGCGAGCGGCATCAGCCACAGCAGCAGCAGCCATTCGCGATCGAAGCGCCGCCAGCCATGCGTCCACGCATAGCGCGCGTACCACGCGATCACGATGCCGTACCAGGTCAGGTCGTAGTCGTACAGGTAGGGGCTGACGAGCAGGCCGGCGCAGGCGAGGGTCGCGGCGCGCAGCGCGTACGAACAGGCGCCGCGCCATGCATAGATGACGGCGATGGCCGCGGTCGCGACCGACAGCAGCTGAAGGCCGTTCGCGACGATGGCGGGCCAGCCTGCCAGCGTGGCGAGCGCGAACACCGACGGCATGCGCACGAGCGTGGCCTGGCCGGCGCCGACGATCGCGTAGACGTTGTCGATCACATGCGCGAACGTGAGCCACGGGCCGAACCCGAACGCGAGGGTCGAGAGCGCGACGCTGCACGCGAGCGTCGCGGCCCAAGCGGCCAGCGCGCGCCATTGACCCGCGCACAGCAGCGCGAGCGGGAACAGCACCGCGAGCTGCGGCTTCATCGTCAGCAAACCGAAGCAGATTCCGGCGTACACGGGGCGGCGGTTCAGCGCGAGCAGGCCGGCGCCGGCAAGCAACGCGGTGAAGAGGCTGGTCTGCCCGACGATCACCGTGAGGAACGCGCCGGGGAACGCGAGCGCGCACAGCCACGCGGCATCGCGCTGCACGGTCGCGCGGATCGTCGCCGCGAACAGCCCATACGTGAGCCCGAGCCACAGCACGAGCGCCAGCGTGTACGGCAGCCAGCCGAGCGGCAGCACGAGCAGCAGCATGGACGGCGGATAGAGCCACGGCATTGTGCCGTCCGCGAGATTCATCGCCGGAATCGCGAGCTTCTGGACTGCGAACAGCGCGGGAAAATGCCATGCGTCCGCCGCATGCCCGTGCGCCGCGAGCCACGCCGCGCTCCAGATCGGCGAGAAATCCGGCGACAGCGGTTCCGGTGCGCCGGGGTGCGACAGAAACACGCGGAATGAGTAGATGCCGATGAACAGCAGTTCCGCCATCAGCACGGCGGCCGCATAAAGGCGCACGCGTTCGCGATTGAGCCAGTGCGGATAGCGGCGCGGGCCCGCGATCGGGAGTTCCGGATGCACATCGGCGGCGGCATGCGCGTGGCGGGCGAACGAAGGCGCTTTCATCGCGTATTCCGTGACGCGAGGGCCGCGCGACGCACGACGACGAACAGCACCGCGAGCAACACGACCGGCCCGATCTGAGGCAGCTTCGTCAACCGGTTGAACATCTCGAAGACCGGCAGCAGCCATGCGAGCACGAGGATGCCCTGGTCGCCGGGCAGCCAGCCTTCGTCGAGGCCGTGCGCGATCAGGCAGAAGATCGCGATGCCGAGCCACGTCAGTTCGTAATGCCACAGATAGGGCGTCGTCAGCAGCGTGGCGACTGCCAGCGCCGCGCCACGCAGGCGCATGTCGGGCGTACGGCGCCATACGTCGACAGCCGCGGCGATGGCGAGCAGTGCGACGGCCGCTTGCGCGGCCAGCGCGGCGGCTACTGGCGCACCGGCGAGCCGCAACGCGGCGAACGGCGTCGGCGACGCGTACCAGTACGACGCGAGCATGAAATGCATGTCGCGTACCGTCGACATGGCCTGGCTCAAACCGTGCAGCGCGCCGGGGCCGGTCAGTGCAATCCCGGCCGCCGCGAACAGCGTCGCGCTCAGCGCGGCCGCCGCGAACGTGCGCCATGCCCGCGCCGCGATCAGCACGAACGGGAACACGACGGCGAGTTGCGGCTTGATCGCAAGCAACCCGATCACCACGCCGGCCAGGACCGGGCGCTTGCCCAGCAGATGCAGCGCGAGCGCGGCGAGGCCGGCGGTCAGGACGCTGTTCTGGCCGAACAGCGCGGACAGGCACACCCCCGAGTACGCGACCACGACGAGCGTGGCGGCGCGCGGGTGGGGAAGATGCGCGCGCAATCCCGACAACCGCGAGACGGCGAACGCGTAGCATAAAAGACTGCCCGCCAAAAAGAGGAAATACGCGGGCAGGAAAGGCACAAGGGCAAGCGGCGCGATGAACAGCAGCATCGTCGGCGGATAGAGCCAGGGAAGCGGCTGGTGCTGCAGAGACGCACCGAAGTGCGCGAACTCGGCCTGCTTGAATGACGAAATGTCGTAGGCCGATGCGGCGTGGCCTTGCAACACGAGATGCGATGCGGTCCAGAAGACGGAGAAGTCGGTGCCGGGGCGGACCGTGGTGGTCGACGTGAAGCCGTCGGTCACGATTCCCCATACGATCAGCAATGCGATGAAGAGCATCAGCATGATGCAGCTGTACGGAACGATCCGATCGGCTGTCAGCCATTGGACGCGGCGTATTGCACGCCCGCGGATTTCACGGTTGGCTGTGTACATGATTCCCCGTCTGTAGTGAAGGCTGCGTGGTCTTTCACAGCCGTTTTCATGTTGGCGTGCCCGCGGATCGAATCGCGCTGAAATCGCGTTGTCCGGTGAATTCATTGTTGAAGAAAAAATCGCGCGATGCAAACCGCACACGGGCGGCGGGTATTTAAATTGTTCAGCGATGCGCGTGAAAGCCGCGTTTTCACGTATGAGAATACGGCGCGACCGGATTTCATGTATCTGGCTTGAAACGTTCCGCATTTTTTACCGGGCTTGCGCGCCGCCGATATCGCGGCGCCCGGGCGGCCTGACGTGTTCGGGAAAGTCCCGAGGAAAAAATTTGGCCCCTTGCTGCAGGGCGGCTGCGGCCGTTCAGGCGTGCAATGCTGGCGCCAGCGGGATAGATCAATTTTGAAACATTTCGCGCATCGGGCCTCGGGCCGGGGAGCAACGGCATCGCTGGAACGCTTGATACGCCTGGATTTCGTTCGGGGTGGCCTGCTCTTTGCGTAAGCGTTGGCACGGCAGTCGACGAGGTGACGACCGGGCGGTTCCAGCAAAGTCGGACGGAACCCGCTTCGGAATCACCTGCGGAAAGAAAGGCCGGAGCGCGACGATGAACACGCGGCTCCAGGTCGATCAACCGGGCAAGACTTCGTCGAATGACCCAAGAGACCCGGTATCGTCAGGGCAATAAGAAATCGGCATGGCAGCATATGGGGAATAAAAATGAAAGGCCACGGCATATTGCGGATCGCATACCGCATTAAAGACACATTGCGGATTTCTCGGGAGTTTGTCTCCCGTTCAACTGGATTCCATGCGTCGAACGGCCGTCGTGCCGTTCCGGTCGATCCGATCGTCCGGTTCGTCCGGCCGGTCGCACCGTACACGCCTCTCTCGCTCACTGCCTCACTGATACCCGTTCGCACGGGCAGGGGTGTCGATCCCCGCTCCCGCAGCTGAGCGACGCATTCCGATTTTTCGAGTAGTGCCGGTGGTGCCCGCGCCCGACGTCCTGACGGACGAAGGGTATTTCATAGCAGTCCGAAAGGAGAATGCTCATGCAAAGAATCATCGAGAAGATCGCCTGGCTCGTCGAGGATCAGGGCGGCGTGACGGCCATTGAATACGGCCTGATCGCCGCGCTGATCGCAATCGGCATCGTCGCCGCGTTGACGACGGTCGGTACGGATCTGAAGACCGTATTCAGCACGGTCGCCGACGATCTGGATTCGATCGTTGCTGCGATTTGATGGACGGTGCGGCGAACGGCTCGTCCGATTCGTTCGTTGGCGCCACACGGCATTAACACCATGCCTCGACGTATCGATGCCGGATCAATCGATCCTGCCGGCACGCGAGGGATCTGAAAGTGACTACGCAAGGAGATCATCATGTCCAAGTTCATTCAACAAGCCAGCCGTTTCATCCGCGACGAAGACGGTGTGACGGCCATCGAATACGGCCTGATCGCCGCACTGATCGCCATCGGCATCATCGCCGCGCTGACGACGGTCGGCAAGGACCTCAAGACCGTGTTCACCACGATCGCGGACGACCTCGATTCGGCGGTCGCAGCCATCTGATGGATCGTGACGCGGACGGCTCGGCCGGTGCAGCGCTCGAGCCGTCCCCGGTCATCTGATCGACCCGGAACCGGAGACCATCATGCAAGCCACGATGCGCGTCGTACGTCGCTGGATCAGCGACGAGCAGGGGGTGACGTCGACCGAATATGCATTGCTCGGCGCGATGTTCGCCGTTGCGGTGCTGGGCAGCGTCGTCACGCTGAAAGGCTCGCTTGCCGATACGTACGAGGTGATCGCGACGGCCGTGACGGCTGCCGTGGCCACCGCGCTGGCAATGGTTTCCTGATCCGCCGATTCCACTGATTCCACGGATTCCACCGATTCGACTGCGAGGTTCGCCATGCTCCCTGTTGCGCCGCCTTACCCGGTTCCGTTGTGCGTGACGCTGCTCGCGGTCGCCGCGGCCAGCACGGACATCGCGACCCGTCGCATTCCGAACCGTCTCGTCCTGCTCGGCCTGGCCGGCGCGCTGGTTGCCCAGTGCCTGCTGCACGGTGTCGTGGCCGGTGCACTCGGCTGGCTCGCCGGCGCCGCGACCGGCTTCGGCATGCTGCTGCCGTTCTACCTGTTGCGCGGCATGGCGGCCGGCGACGTGAAGCTGATGCTCGCGATCGGCGCCTGGGTCGGCGCGGAAATGACGTTTTACATCGTGCTGGCCACCTTCCTGGCTGGCGGGGTCGGCGCCATCGCCTTCGCGCTGCTGCGCGGGCGGATGCGCCAGATGTGGGCGAACGTGCGCGCGTTGCTCGCGCGGCGCTCGCCGGGCGCGAGCGCCGAGGCCGCCGGCGGCCCCGTCGACATCGCATCGGTCGGCACGCTGCCGTACGGCGTGGCGATCGCGGCCGGCACGCTGGGCATGCTGTTCGCGTCGTGCGCATAGCGCGACGCATCCGCAACGAGGACGCAACGATCATGAACACGAATCACACCGAACCGAGACGCGACGCACAGGTGGCACGCCTGCCCGATCCGTTGCCGTCGCGGGAAGTGCATACGAAGCTGGGGGCGCAGTTGCCGGTGGCGCCGCGCTCGCTCGAGGAAACCGGGTTGAGCATGACGTTCGTTGCCGGCCTCGTGCTGAAGTCGACGCTGATGCTCGGCCGCCCGTCTTACGGCGACCTGGTCGAACGGCACTGCCTGTCGCTCGCGGTGCTCGACGACGTCTTCGCATTCCTGGTGCGCGAGCATCTCGTCGAACTCACGCACCGAGGTGCGACCGATCTCGACGTCACGTTCCGCCTGACCGACGCGGGCCGCGTGCTCGCGCTGGAAGAACGGGCCCGCAGCGGCTACAGCGGGCCCGCACCGGTGACGCTCGATGCCTATATCGCGTGCCTGGACGCGCATTCGGTACGCAAGCTGCGCATCAGCCAGGACGAAGTGTGGGCGGCGTTCGAAGGCATCGTGATCGACACGGCGCTGCTCGATGCGGCGGCGGCCGCGCTGAACGCGGGCCGTCCGCTGCTGATCCACGGCCCGGCCGGCAGCGGCAAGACCTTCCTCGCCGAGCGGCTCGGCTCGCTGATGCGCGGCCGCGTGCCGGTGCCGCACGCGATCTGGGCGGCCGGCGAAGTGATCCAGATCTACGACCCGCTCGTGCACGTCGACGCGGACACGCCGTCCGGCGGCCTGTCGGTCGATCGCCGCTGGCGCCTGTGCCACCGGCCGGTCGTGATGTCGGGCGGCGAACTGACGCTCGATGAGCTCGACCTGCGCCGCGACGAGGCCGCCGGCTTCTACCAGGCGCCGCCGCACATGAAGGCGAACCTGGGCATGTACGTCGTCGACGATCTCGGCCGCCAGCGCGTCGAGCCGCGCGACCTGCTCAATCGCTGGCTGCGCCCGCTCGATCGCGGCGTCGATTTGCTGACGCTCGAATCCGGCAACCGCTTCGTGATGCCGTTCGACGTCTGGCCGGTGTTCTCGAGCAACCTGTCGCCGGAGCAGCTGGGCGACGACGCGTTCCTGCGCCGCCTCGGTTCGAAGCTGCACGTCGGCGCGATGTCGATCGACGACTACCGCGCGGTGTACAACGCGGCCTGCGCATCGCTCGGGCTCGTCTCGGCGAGCGATGCATTCGACTACCTGCTGCATCGGCTGCACCTGCCGACCGGCAAGGCGTTTCTCGCCTGTTACCCGGCGGACCTGTTGCGTCTCGTGGCCGCCGGCGCGCGTTACCGCGGCGATCCGCCCGAGGTGACGCACGACGCGCTGTACGACGCATGGGCGAGCTATTTCGGCACGGTGCCCGAACGGGACGGCAGCCATCCGCCGCCCGTCGAGCGCGGCGGGCGCACCTACGTCACCGGTTGAGCCGTTTCTTTCACGATTCGTCGAGGAGCATTGCCATGAAAAACAGTCGAGCGGTCATGATGCTGGTCGTCGCGATGGTCGCGGGTCTTGCCGCGGTCGTGTTCGCGTCCCACTGGCTGGTGCAGACGTCCACGAGCTCGGTCACGCCGGTCGCGGTGGCCACCACCGACCTGAACCTGGGCGAGCCGCTCGGGCCGAACCAGATCCACATGGTCAGCTGGCCGTCGGGCAGCGTGCCCACCGGCGCGTTCACCGATACGAAGGGGCTCGAAGGGCGCGTCGTGCGCACCAGCCTCGCACGCGGCGAGCCGGTGATCGAGTCGAAGCTCGCGCCGGTCGGCACGAAGGGCGGGCTGTCCGCGGTCATCGCCGACGGCAGCCGCGCGATCACGGTGCGCGTGAACGACGTGGTCGGCGTCGCGGGCTTCGCGCTGCCGGGCAACTACGTCGACGTGATCGTCAACACGCAGGAACAACAGGGCAAGACCGACGGGCAGAGCATCTCGAAGATCGTGCTCGAGCACATCCTCGTGCTCGCCGTCGCACAGCAGGTCAGCCGCGACGACACGGCGCCGAAAGTCGTCAACGCGGTGACGCTGGAAGTCACGCCCGACCAGGCCGAGCGGCTCGACCTCGCGCGCAGCGTCGGCACGCTGTCGCTCGTGCTGCGCAACCAGGTCGACCAGAAGACGCTGAACACCGACGGGGCGACCAAGCTGACGCTGCTCGGCAAGGAACCCGCACCCGAAGCGCCGCCGGCACCGGCCCGCGTGAAGACGGTGCGCGTGCACGTCGCATCGCACGCGGGGCCGGAAGTGCGGCGCGACTGCGTCGGCGTGCTGACGGGCGTGAAGGGCAGCGTCGAGTGTTTCTGAATCGGTTCTTTGAAGTCACATAAACGGCCGCCGGCAACGCGCGGCGGCCCTGGAAGTCGATAACCGGCGCGACGCCGGTCTCTCGGGGGATCAGACGAAATGAAGATCAAACCGCAACGCACAGGTACCGGCCCGCTGCAGACACGCGTCGCACGGGGCACGATGATGGCCGCGATCCTCTGTTCAGGATGGCTGACCGTTTATGGCGCACTCGCGCAGGAAGGCGTCGAGTCGGCCGCGCTGACCAAGGGCGGCGCCAGCGCGCCGGCCGCGGTCGGCAAGGGGCCGATGCAGATGACGATCAGCATGGCGCCGGTGGCGGCCGCCGCGCCCGCGGCGGCGGCGGGGCCGCTGCGCGGACCGAACTGCGTCGGCGCGGTGCGCGAATCGACCAGCGTCAGCGTGCCGCTCGGCAAGTCGCTGCTGGTGCCGATGCCGGAGCCGGTCCGTAATCGGACGATCGGCAATCCGGCCGTCGCGCAGGCCACGATGGTGTCGCCGCAGACGCTGTACATCCTCGGGCTCGCGGTCGGCACGACCAACATGATCGTGCAGGGCAAGAGCGGGGCATGCCGCGTGATCGACGTCGCGGTCGGCGCGGATGCCGGCGGCCTGCAGGCGTCGCTGATGCAGCTGATGCCGAGCGAGCGCGACATCCATGTGTCGACCGCCGCCGGCACGATCGTGCTGGCCGGCACCGTGTCGAGCTCGATGGCCGCGCAGCAGGCCATGCAGATCGCCCGGGCGTACGGCGACAGCGCGGGCGATCCGGCGAGCGGCGGCAAGGCGGGCGGGGTGCTCAACATGCTGAACGTCACGTCGCCGCAGCAGGTGATGCTCGAGGTGAAGGTGGCCGAGGTGTCGAAGACGCTGATCAACCAGATGGGCAGCGCGCTCAACATCCAGGGCGGCTTCGGTTCGTGGAGCGGCGCGCTGGTCAGCAACCTGCTCGCGGGCGTCGCGACCGGCATCGCCTTCAGCAAGGCGAACAACAGGCCGTTCAACCTCGCGGCCGATGCGCAGAACACCGACAACCTGGTCAAGATCCTCGCGGAGCCGAATCTCGTGACGATCAGCGGCCAGGAAGCGACGTTCCTCGCCGGCGGCAAGATCTTCATCCCGATCCCGCAGAGCGGCAGCAACGGCGTCTCGTCGATCACGCTGCAGGAAGAGGAATTCGGCGTCGCGCTGAAGTTCACGCCGACCGTGCTGGGCAATGGCCGGATCAGCCTGAAGGTTGCGCCGGAAGTGTCGGAGCTGTCGCAGACGGGCGTCACGCTGAGCGCGTCCAACATCGGCGGCACGTCGATCCTGCCGCTGATCACGACGCGGCGTGCATCGACGACGGTGCAGATGGGCGACGGCGAAACGTTCGCGATCGGCGGGCTGATCAAGGACAACGGGACCGGCGCGTTGAAGGCGCTCCCGGGTGTCGGCGAAATTCCCGTGCTCGGCGCGCTGCTCCGCAGTACCTCGTTCCAGCAGGACCGCACCGAGTTGATCTTCGTGATCACGCCGCACCTGGTGAAGCCGCTGCAGACCGCCGACGTGCCGCTGCCGACCGACAGCTTCACGAAGCCGAACGAAATCGACGTGTATGCGACGGGCAACATGGAAGGCCGCGGTGGCCTCCGCAAGCACGGTGCTCAACCGGCGAACGGCGCGGCGGCCTCACCGCAGACCCCGGCCCAGGCACCGGCCCCCGCACCGGCACCGGCACCGGCACCGCAATCGGAAGCGCCCGCCGGCCCGGCCGCCGCGCTGCCCGCACCGCGCGTGCCGCAGGGGACGGACGCGCAGCCGCCGGCGCCGGCCGAGCCGCAGAAGACGCCTGCACCGGTTGCCGCCGCCGTCCCGCAGCACGAACCCGACAACGCGGCCCGCATCGCGCGTATCGAAGCCGCCGCCGCCCGTCTTGCGGCAGCCGGTTCCGACACGCCGGCCCAGCCCACGGGGCAGCCGAAGCGCCGGACACCGGCGGCGGTTCATGCGCAGCAGGTCGTGCGCGTGAGCGCGGCACCCGAATCCACCGATCGTTGAAGCCATCCAAGGGGACGCTCATGAAATCCGCCTACCTCGTCATCATGCGCCGCGTGGCGCTCGCCGCACCGCTCGCGTTCGCGCTTGCCGGCTGCATGTCCTCGACCCCGGTGTGGGACACCCGTTTCGGCGATTCGGTCCGCGCCGTGACCCAGGCCCAGATCATCGACCCGCATGCCGCCGAACACGCGGCCTCGGTGTCGGCGCCGGGGGTCGACGGCGCTGCCGCCGCGGCCGCGCTCGACAACTACGACAAGTCGTTCAAGCAAACCGTGCCGCCCGCCAATGCGTTCGTGATCGGCATCGGCAAGTCCACCCAGTAACGACGGCACGCTCAGGGAGAACGCCATGAACAGCGCAGCTCGCCATCCGAAAGTCATGCGTCGCAGCCTGCATCGCCAGCGCGGTGCCGTCGCGATCATCGTCGGTCTCGCACTGGCGGTGATGATCGGGTTCGTCGGCCTCGCGCTGGATCTCGGCAAGCTGTACGTCACGCGCAGCGAACTGCAGAACAGCGCCGATGCCTGCGCGCTGTCGGCTGCGCGTGACCTGACTTCGGCCATCAGCCTGTCGGTGGCCGAGGCGGACGGCATCGCCGCCGGCCACCTGAACTTCGTGTTCTTCCAGAACAAGTCGGTGCAGATGTCGACGAACGCGAACGTCACGTTCAGCGACTCGCTGTCCAACGCGTTCCTCACGAAGAACTCGGTCACGACGCCGGCGAACATCAAGTACGTGCAGTGCACCGCCACGTTGAGCAACATCGCGCACTGGTTCATCGAGATACTGAACGTGCTGCCAGGCACGAAGCTCGCGAACGCGGCGGAAGTGTCGGCCAGCGCGATCGCCACCGTCGGCGGCGGGCAGACGACCTGCGCGATTCCGGTGTTCGTGTGCCGCGGCCCGTCCGATCCGGCCTACAAGGTCGGCGACTGGATCTCGTCGCTGTCCGGTTCGTCGACGACCTACGGGCCGGGCAACTTCGGCTGGGCGGCGCTCGACGGCTCGACGAATGAACCGACCATCGCCAGCGAGCTGTCGAGCAACACCTGCAACATCACGAGCCCGCCGGACCTCGGTTCAACGGGCCTGAAGTCGGCATCGTTGCGTGCCTGGAACACGCGCTTCGGCATCTATACGAATGGCGCGAACGGTTCGAGCGGCCAGCCCGACTTCACCGGCTACGCGTATGTCGGCCCGAACTACGGGCCGCCCGGAACGGCAGGCATCAAGGGCGACGCGTACACGCAGTTCGTCGCCGACCGCGCAGCCTTCAAGTCCTACCAGGGCGACGGCGCGCCGCCTTCGGGCAGCGGGATCGCCACCAGCGGGACGGCGACGGCCAGCAACTACCAGACCTTCGGCGGCGACCGCCGCGTCGCGCTCGCACCGGAGGGCGACTGTTCGACGCTGAAGGGGAGCAGCGGCAAGGTGCACGTCACGCAATGGGATTGCGTGCTGATGCTCGACCCGGTGCCGTTCAGTCCAGGAAAAGGCGGAATCGTCGCGCACCTCGAATACCTCGGCTCGTCGGTCTCCGGCAACAGTCCGTGCGCGACGCACGGCTTGCCGGGCAGCGGCAGCGCGTCTGGGACCCAGGTCCCGATGCTCGTTCAATAGCGGAGAGCGGATCATGAAAAAGCCCCCGTTTCGCCGTTCGCGCACCCGCGGCGCCGTCGCCGTCGAGTTCGCGCTCGTGCTGATGCCGATGATCATGCTCGCGACCGGCGTGGCCGAGTTCGGCCGCGCGATCTACCAGTTCGAGACGCTGACCAAGGCGACGCGCGACGCGGCGCGCTACCTGTCGGTCTGGTTGCCGACCGACAGCGCGTATCCGGCCTCGCAGGCGCAGTGCCTCGTCGTCTACGGCAGCACGACGTGCGGGGCTTCCGGCACCGAGCTGGTGCCGGGGCTCAAGACGTCGATGGTGACGATCTGCGACGCGCAGCGCACGACCGGCTGCAGCGACACGTCCGACCCGTCGCAGTTCGCGAACCTGCCGACCTACGACTCGAACAACAATGCGTCGGGCGGCACCGCGACGGGCGCGATCAACGTCGTCGAAGTGAAGATCACGGGCTACAAGTACCAGCCGATCCCCGCGTTCCCGGGGCTGCCGTCGATCACCTTCAACAACATCGTCACCGTGATGAGGCAAGTGTCATGAACGCGCGCCATGCCCCCCCGTCACGCCGGCGTGCCCAGCGCGGCTCGGCGATCGTCGAGTTCGCGCTGATCGCGTGGATCCTGATCATGCTGCTGATCGGCATCTTCGAGTTCGGCCGCGTGCTGTTCTACTGGGGCACGGCGAGCGAAGCCGTGCGCCTGGGCGCGCGCACGGCGGTGGTGTGCGACGTGAATGCGGCCGGCGTCGTGAAGCGGGTGAGATCGCTGCTGCCGCTGCTGCAGGCCGCGAACGTGTCGGTGAACTACTCGCCCGCGAGCTGTGACGTGAATTCGTGCGCGTTCGTGACGGTCAGCGTCACGAACGTCACCGTCAAGACGATGATCCCGTTCGTGAACATCACGGTGACGATGCCGCCGTTCACGACGACACTGCCGCGCGAAAGCCTGACTTCCGCGACCGGCGGCGCCAACTGCAATTGATCGAACAGGCGAGGCACACGACATGATCAACATCCTCGTAGCTTCCGACGACACCGCGCGACTCACGCAGATCGCGCGCCTCGTGGCCGACTGCGGACACTATCGCGCGACACGCGCGACCGGCCGCCCGTCGCAGATCGAACATCGCACCGACGGGCTCGACGCGTTCGACATCCTGCTGGTCGACGGCACGTCGCTCGACCCGTCCGAGCTGTCGGCGATCGAACGGATCTGCCGCGCGCACGCGAGCCTGACCTGCATTCTCGTGACGGCGGACACCTCGCCGCACGTGCTGCTCGACGCGATGCGTGCGGGCGCCCGCGACGTGCTGCAGTGGCCGCTCGACCCGCAGGCGCTCGGCCACGCGCTCGAACGGGCCGCCGCGCAAAGCACGCGGCGCGACACCGACGACACGCGGATCGTGTCGTTCATGTCGTGCAAGGGCGGGGCCGGCACGAGCTTCGCGGCCAGCAACCTCGCGTTCGAGATCGCGGAAGGCTTCAAGCGCCGCGTGCTGCTGATCGACCTGAACCAGCAGTTCGCCGACGCGGCGTTCCTCGTCAGCGACGAAACCCCGCCGTCGACGCTGCCGCAGCTGTGCGCGCAGATCGAACGGCTCGACAGCGCGTTCCTCGACGCGAGCGTCGCGCACGTGACGGAAAACTTCCACGTGCTCGCGGGCGCCGGCGACCCGGTCAAGGCCGCCGAGATGCGCGAGGACGCGCTCGAATGGATCCTGGGCGTCGCCGCGCCGCGTTACGACTACGTGATCTTCGACGTCGGCGTCTGCATCAATCCGCTGTCGATGGTCGCGCTGGATCGCAGCGACCAGATCGCGCTCGTGCTGCAGCCCGCGATGCCGCACGTGCGGGCCGGGCGCCGGCTGCTGGAGATCCTCGTGTCGCTCGGCTACTCGGCCGACCAGATGCGGCTGATCGTGAACCGCGCGACGCGCGCGAGCGACCGCACCCGCACGGCGCTCGAGGAAGTGCTCGGCCTGCACGCGGCCTGCACGATTCCCGACGATGCCGACACCGTGCTCGAAGCGATCAACCAGGGCCATCCGGTGTCGCGGGTCGCGCGCGGCACGGGGGTCGTCCGTGCGTTGCAAGGGTATGCGAAGCAACTCGTCGAAGGGGAGGTGCGGGCGGGGCACGGCGCGACGCACAGCGAACCGCTGATGTCCCGGCTGTTCGGCCGCAAGGCCACGCCGAAGCTCAAGTCCATGTAAATCTTTCGGGGAACCATCATGTCATTGCGCGAACAGATGTCCTTGCAACGGGCCCAGCCGCTGGCGACGGGCAGCGAACCGGCCGGCCCGGCCCATTCGTCGGTGCGCGACGCATACCAGAAGCTGCGCCGCGAAATTCACCTGGCCGTGCTCGAACGTGTCGAGCTCGAGCGCCTGTCGCGGATGCCGCAGGAATCGGTCCGCATGGAGATCGGCCTGCTGATCACGCGCATCCTCGACGAGGAGCGGCTGCCGGCGAACGACATCGAGCGGCGGCAGCTCGCGATCGACGTGTACGACGAGATGTTCGGTTTCGGCCCGCTCGAAGCGCTGCTGCGCGACCCGAGCATTTCCGACATCCTCGTGAACACGTACCGGCAGGTCTATGTCGAGCGCTTCGGCCAGCTCGAACTGACCGACGTGACGTTCTACGACGACGCGCACCTGATGAAGGTGATCGAGAAGATCGTGTCGCGCGTCGGGCGCCGCATCGACGAATCGAGCCCGATGGTCGACGCGCGGCTGCCCGACGGCTCGCGCGTGAACGCGATCATCCCGCCGTCCGCGATCGACGGGCCGCTGATGTCGATCCGGCGTTTCGCGGTCAATCCGCTGAAGATGGACGACCTCGTGCGCTACCACAGCCTGACGCCGCCGATGGCCGAGCTGCTCGACGCGCTGTCGCGCGCGAAGGTGAACGTGCTGGTGTCGGGCGGCACCGGCAGCGGCAAGACGACGCTGCTCAACATCCTGTCCGGCTTCATTCCGCGCAACGAGCGGATCGTGACGATCGAGGATGCCGCCGAACTGCAACTGCAGCAGCCGCACGTGCTGCGGCTCGAAACCCGCCCGCCGAATATCGAAGGCAAGGGCGAGATCACGCAGCGCACGCTGGTGCGCAACGCGCTGCGGATGCGCCCGGACCGGATCATCCTCGGCGAAGTGCGCGGCGCCGAAGCGCTCGACATGCTCAACGCGATGAACACGGGCCACGAAGGCTCGCTCGCGACGATCCACGCGAACACCCCGCGCGACGCGCTGACGCGGCTCGAGAACATGGTCAGCGTCTCCGGCCTGACGCTGCCGCCGAAGACGATGCGCCAGCAGATCACATCGGCGATCTCGGTGGTCGTGCAGGCCGCGCGGCTGACCGACGGCAGGCGCAAGATCGTCAGCATCCAGGAGCTCACCGGGATGGAGGGCGACATCATCAACATGCAGGAGATCTTCACGTTCAAGCGCACGGGCGTGGACCGCGACGGTTCGGTACGCGGCCACTTCTGCGCGACGGGCGTGCGGCCGAAGTTCGTCGAGCGGCTGCAGGCGTTCGGCATCAACCTGCCGGATTCGCTGTACGACCCGTCTCAGCGGTACGAGACGAACTGACGACAGGGCGCCGTTCGCTGCCGGGGAGGCTTCATGAACACGATCTTTTACGGTTTTGTGATTCTCACCTTCGTCGCGGTGGTCCTCGCGATCGAAGGCGGTTATCAATGGTGGAACGCGCGGCATGGCGCGGCCGCGCGCCGGATCGAATCGCGCATCCGGGCGATGTCGGCCGGCGGCAACGTGCAGCAGGAACGGCTGTCGATCCTGAAGAAGCGGATGCTCGACGAATCGAAGCCGTTCGACCGGCTGCTGCTGCGCATGCCGCGCGTGCATCGGCTCGATCTCGTGATCCAGCAGTCGGGCCTCGACTGGACGCTGCCGAAGCTGATCATGCTCAGCACGGTGTTCGCGGCGTTCGCGTGGCTGGCGCTGAGCTTCGCGACGTTGCCGCAGCTCGCCGCGCTGCCGGTCGCGCTGTTCGCCGGATGCCTGCCGATGATGTACGTGATGCGCTGCCGCGGGAAGCGGATGCGCAAGCTCGAGCGGCAGTTGCCGGACATCTGCGACATGATCGCGCGCGCGCTGCGGTCCGGCCACTCGTTCACGAGCACGCTCGGGATGGTCGGCGACGAGTTTCCCGAGCCGATGGGCGGCGAGTTCCGCGTCACGTTCGACGAGGTCAACTACGGCGTGTCGCTGCACGACGCACTGCTGAACCTCGTCACGCGCGTGCCGGTGCAGGACCTGCGCTACTTCGTGATCGCGGTGCTGATCCAGCGCGAGACGGGCGGCAACCTGGCCGAGCTGCTCGACAGCATCGCCGCGCTGATCCGCGAGCGCTTCAAGCTGTTCGACAAGGTGCGCGTGCTGTCGGCGGAAGGGCGGCTGTCGGCGTGGATTCTCGGGCTGCTGCCGTTCGGCACCGCCGCGGTGATGGCGCTGCTGAACCGCGAATTCCTGTCCGTGCTCTGGGAGGACCCGGCGGGGATCCGGATGGTCGGCACGATGCTGGTGTCGATGCTGTTCGGGCTGATCTGGATCCGCCGTATCGTCCGCATTCGCGTCTGACGCGCGAGCCGTATAACGAACCGTTGCGAGGCTGTCATGCAAAACCTGAGCGTAGTCCAGGCCGTGATGCTGGGCGGCTTGTTCCTCTTCGTGGCCGGCGGCGCGCTCGTCGCGATGCTGCTGTTCGCACCGCGCAGCATCCAGCGCCGGGTCCAGCAGGCCGGCGGGGCCGGGGCGGGCGCGGCTGGCGTGGCCGGCGCGGCGGGCGCGGGCGACGGCGACGACCTGGCGTCGCGCTGGGTCGCGAAGCTGGTCGAGCTGTCCACGCCGATCTCGAAGCTGTCGGTGCCGAAGGACGGCTGGGAGAATTCGCCGCTGCGCATCCGGCTCATGAATGCCGGCTGGCGCAACCAGAGCGCGGCCGCGCTGTATTTCACCGCGAAGACGGCGCTCGCGCTCGGGCTGCCGTGCGCGGCGCTGCTGGTGCTGATCCCGACGTCGCTCGGCGACGAACGCGTGATCCTGTCGGCGATCCTCGTCGCGCTCGCCGGGATCGGCTACTACATTCCGAACATCGTGATGTCGCAGCGGGTCAAGGTGCGCCAGCGCAAGATCTTCGAGGATTTCCCGGACGCGCTCGACCTGCTGACGGTGTGCGTCGAAGCGGGGCTCGGGCTCGATGCGGCGCTGATGAAGGTGAGCGAGGAACTGCGGTTCAGCAGCGAGGTGGTCGCGAGCGAACTCGACCTGCTGCTGCTCGAGATGCGCTCCGGCTTCACGAAGGAGACGGCGCTGCGCAATCTCGCGCTGCGTACCGGCGTGGAGGACATCGAGTCGTTCTGCGCGATGCTGATCCAGGCCGACCGCTTCGGCACGAGCATCAGCGAATCGCTGCGCGTGCTGTCCGACCTGCTGCGCACGCGGCGGCGGATGCGCGCGGAAGAGCGGGCCGCGAAGATCGCGCTGAAGCTGCTGTTTCCGCTGATCTTCTGCATTTTCCCCGCACTGATGATGGTGCTGCTCGGGCCGGCGATGATCCACGTCTATCGCGTGCTGCTGCCGACGTTCGTGGGCATCGGGCAGTGAGTGACGCAGCGGCGTTGCGCCGGTTGCGTCGATCAAGGTGTTGCGTGCCGGATGACCACCCCCGCCGGCCGGCACGGTAGAAGGCTTCATGGAGGCTCCCTCCCCAGGCGGCGCCGCGAGACAGGTTGACCATAGCGGCGTCAAGGCATCCTGGATCCATGGTCGGCCATGGAACGAGCCGTAGTCCACCGCCTCAGCGGCTGCCCCCTACTGCTAACCTGAATGCCGGCGAAGTTTGCCGGCATCGCGTTGTGCGTTCGAATGAAACGGCACGGCGATGCTGCGCCTGATATTGAAAGACGGCAATGATCCGCGGGATTGTTGACTCCGTCGTTCATTGCAATGGCTTCTCGTTCGTTCTTTTGCGCACCGCTGCGCGCCATCCGAAAATCTCCTTGAAATACCCGGCCCGAATTTCTACATTATTGGAAATCATGTCTGCATCGCGGTACTGACGACGCAAACGTTGCACGTGCCGGCAATACCGAACAACAACACTTGAAAATCAAGAGACGGCCCGACAATACGGAAAACAGGCCAGTCACGCACGATCAAGGCCGGGGGAAACATGAACGAGCAAGCAATGGCAAGCAGGCGGCCTGACGCTTCATCCAGCAGACATCCACGGGCCCGCGGCGCCCGCGCGAATCCGCCGCGCACGTTCCCCGGTCCGCTTCCCCCCGATTCCTGACCACCGGCACGCGACCGCGTCCGCAAGACCGTTTCCGCACCGACATCCCGCACGACGAAGCACACGCGAAGCGGCCCGCACCCGGCCGGCGTCGCGTCGCGCGTCGGCCGTGACGGCACGACCATTCGAACGAGGGACCCAGCATGGCCATCGATGTGCCTGTGACACGCCGGACGTTTCTGAAGCTGGCCGGGAGCGGCGCGCTCGTCGCGATCTCGATCACCCATTTGCCGGCGCTGGCGCTCGGCGCCGCCGGGCAGGCAGGCGACGACGCGGCCGGGCCGGGCTGGGCGCCGGTGCCCGGCAAGGCGCGCTGGCGCATCGACGGCATCCCGAAAGTCACGGGCCAGAAGATCTACGCACGCGACTTCAAGTCGCGCGACTTCGTCGGCTGGCCGCAGCAGGAGAACTGGCTCTATGCGTTGCGGTGCGATCGGGTCGACGCCGTGTACGAAGGCTATGACCTCGGGGTGCTGCCGGCCGAATTGCGGCCGATCGCCGTCGTCGACAACGCGCTGCTGAGCGCGCGACGGATTCCGCTGGCCCCCGAGGCCGACCCGATCGCGAACCAGGACATCTACTGGCTTGCGCGCACCGGCCACCCGGCGGATTGCTACGGACAACCGGCCGCGCTGCTGGTGTTCGAGAACTTCGATGTCTATCGTCGCGCGAAGAAGCTGCTCGATTTCAACCGCGGCGTGATCCGTTACGGCGCGCTGGTCACGCGCCCGACGGCCGCGCAGGCCGTGCCGTTTTCCCCCGTGACGATCTACGTGCGTGACGACGAACGCGGCTTCAACTACGTCGACAACTACCAGACCGACAGCAGCGGCAAGCCGACCGCCGAATACCTGAAGCAACGCGAGGAGGCGGTCGCCAACATCGACGCGACGATCGCCCGCAACGCGGCCGCCGGCGCGTGGATCGGCGTGCGCGCGACCGGCAACGAAGGATTCGAGACGCCGGCGATGGACCCGATGTTCATGGAACCGGAAGCGGGGCTCGCATGGTACGACGCGTCCAGCGCGAAAATGAGCCTCGTGCTCGGTACGCAGTCGGCGAACGACGATGCGACCGGCGCGCTCGGGCTGTTCCAGGGTAGCGACGTCGCGGTCAAGGAGGCCCACGTCATCGCATGCTATCCGGGCGGCGGCTTCGGCGGGCGCGACAAGTCCTATTTCCCGCTCTATCTCGCGCTCGCGGCGCCGTTCGCGAAGGGCGCGCTACGCTGGCAACAGTCGCGCTACGAGCAGTTCCAGGTCGGGTTGAAGCGCTGCGAGACGCAGTTTTCCGAATCGCTGTGGTTCAACCGGCGCGGCAAGCTCGAAGCGATCACGTGCGATTTCCTGATGAACGGCGGCGGCAAGAAGAACCTGTCGCCGTACGTCGCGCAGCTCGCCGCGCTGAGCGCGATGAGCTGCTACGAGATTCCGCGCGCACGCGCGCAGGCGGCCTCGACTTACACGCGGGAAGTGTTCGGCGGATCGCAGCGCGGCTTCGGCGGCCCGCAGGCGTTCATGGCCGTCGAGACGCTGATGGACGAGGCCGCGCGCCGGCTCGGGCTGTCGCCGTTCGCGATCCGTCGCGCCAATTTTCTCGGCGGCACGCCCGGGCTCGGCAAGGGGCGCGCGATCACGGGTGCACCGATCCTGTTCGACCTGCAGCTCGACGCGCTGCTCGACCGGCTCGAACAGCACCCGCTGTGGCGCGAGCGCGAGCGCACCCGCGCGGAACGCGGTGCGCGTCATCTCCGTTACGGCGTGGGACTCGCGATGGCGAACGAGGCCTACGGCACCTCCGGCGACGGCATGTTCGGGATGGTGCAGATCCTGCCCGACAGCCGGCTGCGCGTGGTCACGCCGTACACCGACATGGGTAACGGCGCGGCCACGACGCTGGGGCTCGCACCGTCCGAATTTCTCGGGCAGAACGCGCAGACGATCGCCATGAGCGAGATCGGGCCGTTCAATGCGCTCGGGCTCACGCGTTCGAGCAACCCGTCGGCCAATCCGAAGACGGTGCGCTACACGTACGGTTCGTCGAGCGCCTGTCTCGGCGCATTCCATCAGTACCACGCGGTGAAGGGGGCGGCCCAGGCATTGTTCCTGCAAAGCGTGCTGCCGGCTGCCCGTGCGTGGTGGGGCGTGCCCGTGCGGGCGGAGGACGTGCGCTGGGCCAATGGTGCGCTCGTCGCGAACGGCCTCGCGCCGATTTCGTGGCCGGCGCTGCTCGGCACCATCACGAAGCTGGGCCTGCAGACGGTGGCGGCCGTGCATGCGAGCTATGCCGGCTACTTCTGGAAGGGCACCTATCCGTTCGCGTCCGGCAGTGCGCAAATCGACTACGACTACGTGGCGGTCGGCCTCGATCCCTACTTCCTGACGCCGCTGTACCGCACGCTGCTGGCGCCGCCGGTCGACACGACCCTCTACGGACGCACGACCTACGCGCCATCGGCGTCGCTCGTCGGCGTGTCCGTCGATCCGGCGAACGGGCGCGTGAAGGTCGAGCGCGTGGTGTCGGCGGTGAGCGTCGGGCGGCAACTGTCGCCGGAGCTCGTCGAAGGACAGTCGCAGGGCGCGGTCGCGATGGGGATCGGCAACGTGCTGACCGAGACGTGCCCGCTCGGCCCGGACGGCCCGGGTGGCGGCCGATGGAACCTCGACCGCTACGAGGTGACGCGCCTGCCCGACATTCCCGAGCAGGAGCTGATCGCGCTGCCGCCGCCCGGCAACGATCCCGCGAATGCGCGCGGTATCGCGGAAGCGGTGATGTGCCCGATCGCGCCGGCGCTGCTCAATGCGCTGGCGATGGCGACCGGGAAGCGGTTCAGGGTCACGCCGGTCACGCCGGACAAGATTCGGGAGGCACTGCAATGAGCGATCCGGTCCGCATGGTCGTGAACGGCCAGCCCGTCGAGGCCCCCGCCGCCGACGCCGACATGAACCTCATCGACTTCCTGCATGAACGACAGGACCTGACCGGCACGAAGCTGTGCTGCGGCATCGGCGTGTGCCGGGCGTGCACGGTCGGCGTGCGCAACACGCCCGATGCGCCGATGGAAAAGACGCTGTCGTGCTCGACGCCGGTCAGCGCGATGGCCGGCATGCACGTGTACACGATCGAAGGGCTCGCGCAGGACGGCACGCTGTCGCCGCTGCAGCAGAGCTTTCTCGAATCGTTCGCGTTCCAGTGCGGCTACTGCGCGTCGGGATTCCTGATGGCCGCGACCGCGATGCTCGATCATCTGCGCGCGCAGCCGGTGCCCGCCGCCGAGCTGGACGCGATGATCGAGACGTGGGTGGGCGGCAACGTGTGCCGATGCACCGGCTACGTCAAATACATCGAGGCCATCCGCAAGGTGGCGATGCGCTACACGAAGGAGGCGGCATGACGATCAGGACCTGCATCGCGGCGCTGGCGCTGCTGCTGGCCGCGCCCGCCCCGTTTGCCGCGGAAGGCGCCGATGCCTCCCTGCACGAATACGCGCAGCAGTGCACCGACGAAATCGGCGAGATTCCCGCGTTCGACTGCAACAGCGGGACGGACGTGCCGATCACCGTCAACGGCAGCGTGCCCGCGCGGTACGCGGCTCACATGACCTGCGATCGCCCGGCGCTGTTGCCGTACGACGCGCCGACCTCCGGGCAATGCACGCCTTACTCGAAGATCCTCGACCTGTCTCACGGCGACACGCAGATCTCGGCGTTTTGCCGTCGCAAGCAGATCCGCGAGAACCGCAGCCCGTATTACGACGAAGTCGACATCGTGCTGCACCACGTGCGCAACGGCAAGACCTGCTGGTTTCATGCGGACAAGGGCGGCACGGGCGGCATGGATGCGTCGCGCGTGCCGCCGCCGAACGAGAAGACCCCGCCGCCCGGTCGGCCGTCGGCCGCGGAATTCTGGTGGAAACCGGCTGCGACCGCGACGAAGCGCTGCGTGTCGTGCCACGATGCGAGCCCGGTCATGTACAGCCCGTGGATCGGGCAGGTATGGAACCGCGTGCCGACCGATCCGTGGGGCAAGTACGTCAATCTCGGGGCCGACTTCGCGTCATGGACGTCGCACGCGATCAGCACGCCCGGTAACACCTGCATCGGCTGCCACCGGATCGGCGACCAGAACAGTTGCAAGATCTACGTGCCGCTCGCCGCCGGGTTGCTGCCGCCGCCGAAAGGCAGCAACCAGCTGGCGAGCCGCTATCCGCTGACGCACTGGATGCCGATCGACAACAACCGCAGCCGCGACGAATGGAACGCGGCCAACGTGAAGTCGGTGAGCGATCTGCTCGCGTGCTGTTCGGCGCGGGGCAAGAACGATCCGATGTGCACCTTTACGCCCGCGGCGCAGGCGGCGAAGTAGGAGGCCGCCGGGCGGCGGAACGTCGTGCCCGTTCACCCGTTCGCGGCCGTCACTGAAAGTGATGCACATACCGCAGCACCATCCGCGTGCCCTGCGGCCGGTTGCGCGCATAGGTCTCGAAGTACGCGTTGAACATCAGATGATCCTGCGGCGAGAAGCTGACCATCGCCCCCGGGCCGATCGCGAACACGGCCTCCCGCGTGCCCGGCACGTCCTGCCCGTTTTCCTTCATGTCGGTGGTCTGGCGCAGCCAGTAGCCGTTGAGCCCCAGCCGCAGGCCGGGGCGCACTTCATACTCGGTCGCGAAGTTCGCGTGGATCGCCTGGCCGGCCTGCGTCGACGTCACGTCCGGGCCGAGCGACGTGGCCGGCTGATGGTTGGTCGCGTTCCACAGATAATGCAGCCGCCACGACACGGTCCACTTGGGCGTGAGCCACAGCGTCGCTGCCCAGTACGGATCGAACGACCAGACATGGCTGCCGGGATTGATCGCGCGCGACGGATCGTACGCGCCGGTCGGCGCGATGAACTGGAATTCCACGCGCTGCGCGAAGCGCGGGCCTTGCGCGCCCATCACCGGGTCGAACTGGATGAACGGGCCGATCAGCAGGTCGCCGAAGCCGGCGCGTGCATTCAGCGCGACGTTGCCGATGCCGTCGTCGGTTCGCGCGGCCGCGATCCACGGCAGGATCACGTCGAGGCCGGGATGCATGCCCGCGAACGTCCGCGGCGACTGATAGACGAGCTGGCTCAGCCCCGCGAACAGGTCGATGTCCTGCTTCGGCAGCCCGACCTTGTTGCCCGCGTTGTCGTTGACGCGGCCTGCCGTGTAGTACTGCAGGTACTGCGTGCCGTACCAGCCGGCACCGGCCGGCGGCATCCCGTCGAGGAAGCTGGTCATGCCGAGGTTGACCGCCGGCAGGTCCGCTGCGGCGGCCGGTGCGCTTGCGGCCATGCCGGCGATCGTGAGGCCTGCGACGACGAGCACGCGAGAGCCGAGTTTCATGTTCACCACCTCCTGTTGGTTTATTTGTATAACTAATCAATCGGCACGAAAAAGATCGGGATGATCGGCGATCGCACGATACTGGCCCGCATGGAACACCAGCGGCGCACGGCCGTTTGCGTCGAACTGTTCGATCTGGCCGATGAAGAGCAGGTGATCGCCGCCTTCGTAATGGCCGACGTTGCGGCACACGAAGCGCGCGCTCGCGCCGTCGAGGCAGGGCACGCCGCCGGTTTCCGAATCGACGTGAAGCACGCCGTCGAACTTGTCGGCGCGGGGCGTCGCGAAGCGGCGCGACAGGTCGATCTGGTCGTGCGCGAGGATGTTGATCGCGAAATGGGTGGCCGCGACGAAATCCGGGCGGCTCGGCGCGACCTTGCGCAGGCTCCACAGCACGAGCGGCGGATCGAGCGACAGCGACGAGAACGAATTGGCGGTGAGGCCCACCTTGCGTCCGTCGGCCGCGCACGTGGTGATCACGGTCACGCCGGTCGGGAATTGCCCGAACGCGGCGCGCAACTGCAGCGGGTCGAGCGCCGGGCGATCGGTAGCGGTCGTTTCCATGTCGGTCACTCCGTGCGTGCGCTGTGTTCGCGGATCATCGCTGCGCAGGCCGACGGCTCGAACCACCACGGCGAGAACCGGCGCGGATCGTCGAAGCCGTCGACGATCGCCGCGGCGAGCGACGGCAACTGGCCGGCCGCACCGAGCAGTTCGAGGATGTGCGGCGGTGGCGGCGTGAGCAGCGAGTTGGTCCAGCGCACGACATGCTGCGCATACGCCCAGTAGCCTTCGAAGGTCTGATGCATCCAGTCTTCGCCGAACGGCGCGGCATCGCGTGCGACGATCGCATCGAAATACGCCTTCGCGCATTTCGCGGCGTTGTTCGATCCCTGGCCGGTGATCGGATCGTTGACGACCACCGCATCGGCCATCCCGAACACCGTGCGGCCCGACGGCAGCCGGAAGAACGGCTTGCGCACCGTCGGCGTGAAGCGTCCGGCGAGCGTGCCGTTCGGATCGGTGAGCTCGACGTCGCGGCAGCGCTCGAATTCCCACGGTACGTACTGCTGCAGGAACGACAGGCTGCGGTCCAGATGCTGGTCGGGCGTCTTCACGTCGGCCCAGCAGTCGAGCGGGCCGCCCGGAATGCCTTCGAACACCATGATTTCGCAGGGGCCCGACGTGGTCAGTGCGGGGAACACGAAATACTCGCCGATGCCCGGCAGCAGGTTGAAGCGCACGCGCGAATACGGCTGGCTCGGCGTCATCCCTTTCACATAGGTGAGGGCCAGCGCGCGTTGCGGGCGGTCGAACGCGCTGCGTGCAGCGTCGCGGCCGAGCAGGTTGACGATCTCGCCCTTGCCGGCCGCGAGCAGCACGAGGTCGTGGCTGCGCGCCAGTTCTTCGAGTTCGGGCACGCCGATGTCGGCAATGCGCACGTCCGCGCCCCGGCGCTTCACGCCGTCGAGCCAGTCGGCCATCTTCACGCGCTGGTCGACCGATTGCGCATAGCGCGTCAGCCGCGACGACCAGTCGATCACCTTGCGGCCGTTGCCGTCCGGATGCGGCACCGCGATGCCGATCCCTTCGACGGACGGGCACGCTTCCTCCCACGCGTTCAGGCCGAGATCGCGCTCGATCTGCAATGACGTGTGGAACATGCACTGGCTCGACATGACCTTGCCGGTGCGGATCTGCTCGGCGTCGCGGTTGGTCGCGAGCGTGACGTGGTAACCCTGGTCGAGCAGGGCGAAGGCGAGTTGCAGGCCGGACTGGCCGGCGCCGACGATGGCGATGCGTCTCATGAGTATGTCCTTGGTTGGCCGGATGCCGGCCGGAATCGAAATGGTGGCGGGAAGCGGCGCTGACGAACGGTCACTCCGCGAGACGCGGAATGGCCGGCACCGCCTGTTCGGGGCCCATCGCGGCATAGCCGCCATCCACCGCGTAGTCGGCGCCGGTCACGAAGCTCGCCGCGTCGCTGCACAGGAACGTCACGACCTGCGCGACCTCGGACGGATCGCCGACCCGGCCGAGCAGGTGGAACGGCGCGGCGACGCGATCGGTCTTCGCGCGGTCGCCGTGCGTCAGCTCGTCCATCACGCGCGACCACGTCCAGCCCGGCGACACTGAGTTGACGCGAATGCGGTCGGGCGCGAGATCCATCGCCATGCTGCGCGTGAGCTGGCGGATCGCCGCCTTGGATGTCGGGTACAGCCAGCGGCCGGTTTGCGCGCACTGCGCCGAGATCGAGCTGAAATTCACGATCGCGCCGCCGCCGCGCCGGACCATCTGTGGATGCACGGCCTTCGCGAGCATCGCCGCCGACACGACGTTGACGTCCATCGCGGCGAGCCAGTTGTTGCGGGTTGCCTGGATGCCGTTGTCGACGTAGCTGCACGCGAGGTTGACGAGCACGTCGATCGCGCCGAACCGCTCGACGATGGCCGCGACCGCATGCTCGATCGCGCGATCGTCGGTGATGTCGAGCGCGACGAACATCGCCCGTTCGCCGAGCGAGTCGGCCACGCGCGCGCCATTCTCCGCATCGAGATCGAGGATCGCGACGCACGCACCGGCGCGGCTCAGGTCCTGCGCGACCGCGGCGCCGATCAGCGTGGCGCCGCCGGTGACGATCGCGACTTTGCCAGCAAGGGCAGTCATGGGGTGTCTCCGGAAATCGTTGTGTGGGGGAAGGTGTTGTGTCAATGCGTGCCCGACGACGGCTCGCTGTCCTGCCAGCGGCGCATCAGCCCGTTCGACGGCACGGTTTCGTCGAGCAGCTTGCGGGCCGTTTCGACGCCCGCGACCGGCAGGCCGGCCGGATCGAGCAGGCCGATCTGCACGAGCACGCTCGCCTGGTCCCAGTAGATGTGCTCGTGATAGAGCTTGTCGCCGCGAAACTTGACGATCGCGACGAGCGGAATCTCGACGCGCTTGCCGGTCGGCGCGACGCCCGGCAGCATCCAGTCGATCTCGGTGGTGTGCGTGAAGCAGAACAGCAGCTCGTCGACGATCTGGCTCGCGCCGACCGTGCGCGAGATCGGCGTGATCGTCGTGTCCGGCGGATTCGCGTGCACGAAATGATGCGTGTAGAAGCGCTTGAGCTCGTCGTAGCCGACGCCGCCCGTCAGCGTCGGAATATGGTTGACGTACGGTTCGGCGACCATCGTCGCCATCGTGGCATCGACGTTGCGCGTGTCGAATTCGTGTTGAAGATGCGCTTCCCACAGTGTGGACAGGTCGTAGTGCGGGCCGAGCGCGGCACGGAACGCGGCAATCGCGCGCTGATGGGCCATGCTCGCGGCGGCCTTGTCGAAATGATCGCCGCCGGCGCGCGCGAACGCGTGATCGACCCCGGGATACACGTACACTTCGACGCCGTCGCGCCCGGCCAGCGCGTCGGCAATGCGCTGCTGCGCGTCCGGCGGGCAGAAGCGGTCCTGCCCCGCGATCTGCAGCACGAGCCGGCCGTGCAGGTGCGACGCCTCGTCGAGCGCGTGCTCGATGCCGACGCCGTAGTAGCTGACCGCCGCGGCCACGTCCGGCAGCCGGCACGCGGCGAGATACGCGAGCTTGCCGCCGAGACAGTAGCCGAGCACGCCGGCTTCGCCCGTGCATTCGGGCAGCCGCTTGAGCACGTCCAGCGCGGCGCCGATGTCCTCGACACCCTTGTTCTCGTCGTATTCGCGGTAAAGGGCCATCGCGCGTTCCACGTCGGCGGCCGAGTAACCGAGTTCGATCCCCGGCGCCTGGCGCCAGAACAGGTCGGGCACGAGCACCGTATAGCCTTCCTCCGCGTAGTAGTCGGCCGCTTCCCGCATCGTCGCGTTCGCGCCGAAGATCTCGTGGCACAGCACGATGCCGGGCCCGGTGCCGCCGGCCGGCGTGCTCAGGTATGCGCGAAACGTGCCGCCGTCCGGCGACGGAATCTCGATGTGACGTCCTTGCATGTGTCCCTCCATTCCAGTTTTTGCTGCGACGGGCCCAGTATTGGCGGACGAAATGGGCACTTCTATCCGCTTTCTTCGGCCGGTATCCGCGAATTCCGGAAACCTGTTGCACCGGCCGCCGCGCATGGGCAGGCGCGCGGCTGACTGCGGGTATGTGCGGATGCGGAAGCCCCGCACAGTTTTCTACGATGCGCGAACGGTCCGCTTCTTGCGTCATGTGGGCGGGACTCGTGTGCTGGGGCGGCCGGACTGTCCGGATACGCCGGGCGCTATCCGGATCGTGCGGCGGATGCCCCCATACCGGGAACGCATGCACGGCGCGGGTGCAATCGAGCATGACGGGAGAACTTCGATGGCGCAATTTTCCGAAACGGGCTGGCTGCCGGATACGGCCTGTTTCAATCACGACAACCTGCTGCTGCAGTCGAACGACGTCGACGAGGTGCGCGCACGCGTCGCCGACGTCTTCAAGCCGCACCGGCTCACGCCGACCGGCGAATCGCGCGCGCTGCACAGCTGCATGCATCACGCACGTTGGGGCAACCTGTCGTTGAACCTGCTCGATTATGGCGGCGGCGTCAGCATCGAACCCGGCCCGCTCGAGCACTTCTTCCTGTTGCAGATCCCGTTGCGCGGCGACGCGGAGATCGAGTGCGGATCGGCGCGTTTCGTGTCGTCGCCCGGCACCGCGTCGCTGATCTCGCCGACGCTGCCGCTGAAGATGCGCTGGGGCGACGCGTGTCCGCAAGTCATCCTGCGGATCGAGCGCGAAGTGATGGAGCGCCACGCGCAGCGGCATTTCGGTGACGACCGGCGCGCGCCGGTCGAATTCGAGCCGGCATTCAGCCTGTCGTCGTCGCAGGGCGCGTGTCTGATGCAGATGCTGCCGATCCTCGCCGGCGCGATCGCGACGGACGCGCATCCGCTGCGTCATCCGCTCGCGTTCGAGCAGCTCGAATCGACGCTGCTCAACCTGCTGCTGCACGGCCACCCGAACAGCGCGCGCAACGGCACGCGGCACCTGGCGGTAGCGATTGCGCCGTTCTACGTGCGGCGCGTCGAGGACTACATCCGCGCGCATCTCGACGAGCCGCTGACGATCGAACGGCTCGCCGAACTCGCCGGCGTCAGCCCGAGCACGCTGTTCGCCGGCTTTCGTCATCGCCACGGCACCACGCCGATGGGCTTCGTGCGGCAGTTGCGGTTGCAACATGTGCGCGAGGAACTGCTGGCCGATGCGCCGCCGGGCCTCGCGTCGGTGACGGACGTCGCGCTGAAATGGGGCTTCGCGCACCTCGGGCGGTTCGCGATCGAGTACAAGCGGGCGTTCGGCGAGTCGCCGTCCGCGACGCTCAGGATGCGGCGCGGGCGCGCGTAGCGGCTCGCGCGGCAACCCGCTCGCCGACCCGCTACGGCAGCGGCACGCCCCAGACTGCCGTCACGTCCCCGCCGAGCCGCCATTCGGTGAACGGGCGGCGCGGTGCGATGATCGCCGGCAGCCGCGCGTCGTGAAAGCGCGCGTAGTACGGCTCGACCCAGCTCAGTTCATCGCGGAACGTCCACGGAAACAGGTCCTGCCTGACCGGCGTGATGGCGGTGAAGCTGGCGGGATCGACGACCGCATGGATGACCAGGTTCGCCAGGCGGCCGATCGCGCCGTCGTTTTCCCGATAGAGATCGATATGGCGCCGCTGCACGAGTTCCGCCGCGAACACGAGCGGGAGCAGCGCGAACGTGTGATAGTGCAGCGCGCGGTTGCCGCGTTTGACTTCCCGTGCAAGAGAACCGTCGGGGCCGATGTCGCGGATGCCTTCGCGTACCCGCAGCAGCCCCGAATCGACGAGGCTCGCGTTGCCGGTCACGGTGCCGATGGCGATCAGGTCGAGTCCGGCCCAGTACACGAGGTTGTTGTGCAGATGGTTGATCGCTTGCGCATCGCGGGTGGCGATCGCGATGCGTTCGAGCCACGGATCGATCGCGTCGAAGCGCGCGCGGTTCGCGTCGCGCACGTCGCGCGGCATGCGCAGGATCACCATCGCGAAGTCGGTGCCGGCCCAGGAGCGCTCGTAGTTGCCCTGGTAACCGGTGATCCGGCCCATCAGCGCGTCGGCCTGGGCCCAGCTTTCCAGCAGGCTCACCGCGCATGACCAGTCACCCTTGTCCGCCGACGCATTGAGCCGTGAAATGAAATCGCGCATCGGCTTGACCGCGCGCGCATAGCCGGCGGCGTCGTCATAGTAGCCGGGCGGATCGATCGTCGTGACGGCCGCCGGGACGTCACACGCGCGGGCCGGCGGCACGGCACAGCAAAGCGCGCTCACCGCGAGCCACGCGGCGAGCAGGGGGCGAGTCGACAGGCGGCGCATACGGTCCTCGGTGGTGACGTGACGGTGACGCGGCAAACACGGAAGCCGAACCGGGGGCGGACAACCTCGCGATGCAGGACGCGCGCGGCCGCCAAGGCACGACGAACCCCGGTGACGCGCGCGGGCCGTGCAGCCCGCGGCCGCTTCCCGTGGCGCAGGCAGTCTAGCGTCCCCGTCTTTCATCCGCCTTGCCTGGCGCCGGCCGACGACGCATTTTTTTAAGACTGCGCCCCATTCGCCCGGTATCATCGCTGCGCTCGCGACCGACGCCATGGGCCAGTGCATGCCGACTCGCGCGCAACCTGCATCGCCAAGAAGACAACCCAGGGCGGACGCCGACGGCGCGTCGCGCCGCGATCGGGCCGAATCGGCCACCAGCACGACGGAGCAAGGAACGATGGTAACGGGGACGGGCGCGGCGCGACGCGCGAGGGCGATCGCGGCCGGGGGCGCGTGGGTCGTGGCGGCGGCGGGCGGCGCACACGCGCAGGCATCGGGTGCGGCAGTCACGCCGCCGGCCGGCGCGGCGGCGGCCGTGCTGCCGACGATCGACGTGACCGGGAAGGCCGACGGCGCATCGAGCGGGCTCGTCGGGCTGCGCACCACGGCCGGCACGAAGACCGACACGCCGGTGGCCGAGATCCCGCAAACGATCAGTCTCGTGACCGCGCAGCAGATCGAGATGACCGGCGCGACCGACCTGAACCAGGCGCTGCGCTACGTGCCGGGATTTGCCACGTTCGGCGCCGACAGCCGCACCGACTGGTATGCGGCGCTGCGCGGCTTCACGCCGACGCTGTACGTCGACGGTGTGGCCGCGCCGAATACGGCCGTGATCGCGAACTGGCGCGTCGACCCGTACACGATCGACTCGATCGCCGTGCTGCGCGGGCCGACGTCGGTGCTGTACGGCGCGGGCGAACCCGGCGCGATCGTCGACGCGCACACGAAGCTCGCCGACGGCGAGCGCGTCCGCGAAGCCGGCGTGCAGATCGGCAACGACGCGCGCAAGCAATTCATGCTCGATGTCGGCGATACGCTCGATCCGGACGGCCGCCATGCGTACCGCTTCGTCGGCGTGGCGCGCGACGGCAACGCGGTCACCGGCCCGAACGGCGACCGGCGCATCGCGCTGGCGCCGTCGTTCCGATGGCGGCCGACCGCCGATACGTCGCTGACGCTCTCGGCGACGTTCCTGCAGGACGGCAGCGATATTTCGTCGAACTTCCTGCCCGCGTCGGGCACCGTGTTGCCGAACCCGAACGGCCCGCTGTCGCAGGACATCTACATGGGTGCGCCCGGGTTCAACGACTACCGGAAGAAGCAGTGGTCGCTCGGCTACGCGCTGGAGCATCGCGTGAATGCGATCTGGTCGCTGCATCAGGACGTGCGCTGGTCGCACCTGTCGCTCGACGACGCGACGGTGTTCGGTATCGGCTTCGTGCCCCGCAGCAGCACCAACATGATGCGTTATGCGGGGCTGTTCCAGCTCAACTACAGCCGGTTCGACATCGACAACCACGCGCAGGCGCGCTTCGGCACGGGGCCGCTCGAACATACGCTGCTGCTCGGCGCGCAATATGACCGGCAGACGACGACCAACAGCGTGTGGCTCGCGCTGGCGCCGTCGCTCAACCTGTATCAACCCGTCTACCGGCCCGTCACGGACGCGATTTTCTCCGGCCCGACGTCGCTCGGCCACGTCGACCAGTACACGGCGATGAACACGTTCGGCGTGTATGCGCAGGACCAGATCCGCTGGCAGCGCTGGACGCTGACGCTCGGCGGCCGCGAGGATTTCGTCAATGCGCGGTTCGACGACCGGACGGCCGGCACGCAGGCGCGGCAGGACGTCAGTGCGTTCTCCGGGCGCGTCGGGCTCACCTATCAGGGCGACGCCGGGCTGTCGCCGTACGTGAGCTATTCGACGTCGTTCGATCCGGTCATCGGCGTGAGGATGGTCGGCGGCGGCTTGCCGAAGCCGACACGCGGCAAGCAGACGGAAGCCGGGTTGCGCTGGCAGCCGCCCGGCAGGAACCTGCTGCTGAGTGCGGCCGTCTACCAGATCGATCAGACCAACGTCGCGACGCCGACACCGGTGAGTCTCGACCCGACCGGCACGACGTCCGTGCAGACCGGCAAGGTGCGCTCGCGCGGGATCGAGCTGAGCGCGCTCGGCAAGGTCACCCGCGAGTTGTCGGTCGTCGCGTCGTATGTGTATCAGGACGTCAAGAACGTGCAGGCGAACGACGCGTCGCTGAACCACTGGCCGGTGGCGGTGCCGCTGCCGCGGCAGATGGCGTCGATGTGGGCCGACTGGACCTGGCGCACGGGCGCGCTGGCGGGCCTCGGGATCGGCGGCGGCGTGCGCTACCAGAGCGCGTCGGCCGGCGCACCCGACAACTCGCTGACCGTGCCGAGCGTGACGCTGGTTGACCTGGCGCTGCACTACGAGATGCCGCGCTGGCGGTTCGCGCTGAACGTCGCGAACCTGTTCGACCGGCGTTATGTCAGCGGCTGCACGTCGTATACCGTCTGCGTGTTCGGCAACGAGCGGACCGTGCTGGCCACCGCGAAATACACCTGGTAGTCGCGAACGCGCGGAACGGTCCTACGCGTCGCGTTGCGGTTCCCGGCGCACGGCGCGTTCGCCGGCGTGACGCTGGCGCCGCCACTCGGTCGGCGTGAGGCCGAAACGTTCGCGGAATGCGGTCGCGAAATTCGCCGGCGTGGAAAAGCCGATCTCCTTCGCGATGCTGGCAATGCTGAGCGACGTCGAATCCAGCAGGTCCTGCGCGATCCGCAGCCGCTCGTGCCGCAGATACTCGAATACCGTCTGGCCGAGGTTGTCGCGAAACGCGCGTGACAGCCGCTTTTCGTGCGTGCCGACCGCGCGGGCCAGCTGCTCCACCGTCGGCGGATCGTTCAGCGTCCGTGCCAGGTGGCGGATGGCCGCGCGCACGATGATGTCGTCGTCCTTGCCGGCCACGAACGGGCTTTCGATGTCAACGGCCCGCTCGCGCTTCTCGCGCGCGAGCTGCACGCGAATCCGCGCAAGCACTTCGGCGGGCTCGAACGGCTTGACCACATAGTCGACGCAGCCGATGTCGAACCCCTCGAGGCGCTCGTGCAACGCGCCGGCCACGGTCAGGAAAATCACTGGAATCGCGCACGTCAGCGGATCGGCGGCAAGCAGCCGGCACGCGGTGAAGCCGTCCATGCGCGGCATGCGGACATCCATCAGGATCAGGTCGGGCAGGAGCGCCTGCGCGCGCTGGCACGCCTGCAGCCCGTCGGATGCAATGCTGATCCGGCACCCGGTGCCGCGCAGGATGTCGATCAGCAAGCGAAGCTGGTCGGGTTGATCGTCGACGATCAGGATATGGGCGTCGCCCAATGCGGAGATCGATGGATGCATCGTGCACCTGTTCTGGAATGGCTGCTGGCTGCGTTCCTGCGGGTGGCCGGCCCGGTTCGGATCAATCGTCGGAAGCTGCGCTATGGCGACGTACAAGCACATCGATATTCGAATGTCGCCCCGCTACACGAAGGACAACCGGTCGGCGTAATGCCTTGCATGGCTGGTTTTGATCACTGACCCGGTAAAGGCGCGGAGCGTTGCCGGCGTCGCGCGCTGAGAAACGCGCGCCCGCCGGTATCGATGCGAGCCGAATTGTAGGGGCATATTTCAATTCTTGCCAGATGCATTGACTCTATCTGCTTCATTCCGCTTTTCGGATGCTTCATCGTGCATCGTGAATGGCGCTTACAGTATGGCGCACCGATGCCTGTCCATTTCCGCCATTTTCATTTGGCGCTGCTACGTGCAATCGCGTAGTTCCACGGCTTTTTTAAAAAATATTCCAAGGAATCTTTTTTTAATCCGCCTCAGCAAAGATTTTATCCGCCCGGCAAAACATCTCGATTAATTTCGATGACGAGAAATCGTTTGCGAGATGTGCGTTTTCAACGCAACTATTTGAATATATTGAATTTTACAATCTATAAAGAATGCCACCTTCAATAATTTTAATTCGTGTCTCATAATTCGTCCGAACTTTGAGTGCAGGGTTGCACCGAGCAACGCAAGGCACGGCGGGTTGTGGCGGACGTTGTGCGATTCGGGTCCGAGGCATCAGTTGATGTGACTCCGAGCGCATGTCCGTTGCGCGCAAGCGAAAATCCGGTTGCCGTGGATGAAATAAAAGAAGCGGGGTGGGTCGCGGTCAACGCGATATCAAATCAGGGGTGTCCATAACGGCGGGTTGAATCTCCGGATTCAGTCGCTGGGCGAATTCGCCCATATAAAACGATATGCATTCCTAATGCATTCCCTGGATTAACGGAACGGGCCGTCGCACGAACGACGGGCCCGCGCTTTCGAACGTCCCGTCGCCACGGCGGACGATGCGCGCCACCTTCGGCACGCTCGAGCCGCGCCCGGCATCGGGTTCCGCACTGAAGTCGTAATCGCAATCGCAGTCGCAGCTGAAGTCTTCAACAAAACTAAGTAGTCCGTATTCAAACCAAACGCTACAAAACGGAGCAGAAGACCATGAAGAGGAAGCAGATTTCGGCGCTAGCCGCCGCCATGTTCACGGGTGCAGGTGTGCTGATCGCGGGTGCCGCGCATGCGGACAATTTCGTCGATCGCGGCAACCCGGACAACGCGCTGAGCGGTCAGTGCATCGACGGCACGAACCCGTTGTGTGTCGCGACCAAGAGCGGGAGTTACGTGGCAGTGAGCACGGCCAACGTCAAGATGGGCACGAATGCCAAGGCCGGCACCAGCGGGATCGCGATCGGCGACCAGTCGAATGCAAGCAGCAATGGCGGCACCAGCAGCGGCGGCGCGATCGCGGTCGGCGTCGGCGCGCAGGCGCTGGCGAACTCGGCCACGGCCATCGGCACGGTAGCCGTCGCACAAGGCAACACGGCGCTCGCCATCGGCCGCCAGTCGGCCGCGGTCGGCGATTTCTCGATGGCGCTCGGCAACGTCGCCGATGCGCACGGCACGAGCTCGATCGCACTGGGCCACTCGGCGCTCGCCAGCGGCGATCGTTCGGTCGCGATCGGCGGCGCCAACCCGACGTCGAGCGACGGCGTGTCGGCCGGCGCGTCGTATGACGCGGCCACCCAGACGCGCGCCGGCGGCACGCAATCCGTCGCGATCGGTGCTGGCGCGCAGACGAACGACAACAACCAGGTGGCGATCGGTTCGGGCAGCGTCGGTGCGAACAATGGCGGCACGCCGGTGTTCGGCGGCACGGCCGCGCCGGTTGGCGGCGCGGTGTCGTTCGGCGCGATCGGCAACGAGCGCCAGCTCAAGAACGTCGCGGCAGGCGCGGCCGATACGGACGCCGTCAACGTCCAGCAATTGAAGAACGTGAACGGCACGCTCAGCACGAGCATCGCCACGGTCGACGCGCGCGTGACGTCGGTCGGCAATTCGCTGTCGACCACGATCTCGAACGTCGACCAGCGCGTGACCAACGTGGGCAACAGCCTCAGCACCAGCATCGTGACCGCCACGAAGAACGTCGTGAAATACACCGACGATTCGCATGCGGCGATCGCACTCGACGGCGCCAACGGCACGACGATCAACGGCGTCGCGGCCGGCGTCGCCGACACCGATGCGGTCAACGTCGGCCAGCTGAAGGGCAGCGTCGCGCCGCTGCAGACGTCCATTTCGACGGCGGCGTCGAACATCGCGAACCTGCAGACCAGCGTCACCGGCATCAACACGTCGCTGAGCACGGCAACCACGAACATCAGCAACCTGCAGGCCGCCGATGCCCGCAACGTGAAGTACGACGGCCAGAGCGGCTTCGACTCGGTGACGTTCGCCGGCACGAACGGCACGACGCTGCACAACGTCGCGGCCGGTGTCGCGAACACCGATGCGGTGAACGTCGGGCAACTGAACGGCGGCCTGTCGTCGCTCAGCACGAGCGTGACGAACAACCTCAGCACGACGCTCGGCAACCTGAGCACGTCGATCACGAACCAGATCGGCAACGCGACGAAGAACGCCGTGCAGTACGACGATGATGCGCACGGCGGCGTGACGCTCGGCGGCAAGGGCGCGCAGTCACCGGTCGGCCTGCACAACGTGGCGGACGGCATTGCCGCGAGCGACGCGGTGAACGTCGGCCAGCTCGGCAAGGCCACCGACACGCTGAATCAGTCGATCACGAATGTCGGCAACAGCGTCACGACGCTCGGCAACCAGGTGACGACGAATACGGGCAACATCGCCGCGCTTCAGCAGGACGCGCTGCTATGGAACACGAACCTCGGCGCATACGATGCGAGCCACGGCGGCAACGGCACGCAACGCATCGGCAACGTCGCGGCCGGCAAGAACGGCACGGATGCCGTCAACGTCGACCAGTTGAACGCGGCGATTCAGGACGGCACGAGTCAGCTCGACGCGCTCGCGGTGAAGTACGACGACGCCAGCAAGAAGCAGGTGTCGCTCGGCGCAGGCAACGGCGGGAGCCCGGTGCGACTGACCAATATCGCAGAAGGCAACGTCGCGGCAGGCAGCACGGACGCGGTGAACGGCGCGCAACTGCGCCGCGCGACCGACGGCACCGTAGCCGCGCTGGGCGGCGGTGCAACGGCGAATCCGGACGGCTCGATCAGCGCGCCGGCCTATAAAGTTGGCGGCGGCTCGTTCAACAACGTCGGCGACGCGCTCACGAACCTCGACGGCCGCGTCGGCAGCAACACGACGACGCTCGAGAATCACGAAACGCGCATCGGCAACGCCGAAACGAACATCGCCGGCAACACGGCCGCGATCGCCGGGCTGCAACAGGACGCGCTTCAGTTCGACCCGAAGGCCGGCGCCTACAACGCGGCGCGCGGCGGCGCACCGACGAAGCTGACGAACGTGGCCGACGGCAACATCGCCGCGGGCAGCACGGACGCGGTGAACGGCGGCCAGTTGTCGGGCGTGAAGTCGTCGCTCGAACAGCAGATCACGCAGGTGTCCAACCAGGCGGGCGAGGCCGTGAAGAACGTCGTCAAGTACGACGTCGACCCGAACGGCAACCGGCTGAATTCGGTTTCGCTGATCGGCGGCGACACGAATGCGGCCGTCGTGCTGAAGAACGTCGCCGCGGGCACCGACGATACGGACGCGGTGAACGTGAAGCAGCTGAAGGGCGTGCAGTCGAGTCTCAACCAGCTCGGCGCGCTTGCGGTGCAGTACGACGACAGCTCAAAGAACTCGATCACGCTCGGCGGCGCCGGCGGCACGCGCATCACCAACGTGCAGGCAGGCACGCTCAGCGCAACCAGCACGGACGCGGTGAACGGTTCGCAGCTCTACGCGACCAACCAGCAGGTCGCGAAGAACACGACCGATATCACGAACCTGCAGGGGAACGTGACCAACATCGCGAACGGCAAGGCCGGCCTCGTGCAGCAGCAGGATCCGAATGGCGCGATCACGGTCGGGAAGGACACTGGCGGCGCGAGCGTGAACTTCTCCGGCACGTCGGGCGACCGCGTGCTGACCGGCGTCGCGGCGGGGGTGAACAACAACGACGCGGTCAACATGGGCCAGTTCAACAATGCGCTGAAGAACGTGGCGGCCAATGACCAGATCCGCGCGGCGGCGACCGATGCGAACACCACGTGGATCGCGCGAGCCGATGCGGGTTCGATCGGGTCGACGGCAACCGCAACCGGCAAGAACGCGGTGGCGGTCGGCCAGGGCTCGGTCGCCGATCGCGACAATTCGTTCTCGGTCGGCGCGAAGGGCAGCGAGCGCCAGGTCACGAACGTCGCGGCCGGCACGGCGCCCACCGACGCGGTGAACGTGCAGCAGCTGAACGACAACCTGTCGGCCGCGTCGAATCAGGCGAAGGGCTACACCGATCAGCGCATCGGCCAGGTGTACAACTCGTTCAACGACCTGAAGAAGGATATGTACGGCGGCGTGGCATCGGCCATGGCCGTGGCCGGCCTGCCGCAACCGACGGGCGCGGGCCGCTCGATGGTCTCGGCGGCGACGTCGAACTATCACGGCCAGCAAGGTTTCGCCGCCGGATACTCGTACGTGACGGAAAGCAACCGCTGGGTCGTCAAGGCGTCGGTGACGGGCAATGCGCGTTCGGACTTCGGCGCGGTGGTGGGCGCGGGTTACCAGTTCTGACGCTATCCGTGCAGCATCGATTGACCGGTGGTGCCGGGCACCGGTCGTGATGTCCGGCACTGGCGGGAAATCCGTGGCCCGGGGTGGCTCTTTCACCCTCGGGCCATCGACGCTTGATGCGTCACGCAGCGCGACTCGGATGCGCCGAGCGCGTCCGGTAGTCCTTGCCGCTTGCCTTGCGCCCGGGGCTCACGCTGCAAACACAGCGAAACGAGGGTGTTCAGGCCCATCCCGGCCGAATGCGAATAGCGCGATCCACGACGATCGCAACGGCGCCCTGGCCCCCGGTTTCATGCGGGTTCGCGGGCGGTCCGGACGGGCGGCTAATGCGAGTTGTCGAACGTGAGCGCCGGCTCGTATTCTGAATGCGTCGGGCGGAACGGCATGGGCCTCCGCCGATCCACGCATGACAGGGACTCGCAATGACTGCCATTACGCAAACCATGAAGCTCAACCACCTGAGCTTCCCGTCGGCCGACACGCTGGCGACGGCCCGCTTCTTCGAGCGGCACCTCGGCTTCACGATCGCGGGAAGCTGGGAACAATCCTGGATCCTCAAGCGCCCGGGCTTCGACGTGGTGATCGATCACGTCAGCGGCGACAGGCCGGCATGGCCGGCGAATTTTCACGTCGGGTTCGAGCTGCCGAGCCTCGATGAGGTTCGCACGTTGTTCGAGCGCTTCAGGGAAGAGGGCGTCGAGATGGTGACGGACGTCTTCAACAACGGGCGCGGTTCGCGTTTCTTCTGCCGCGCGCCGGGCGGCGTGATGTTCGAACTGAACACGCGCGCGGATGCCGCGCCGGAATACCAACGCACGTTCGACGACTGACGCAGGTCAGCGTCGCACAGCGCTCGGCCGCCGGCGCGGGCCAGCCTGTCGATGACCGCGCGGGTACGCGAAGACTGGGCGAGTTTCGTCCAGTGCCGATCGTTGCAGCGCGCGACACCGCCGATCCGTACCACGCGCCATCCTCCATCCTTCATCCGCCACCCGACGCGCCGTTTGCCGCTCGGCAGGACTTCAAGAGCAAGAAACGGAGTGCCTGCCTGCATCCGGCCGCTTACATTGCCGTGATCAACCTCACTCACGGGATGTGAAAACCATGACCTTGCTCGAAGGGAAAGTCGCCATCGTCACCGGTGCGTCCAGCGGCATCGGCCGAGCGATCGCGTTGATGTTCGCGGCGCACGGCGCGTCGGTCGTACTGGGCGCGCGAAGCGAAGCTCCGCTGAATCAGGTGGCCGACGCGATCCGTCGTCAGGGCGGCCAGGCGCGCGCCTGCGCGGGCGACGTCGGGCACGCCGATACGCATCGAAGGCTCGTGGCAACGGCGCTGCGCGAGTTCGGCGGTCTCGACATCGCGATCAACAACGCCGGAACGGTCGGGCCGCTCAAACCGCTCGCCGACATGTCGCTCGACGATTGGCAGCAGACGCTGTCTACCAACCTGACGGCGGCCTTCCTGGGCGCCAGCAACCAGATTCCCGTGATGCTCGAACGCGGGGGCGGTTCGATCGTCTTCACGTCCAGCTTCGTCGGAACGAGTGTCGGGCTTCCCGGCATGGCCGCGTATGGCGCGTCCAAGGCCGGCTTGATGGGATTGGTGAAGGGCATCGCCGCGGACTACGCGGCACGCGGGATTCGGGCCAATGCACTGATGCCGGGCGGGGTGGATACCGCGATGGCGGGAGACCGTGACCAGAAGGAATGGGCGGCCGGGCTCCACGCGATGAAGCGCATCGCGCACCCCGACGAGATCGCGTCCGCGGCGCTGTTCCTGGCCAGCCCGATGGCCAGTTTCGTGACCGGCTCGGCCCTGTTCGCCGACGGCGGCAATGCGGCCGTGAAGTGACGTCCCGATGGCGCGCGCTCAACCGCCGGCGCGGGCCAGCCTGTCGATGACCGCGCGGGTGTGCGACGGCCGGGTGATTTCCGTCCAGTGCAGATGCGCGAAGGTCGGGTCGTCCCGCAGGGCGGCGAACTTGATGCGATTCCTGGCGAACGTGGTGTACGACCACAGCAGCACCGACTCCCGGGAGAACGCCATCCGCAGCGATTCGCGGTTGCCGTGCGAAAGCTCGGTGCGCATGAGCCCGCGGCTCAACGTGCGCCAGAGCACCCGGGAGAATACCGTTCGGCGTCCGAAGTTGAGCCAGACCACGTGCGTGGCTCTCGACCAGAGCACGTCGCGCACGGCGCTGTAGTTGCCGTCGGCGACCCAGCGGTTGCCGGCGGTCGCGGCCAGCACGGCGTTCTCGAACTGCGCCGGCGGCACGGCTGACCAGTCGGGGCCCCAGTAGAGTCGATCCAGCTCGATGTAAGGGCAGCCGGCTGCTGCCGCCAGCGCGCTGGAGAAAGTGGATTTCCCCGCTCCGCTGGTTCCAACGACGACGACGCGCATGGGTTTGACCGCGGTTGAATTTTGAAGCCGCGTATTGTGCCTCATGCCCCGAAGCGGCGCTGCATCCTCGATCGGTTCGACGCCGCCGGCACACCGTTCCCCAATGGTTGCCCGTGCAACGGTCACGTTTCCGAACAGCATGGCGACCGCCGTCAGCGATGCGCACGAACGCGCCGCTGAAGCGGAGGATTCGTAGAAAGCATTATCTCGTGCGTCGCTCGGCAGCCTTTAACTACGAATTCAAAGGCATCGCCGTCAAAATCGAGAATCGAAGGGCTGTCAAGCGTTTCATTGGCTCGCCGGCAATGGCAACAATCCAAATAAATATTTAATAAAGCAAGTAGTGTCCGGCGCTTTACCCCGGCTTTACCTCATCCGTCCTGCCCGACCCGCGCCACGTACGGCCTTTCCCACGCAGCACCGGCCTCTCCGACACATTCCCCCGATGCAACCTTGTCGATCCCGCTATAGCAGCCGACGAGACCATTTCAAATTTCTCACCAAACAATGATTCGATTAACGCCAATGACAGTAAAAAATAAACTGTCAGAAAATATCTTGTAATTATAAAAATGACCTTCTAGCATCCCTCTGCGGTTCGTGACATGTCTTACATCAAAGTCTGTACTTGATGCATTCCTCGAACATCACCCACTTATAACCCGGGGGATTACATGAAGAAACTGTCTCGTCTGCTGTCCATCTCCGCGATTACCGTCGCGAGTCTCAGTGCTTTTGCCCAGGCCGGCGACCCGTCGGCTACGGTCGACAAGGCACTGCAACTGATCCAGCAGAACCCGTCCGCCTTCAGTCTCGCAGCCGGCGGCGCAGCACGCACGTTGAAGTTCGCAGGGCCGCAGGCGAGCGCGCCGGCGGATGGCGATCAGTTCCAGGTGCGCGACGTGATCGTCGACCCCGACGGCACCGAGCACGTGCGTTTCGACCGCTTCTACGCGGGCCTGCCCGTGATCGGTGGCGACGTGGTCGTCCATTCGAGCAAGGGGCAGTTGAAGCAGGCGAGCGTGACCCAGCTCGCGCCGATCGATCTCGCCGGCACGATCGGCAAGGTGGGTGACCGCGCGGTCGTACGCAACGCCCCCGACATCGGCGCTGCGCGGGTCAAGCGCATCGCAGCCGCGCGTTTCAACTCGGACGTGCGCCGCGTCGATGACGCGGAACTCGTCGTGTTCGCACGCGACGTCACGCCGACGCTGGCCTACGCGGTACGCGTCTACGGCAAGGCGACCGACGTGCATGGCGACGCGGTGCTGTACTACGTCGATGCGCGCACCGGCACCGTGCTCGACGCGCAGGACCTGATCAAGACGGCCGCCGCGACCGGCACCGGCCGCTCGCTGTACTACGGCAACCTGACGCTCACCACTGACCAGACGGGCACGAACGCGTACCGGATGCTCGATCCGAGCCGCGGCTCCGGCTCGGTCTACGACGGCCGCGGGCTGACCTCGGACGACGTCGAGCGGGCGACCGACCTGCCGATCTTCACGAGCAGCACGAACGTGTGGGGCAACAATACGACCACCGACCGGCAGACGGTCGCCGCCGACATCGACTATGGTCTCGCGCTGACTTGGGACTACTACAAGACGACGCACAACCGCAACGGCATCTTCAATGACGGCCGCGGCGTGAAGAGCTACGCGCACGTGGTGTTCAACACGGGCAGCGGCACGACCGGCGCGAATGCGGCATGGCTGGATTCGCACGTGATGGTGTATGGAGACGGCCAGCCCGGCACCAGCCTGCCGAAACCGGTCGTGTCGGTGGACGTCGCCGGACACGAGATGAGTCACGGCGTGACCGAGGCCACGGCCAACCTGAACTACTCGGGCGACGCGGGCGGCCTGAACGAGTCGACGTCCGACATCTTCGGCACGCTCGTGAAGTACTACGCCAACAACCCGAACGATCCCGGCAACTACGTGATCGGTGCGCGCGTGGTGAGCGGCGGCCTGCGCAAGATGTACAAGCAGGATCTCGACGGCCGGTCGTTCAGCTGTTACCCGTCCGGCGGATTCTCGTGGTCGAATCCGCGCCACGATCCGCATTTCACGTCGGGCGTCGGCAACCGCCTGTTCTACCTGCTCGCGGAAGGCCCGACGGTGCCGTCGACCGATACCGGCCTGACGAAGGCGCAGCTGGTCTGCAACGGCGACACGACCTTCAGCGGCGTGGGTCGCGAGAAGGCCGGGAAGATCTGGTACCGGACGCTGACCGTGTACCTGAACGCCAACTCCAGCTACCCGAACGCGCGTCGTGCGTCGATCCAGGCGGCGAACGACCTGTATGGCACGAACTCGGCCGAAAGCGCCGCGGTCGCTCGCGCGTGGAGTGCGGTCGGGGTGAATTGATCGTGCCCGTGTGAGTGCGTTGAACGCCCGGCGCGCGCGTGGTGGACCCTTTGCTTCGAAGAAGGGCGAACCGGTCGAAGCCGCGCGATGCCCGGGCGAATAGAGGCCAGCCGTTGATCGACCGCCTGCGATTGCAGGCGGTCGATTTCCAGCATCCGGTTTTCATTCCACCCGCCGCCTGTCGCGCGGATCTCGTCGCGGCGCGTCACCCGTCGCGCCGTTCGTCGGAACGCACGCGTTCCGTCCAGTCGATCACCGGTTCGCTGGCGTGCCATTTGAGCGCGATATTCTCGGGCGACGTCGCAGCCCGAACCTCCGCTACCCATCCCATCCCGTCTCGTTCCGGCACTTTTTTTCCAAAAAAATATCTGTCGTGCAATCGTTTGCGCCCGGCCGCGCGGCGTTCAGTTTATTCATCACGTGCCGATATCTGGTGGGCGCGCCTGATCGACGCGGCACGGCTCCCGCCGCGTCGATCGGGCATGGCATCGGCCCATGCGACGGATAGGGGAAGAAAGGTTTTGGTGACAGTTTTCGGGTGCATCGTTCATCGGCACAACCACTGGCTGGTGTTGCTTGCCGCACTGCTGTGCGGCGGCGGCTCGTGGGTCACCGCGCGCCTGTTCCAGCGCACGGTGAACACCTCCGGCACGCAGCGGCTCGGCTGGCAGGTGCTGACGGCCATTTCGGCCGGCGTGGCGATCTGGTGCACGCACTTCATCGCGATGCTCGGCTTCGACGCCGGCGCGCCCGTGCACTTCAACCTGCCGCTCACGCTCGTGTCGCTGCTCATCGCGGTCGTGGGCAGCACGATCGGCTTCGCGCTGACGACCTGTCGCATCGTCAAGGTCGCGCCCGCGCTCGGCGGCGCGATCGTCGGCGTGGCGATCGTGCTGATGCACTACACCGGCATGCTCGCGTGGCGGGTCGAGGGGATCGTGTCGTGGGACGTCGGCTACCTGATCGCGTCGGTGGTCCTGGCGATGACGCTCGCCGCACTCGCGCTGCACGTCGCGATGCGGCCGTCGCCGCACGCCGTCAACCAGATGGCCGGCGTGCTGTCGCTCGCGATTCTCGCGTTGCATTTCACCGGAATGTCCGCGCTGCGCATCACGCCGCTGATGCTCGATGGCAACTGGACCGACATGAGCGAGCTGCGTCCGCTGGCGCTGGCGGTCGCAGGCACGTCGCTCGTGATCGTCTGCACGGGGCTCGTGAGCTACGTGATCGACAGCAACGTGCGGGCCGAATCGCTCGAACACCTGCGCCGGCTGGCGCTGAGCGACATGCTGACCGGGCTGCCCAACCGGGCCAGCTTCAACGAGCGGCTCGACCTCGAGATCGCGCTTGCGCAGGAACAACGCACGAAGCTCGCGCTGATCGGCATCGACCTGAACCGCTTCAAGGAAATCAACGACCTGCGCGGCCACCACGCCGGCGACGAGGTGCTGCGCATCCTCGCGCGCCGCATGGCGAACCTGCTGCGCGAAGGCGAATTCGTCGCCCGCATCGGCGGCGACGAATTCGCGGCGCTCTGCCGGATGGACGACGACACGCGCCTGATGGATCTGCTCGAGCGGCTCGAGCCGGCGCTCTACAAGCCGGTCAGGCTGGACGACTACGAGGTCGTGCCGGGCGCGAGCTTCGGCGTCGCCATCTACCCGGACGACGCCGCCACCAAGGCCATCCTCATCAACAACGCGGACCTCGCGATGTACCGCGCGAAGGGCAGCATCGCGCAATCGATCTGCTTCTACGAGCCGGCGATGGACCTGATCGTCCGCGCGCGCCGCAGCCTCGCCGCCGACCTGCGCCGCGCGGTGGCCGACAACCAGCTGAGCATCCACTACCAGGTGCAGACGTCGCTCGCGACCGGCGAGATCCGCGGCTACGAGGCGCTGCTGCGCTGGCAGCACGCGACGCTCGGCACGATTCCGCCCGCCGAGTTCATTCCGCTCGCCGAGGAAAACGGCGTGATCCTGGACATCGGCGCCTGGGTGCTGCGCGAGGCCTGCGCGCGGGCGGCCACGTGGGAGCCGCCCTATGCGGTCGCGGTGAACGTATCGGCCGTGCAGTTCATGCACGCGGACCTGACGGCGCTCGTGGCGGACGTGCTCGAAGCCACCCGCCTGCCGGCGTCGCGCCTGCAGCTGGAGCTGACCGAATCGACGATCTTCGCCAGCCGCGAGCGTGCGCTGGACACGCTGCGGCAGATCAAGGCGCTGGGCGTGAGCATCGCGCTCGACGATTTCGGTACCGGCTATTCGTCGCTCGACACGCTGCGCTCGTTCCCGTTCGACCGCATCAAGCTCGACCAGTCGTTCGTCGCGGACGCGGAAGCGAAACCGCAGGATCGCGCGATCATCCGCGCCGTGCTCGCGCTCGGCAAGAGCCTGGGCATTCCGATCCTGGCCGAAGGCATCGAGACGCACGACCAGCTGGCGCTGCTGGCCGACGAAGGCTGCGACGAAGCACAGGGCTTCCTGCTCGGCAGGCCCGCCCCCCTCAACGAGATCGTCGGCAGCGGGCAGATTGCGCTGACCGGCGGCGACCGCGTCCGCACGGCGGTTCCTGCGTCCGAATCGGCCGTCGCGGCCGATCTCGACCCGGACCCGCGCGGGTAACCCTCGACGCCGGACACGGCAGCCCGCCCCCGGGTTGCCGCCGGCAGGCTCACATGAAAATCCTCTACGCACGGATGGCAAGACTGGCAAGCCTCGCGGCGCCGGACCGGAACCCGGACCTGCTCGCGGCGCAATACCGGGTATTCGCCGGCCAGATCCCGGTGTCGTACCTGATCCTCATCTCGAGCACCTGGAGCCTCGCGGTCACGCACCTCGGCAGCACGCCGTGGTGGCTGTCGGTCGCGATGCCGGCCGCGATGACGCTCGCGGCGCTCGCGCGGCTGCTGCACTGGCACCGCACCCGGCTGCTGGCGCCGACGCCGGACACCGTGATGCGCGCGCTCACGGTCACGAACTGGCTGGTGATCCCGGTCGCGGTGACGTTCACCACCTGGGCGCTGCTGCTGTTCCCGTACGGCGATGCGTGGCAAAAGGCCCAGGTCGCGTTCTACATGGCGATCACGATGATCGGGTGCGTCTTCAGCCTGATGTACCTGCGGACGGCCGCGCTGAGCGTGGCCTTGATCGTCAACGTCGCGTTCATCGTGTTCTTCATCTCGACCGGCCAGCCGACGCTCGTCGCCACGGCGGTCAACATGGCCTTCGTGTCGGCGTCGCTGATCGCGGTCATCTCCGTCAACTACCGGAGCGTCCTGCGCACCGTCGACGCGCAGGACGAATCGCGTCTGCGCGAGCAGGCGCAGACGCGGCTGATGCGGATGATCGACGACATGCCGGTGGCCGTGATGACGGCCGACCCGGAGACGTTCCGCATCAACTACCTGAACGCGACGTCGCGCAACCTGCTGCGCTCGATCGAGCACCTGCTGCCGATCCGCGCGGACGACGCGCTCGGCGCGTCGATCGACTTCTTCCACCCGCATCCGCAGCACCAGCGCCGCCTGCTCGCCGATCCGGCGAACCTGCCGCATCGCGCCCGCATTCCGCTCGGGCCGGAAGTGCTCGACATCCAGGTCTCGGCCGTGCGCGACGCCCAGGGGCGCTACATCGGCCCGATGCTGTCGTGGTCGATCGTCACGCAGCAGGCCGAGGCGGAGGCGCGCATCCACCAGCTCGCGCATCACGATTCGCTCACCGGCCTGCCGAACCGCGCGACCTTCCTGGCCGAATTCGACGCGAGCCTGCGCCGCTCGGACAAGGTGCTCGCGCTGCTTTTCATCGACCTCGACGGTTTCAAGCTGATCAACGACGCGTGCGGGCATTCGGCGGGCGACGCGGTGCTGCGCCAGGTCGCGGAACGCCTGCGCGGGCAGTGCCCCGAGCCGGGGATGATGCTGGGGCGCATCGGCGGCGACGAATTCGCGGTGCTGCTGCGCGACACCGACGCGGACCGCGCGATGGGCGCGGCCGCGCGGCTCGTCGACACGCTCGTCGCCCCCTATGCGCCGTCGCCCGACCGGCCGTTCCGCATCGGTGCGTCGATCGGCTGCGTGCTGGCGCCGCATCACGGCAACGACGCCGGCGCGCTGCTCTCCCGCGCGGACATGGCGCTCTATGCGGCCAAGAAAGCCGGGAAGGGCACCTACCGGATGTTCTCGCCGGACATGGAGACGAGCGCGCAGGAGCGGGTCGCGCTCGAATCGAAGCTGCGCGTCGCGCTGGACGAGAACCAGGGGTTGTACGTGTTCTACCAGCCGATCGTCGATGTCCTCACCCGCCAGGTCACGGCGCGCGAGGCGCTGCTGCGCTGGCATCATCCGCGCGCCGGCTGGATTTCGCCGGGCTGCTTCATTCCGGTGGCCGAGCGCGGCGGCCTGATCGACCGGCTCGGCCGCTTCGTGCTCGAGCAGGCCTGCCGGGAGGCGGCGCGCTGGCCCGACGGTGCGCGCGTTGCCGTCAACGTGTCGGCGGGGCAGCTGGGCCACGGCACGATCGCGCCGACCTTCGCGGCGGCGCTGGCCGGCGCGGGCCTCGCGCCCGACCGGCTGGAAATCGAGGTGACGGAAACCGCGCTGCTGCACGACGAGGGCAAGGCCATCGCGGACCTGCGCGCACTGCGCTCGATGGGCGTGCGCGTCGCCCTCGACGACTTCGGCACCGGCTTCTCGTCGCTCGCGCATCTGCGCGCGTTCCCGTTCGACAAGATCAAGATCGACGGCAGCTTCGTGCGCGATGCGGTCACGCGCCCGGACTGTGCGGCCGTCGTGCGCACGGTGGCCGATCTCGGCAAGCGCCTCGGCGTGACGACCGTCGCGGAAGGCGTCGAGACGGAGGAGCAGCTGGCGTGCATCACCGATGCCGGCTGCCGCGAGGTGCAGGGCTTCCTGATCGGCAAGCCCGCGCCGGGCGAGCACGATGCGCCGGCCATCCGCTGGATCGAGCGGGCCGCGCTGGCGGCGCAGGCCACGGCCAGGCAGGCGTGAGCGGTGCGGGGACGGCAAAGGCCATCGACTTGGCTGGCTGAAACAATTTGTTACAAAGAGCAGATTTTGCCCCCCTTGAAGTGAGCGATGAGCACCTCTATTTCGCTTTCCGCCAGACAGTGGCACGGCTGCCCGGCAGCGACGCTTGCGTCGCCATGCCCGGCAGGCGGATTCCTTTTTCGAACCTTTAATCGCTCAGGAGATGAGAATGCAGATTCGTCCCCTCTACGACCGGGTTATCGTCAAGCGAATCGAGACGCAGCGGACGACGGCCTCGGGCATCGTGATTCCCGATTCGGCCGCGGAAAAGCCCGAGCAGGGTGAAGTCGTCGCGGTCGGCAGTGGCCGGCTGCTGCAGGATGGAACGCTTCGCGCGCTCCAGTTGAAGGCCGGTGACCAGGTTCTCTTCGGCAAATACGCGGGCCAGACCGTCAAGGTCGATGGCGAGGAACTCCTCGTCATGCGCGAGGAGGACGTCATGGGCGTCCTCGAGGCCGATACCGGCGCGTCCCGCCAGGCCGCCTGAGATCCCGGGCAGATCGCGCCCCCCACCGGGTGTTCGCGACACATCGAATCAACGACTTCTATCCAGAGCCACAAGATGAGTGCAAAAGACGTCAAATTCCACGACAGCGCCCGCGCCCGTATCGTCGACGGCGTGAACGTGCTGGCCGATGCCGTGAAGGTCACGCTCGGGCCGAAAGGTCGCAACGTGGTGATCGAGCGCAGCTTCGGCGCGCCCACCATCACGAAGGACGGCGTGTCGGTCGCGAAGGAAATCGAGCTGAAGGACCGCTTCGAAAACATGGGCGCGCAGATCGTCAAGCAGGTCGCATCGAAGACCGCCGACGTGGCCGGCGACGGCACCACCACGGCCACCGTGCTTGCGCAGGCGATCGTGCAGGAAGGCATGAAGCACGTTGCCGCCGGCATGAATCCGATGGACCTCAAGCGCGGCATCGACAAGGCCGTGGCCGCCGTGCTGGATGAACTGCGCAAACTGTCCAGGCCGATTTCCACGAACCGGGAAATCGCGCAGGTGGGTGCGATCTCGGCCAACGCCGACGAGGCGATCGGCAAGATCATCGCGGACGCCATGGAGAAAGTCGGCAAGGAAGGGGTCATCACGGTCGAGGATGGCAAGTCCCTCGAGAACGAGCTGGATGTCGTCGAAGGGATGCAGTTCGATCGCGGCTACGTCAGCCCGTACTTCATCAACGATCCGGAAAAGCAGGCGGCGTATCTGGACGACGCGCTGATCCTGTTGCACGACAAGAAGATTTCGAACGTCCGGGATCTGCTGCCGATCCTCGAGGCGGCCTCCAAGGCAGGCAAGCCGCTGCTGATCGTTGCCGAAGACGTCGATGGCGAAGCGCTGGCCACGCTCGTGGTCAACGCGATGCGGGGCATCCTCAAGGTCGTGGCCGTCAAGGCGCCCGGCTTCGGTGACCGGCGCAAGGCCATGCTCGAAGACATCGCGATCCTCACCGGCGCCACCGTCATCTCGGAAGAAACCGGCAAGCAACTGCAGAAGGCCACGCTCGAGGATCTCGGCGGCGCGAAGCGCGTCGAGGTTCGCAAGGACGACACGATCATCATCGACGGCGCGGGCGACGCGCAGCACATCGAGGCGCGCGTGAAGTCGATCCGTACGCAGATCGAGGAAACCACGAGCGACTACGATCGCGAGAAGCTGCAGGAACGCGTGGCGAAGCTGGCCGGCGGGGTGGCCGTCATCAAGGTCGGGGCCGCCACCGAAGTCGAAATGAAGGAGAAAAAGGATCGCGTCGACGATGCGCTGCATGCCACCCGCGCGGCGGTCGAGGAGGGCATCGTGCCGGGCGGCGGCGTGGCGCTCCTGCGCGCGCGTTCCACGGCGACGAGTCTGACAGGCGCCAACGGCGATCAGGATGCGGGCATTCAAATCGTGCTGCGCGCGCTCGAAGCGCCGCTGCGCGTGATCGCCGCGAATGCCGGGGATGAACCGTCGGTCGTCGTGGCGAAAGTGCTTGAAGGCAAGGGCAACTTTGGCTACAACGCGGCCACCGGTGAATATGGCGATCTTGTCGAGGCAGGTGTGGTCGATCCGACCAAGGTCACGCGCACGGCATTGCAGAACGCCGCATCGATTGCCGGGCTTATCCTGACGACGGACGCAACGGTGGCCGAAGCGCCGAAGGATCCGAAACCGGGGCAGTCGGTCGCACCTGAGTTCGAGCACTGACCTCCGGCAGCGGGGCGTGTACGCACCGGCCAACAGTCGCGGCCGGTGCGAGTCGTTTGGCGCCGCAGGCTGCCTCACTTCATGCGGCGCCCCTTTTTGCCGATGATCGACATGAAACTCGACCTTTGCATTGACTCGAAACCGCTCGACATCGAGCTTGACGACGTCGTGGCGGGACTGCTGGCTGTTCGGCTCGATTTGCCGGCAAACGCCGATCACCGGGACGCCATCACCCGTTATCTCAACGAGAAGGGGGCGCCCTGGAGCCTCGACGCGGACCACATGCGCCGACGGATTCTGCGCCGACTGATCCTCGATATCGCCGATCCGGCACTCGTGATTCGCTATCTGATGGATGAAGACTGAATCGGCCTCGCCGGTTCCAGTCGGCACGCGGCGCATGACGCGCGCTGGCATCCATCAGTTCTCCTTCTGATCCCGATTTGGCCGAGTGGATGCCAGGCAATCGCCGCTCGCTCGCCGGTTCGCCACAAAGAATCCCCGCCGGGGTGCTCGGTCTGGACTACGTCAGCCGATATCGATCGTGCGACTGGTGGGCCTGGCCGGCTCCGATTTCGGTACGGTCAACGTAAGGACGCCATTGTCGAACTTTGCCAAGGTGTGCTCAGGGTCGGCATTGTCCGGCATCGGGATCGTGCGCACGAAGCTTCCATGGGCGCGCTCCAGCCGGTAGCAACCGTTTTCTTCACTGCGCACGTCTTGCCTTTTCTCTCCGCGTAGCACGATCGCCCCATCCTCGACGCTCACCTTCAGATCCTCGCGCTCCATTCCGGGTAGTTCGGCGGTCACGCGCAGCACCGGGCCTTCATCGACGACGTCGATGCGCGGCTGGAAGCGCGACGAGCTGAAGTCGCCAAACCACCGTTCGAGCGCGCCGTGGCCGGCGAACGGGTCATGAAGGAATTCCTCCATGGCGCGCCATGGCTCTCGTGAAAACAGTCGCGAAATGTCGGGCCACGACGCACGCCCCGGCTCGCCTGTCGGCGGATTGTCCGGGCCTTCCGGATCGGACTTGCGGGTGGCCCCGCGAAGGAACCTGAACGGGTTCCACTTTTTCGGATCGGCATTCATGGCGTCCTCCGGTTGATCTCCAGTCTGTTTTGAGCCTGGCCTGGCCGTCCGGTGCGGACACGCGCGCCGTGATTCGTGTCACGGGGATCTGCGAATCCGGAGCGCGTGTCCTCACCCATACGCCCGCGTCAACTCAGGCAGCGAAGCGTCGCTGATCGTGCTCTGCGTCGACGCAGGGGCGCACGCTGCGCCTTGGCTCGTGACGCTTCAGCGGGTCTTGATTTCGATGCGTCGTGGACGTGCTTCGTCGCGGCGCGGGATGGTCAGCTTCAGCACCCCGTCCTGAAGGCTCGCCTCGATCCGGGACGCGTCGAGATCCGACGACAGCGTAAACGTGCGGGCGAAATGCGGCTCCCGAACCTCGGCATGCTGGAGCCGCAGATTGGCCGGCGTCGGTACCACGGCCTCGGCCTCGATCAGGAGGCTGCTGTCGTGAACCTTCACGTCCAGCTTGTCCTTCGTCACGCCGGGCAAATCGGCCCACAGCGTGACGCCTTGACTGTCCTCGTAGACGTCGACGGCCGGCACGAGTGTCATCCGGCGCACGGCCTGTTCGGTATCGCGACGCGCAACGCCGGACGCGTCGCGTTCCGCCAGTTGAGTAGTGTCTTTCATGATCGGCTCCTTCTCTTACTGGATAGCGATGGCGCGCGGCCGGGACGATTCGCGCTTGCCAATGCTGATCGATAGACATCCGTTTTCGTAGTGCGCCTGGACCTTGTCGGGATCGGCGGCCTCGGGCAACTCGATGACCCGCCGGAACGTTCCGGCAAAGCGCTCTTGCGCATAGGTGCGCCGCTCACCCCCGGTGTCGCGTTGTGCCGGTTTGCGTTCGCCGCCGATGGTCAGCAGCCCCTTGTCGATCGACACATCGAGCGCGGCGGGGTCGACGCCGGGCGCGAACGCGACGATCTCGATCGAATCGTCTGTCGCGCCGATATTGATCTGAGGGAACGTGCCGAAACGGCTCGCGCGAATGCTGGACGGGAAACCGCCGAAGCGTTGCGCCATCTGTTGCTGCAGGCGGTCGAACTCGCTGAAGAGGTCGGTTCCGAAATAGAGATCGCTCATGATCTTATCCTCCTGGCTTGTCGCAGCATGGAGGCGAACGGGCCTACGCGCTCCAGTTCGCCTGCCGGACTGCGTGGCAAACAAATCGAAACACGCAGCGCGCGGAATGAAGCGACCCGCGCGTCTGCCTGAGCGAAACTTAAGATAGGAAGTCTGCGGAGAATTTCAAGGGGGAAACCGCCATTTTTTGCCCTTGAAATTGTCGCGCTGGACCCTATCATCGCGGCGAATCGGTACTGCGTTGCGGAGGACGCCATGGAATTCGACACGGACTGGATCACGCTCGGCAGACACCGTATTCGGCTGCGTTCGACGAGGGGGTTTCCGACCGAGTCGATGCGCACCGTGGCGGAGGTCGTCCGGCTTGCGATCGACAACAACATGAGCGCGCGGGCGCGGCTCGTCGAGGTCGTCTGCCGGCAGGAAAAGACTTACGACGTCGTCGTTGGCACCACGATGGCGGAGGACAAGTTTTGTGCGCCGCAACTCGAAGCGGCCGTGGCGGTGGTGCTGGGCCTGTTGCCCGACCAGATCAACATCACGGTCACGCCCGTCACGCAAAAGGAGGTCGATCTGCACTTCGGCGTGTATGAGCGGATGCTGTCGGAGAAGCTGGGTACGACGTCGCCGATCCAATGATCGGCCGGGGCGGCATGGGGCGGTGCACCCACAGCACGTATCGGATGGCGAGCGCATGGGACGGGTACGTGAATTGCTGAGGCCGTATCGGGAGGCCGCCATCATGAACGACCCTGAACCGCTCGAATTCGATAAAGCCGCGCATAAGCCCACCGGCCCGAACTGGGTACGTCGGCTTGGTCCCGGCTTGATTACCGGCGCGGCCGACGACGATCCGTCGGGCATTGGTACGTATTCGCAAGCCGGCGCCCAGTTCGGATTCGAATTGCTGTGGACTCTCCTCCTGACCTACCCGCTCATGACGGCCATCCAACTGGTGAGCGCGCGGATCGGGCGCGTGACCGGCAAGGGGCTGGCGTCGAACATGCGGGCTCACTACCCGATGTGGCTGCTCTACAGCGCGGTCGTGCTGCTGATGATCGCCAACGTCATCAACATCGCCGCCGACCTGTCGGCGATGGGCGCCGCGGCCGGCTTGCTGCTCCCCGGGCCGCACCAGCTCTATGTGGTTGGGCTGGGTGGCCTGTCGGTCGTGCTTCAGGTGTTCGTTCCCTATGAACGGTACGCACGCCTTCTCAAGTGGACGGCGCTGATCCTGCTCGCTTATGTGGCGGTGGCGTTGATCGTCCCGATCCAGTGGACCGAGGTGGGCCGTGCGATCGTATGGCCGCATATCGTGCTGCAATCGGACTACCTCACGACGGTCGTCGCTGTCCTCGGCACGACCATCAGCCCGTACCTGTTCTTCTGGCAGGCCTCGCAGGAAGTCGAGGAACTGCAATCCGCGCCGCGCGAGGGGCCGCTTCGCCGCGTTCCCCGCCAGGCCCCGGCGCAACTGCGCCGAATCAGTTTCGATACCTGGCTGGGGATGGGCGTATCGAATGTCATTGCCTTCTTCATCGTGCTCACCGCGGCGGCGACGCTGCATGCGCACCACATCGAGGTCAAGACGTCGGCTGACGCCGCGCGGGCCCTTGCGCCGATCGCGGGTCGCTTCGCTTATATGCTGTTCGCGCTCGGGATCGTCGGCACCGGCCTGCTGGCGCTGCCGGTGCTCGCCGGATCGACCGCATACGCGGCGGCCGGCACATTCCGCTGGCGCAACAGCCTCGCCCTGAAGTTGACGCTCGCGCGAGAATTCTATGCGGTCATCGCATTGGCAACCGTGGGTGGCGTTGCGATCACGTTCATGCATTTCGATCCGATCCGGGCGTTGTATTGGAGCGCGGTGATCAACGGGGTAACGGCGGCTCCCATCATGGTCATCATGATGCTGATGGCTCGGAGCAAGCGGGTCATGGGTGAGTTCGCCATTGCGGGACCGCTTGCGTGGGGAGGGTGGCTTGCAACACTTGCAATGGCAATTGCAGCCGTGGGGATTTTTGTGCCGGGATGAAGTCCGGCAGGCGGCCCCGGAGTCGCCAAAAAGATCGATTGGCTCGGCGTCCTATTCCCGCATGGCGGCCCCCGATGCGTGGCGGGTGCCGGTTGGTTTCGGTATTCGACATAGCCGATTCATTCGGCACCGGTCTTCACCTGGAGCGTCAAATGGACGAAGGGGCGCAGAGCGGTGACGCGTGACCTTGGCGACCGCCGAGCAAACTGAACTCGACGCGCTGCTGCTTGTCCATCACGAGTGGCTTGCGTCCATCGCTACCTTGAGGCGATGGAGCGGGCGCCCCGGGCGCCGGCCGCTGCGGTGCAGGCGGCAAGCCATGCGATGGCGGCGGATTCGCCTCGCGCGCCGCGTCATCGCAGCGACATCTTTCTCGCGTAAATCTATGGCATTTCGCCAGTCGGCGAAGTACCGTTTTTCTCAAGGAATACCGACCATGGCGGCAAAACGCCTTCGCATCAACATGATTACTCGTCGCCAGTCGACGTTCGATGGCCGGCATCTCGACACCGAGGCGGCACGCCGCTTCGACGCGCACACGCAGGACGCGACGCCTGCTCATCTGAAAGGCACGCAGGGCGCCGAGGCCGAATGGCTGCCGCGCGTGAAGGTCAGCGAACGATAATCCGGTGACGCCGGACGAGCCGCCGCGCGATAGCGGCGATCGCGCCGTCCGGCGGCTTTTTCAATGTCAGACCGGCTCATGGCCGGCACGGCAAGGTTGGCGAGAAACAAGCCCGCCGGCCAGCCGGACTGCGGCCACGACGCGACGAAACCGCGATACGCATGGGTGCCGCCCATCCCATCGACATCGGGGCCGAGCCGCCCCATTCGCCGCCCACGCCAACGCCCTGGATGAAACGCAATACCGTGGGGATAACGGCGCCCCGGATGCCGATCGCAGCGGCAAGTCGGAAAACAGCGGCCAGCGGCCATGCGATCGAGGTGATCGGCGGTGGACCGACCAGGCCTGCTCGCCCTTTATGCGTCTTTCAACCAGGGCATTTCCACGGGTGACACGACCAGTTGCCGGAACTCGCGTTTCAGATCGAAGATGAACCCGACCAGGATCATGGAGTCGGCGTAAGGGATCGGAAAGACATGCGGATTTTCCGGCGTGCGCAGCGGGCGCTCGGGGCTGTCGACCGTCGCCGCGGCGTTCTCGCGAACGCTTTCCAGTTCGTCAGCCATGGCCGGGCCACTGATTTGCAGCACACGGCTACGCAGGTCACTGAAGGGCTCGATGCGCGCAGCGTCTTCGTGGTATTCGGGCACTTCGTAAACGAACCAGGACATTTTCGTCTCCTGTGAGAAGGGGCGCTATTCTAACGCCGCGCAAGGATGCACCGAGCGTCGCGCGGCGGAATTCCTGGGCTGGTTTGTGTCGTCAGCCCGAGGCGAGTGCCCCACGCGAGATCTTGATCCTTTTCTCGTTGTACCTGCGTGACATCGAGCCTCCCGTTCACGAGCCCGGGTTATCCCTCTTGCCTGACCACGGTAGACATGTACTGTTCGCGGACTGCCAGCCCTCCGTATGGCAGGTGGGATGCGGTGACCGTCGCTACGTAATCCGAATAGGCGTAGCTCACTCGTGCAACCGCCACGGGTTTGCCTATCAGCGATTCCAGCGTCGTATCTCCCGACACGGATGTGGGTGCGCCGAGCACATCGTGCAGATTCCGCACGGCGATCTGCCAGCTCCGTCGCGTTTCATCTACGGACATGTCACGACGGTACACATTGATGGCCATCAACGTGCGATCCGGCGCGAAACTGAACCATATTTCGCTCACGGGCGGGCCATTCGAGCCGAGCGATTCGGCAGGCACGCCTCGACAGCGCAGGTAGCGCAAGCCTCGGGACAATGCGACGCACTGCGCGTTGTATCGCGACATTCTTTCCAGCACTTCCGCTTCAGTACTGCGATCGAGCTGCAGGCCGAACGCAGGACGGTGGGCGGCCGCCGATACCCCTTTCTCCTGCAAAATCGCATTGTTGCGAATCGACAGCACCGTTCGGGAATCGACGGAATCCACTGGACACTTCACGCCCAGCTCGGTGAGGAGCCGTCGCCCTTGTGTCGTGTGCAACCCGCCGATCCCGGCAACACTCACGGAGAGTGCCGCAACGACCCACGCGATCACGTGGGTCCTTCGCACCGCCGTCAGCCCGTACATGATGTTGCAACCGTCGGGGGAAGATACACCGGGCCGCCGGGTGTGGCGCTGATGATGGTATTACGCAGGTTGAAGAGGGTGGGTACCGCACTGAACTGGAATTTTGTGCCGACCGGGATGCCGGCCGAGTTTTTCTCGGTGAGCGTGTACGTTCCATTTGTCGTCGACGTCAGTGCGGCAAAGTCCGCGGCCGGGAGCTTGCTTTGCAGCGTCGCGACGAGATCCACCATGAACTGATCGAACACGCAGCCTGGAACGCCAACGTCGTTATGGGCCGTCGTCATGTCTTGGCACATCTCCGGTTGGGCGTCGATGTCTCCGGCCACCTTGACGGGGCCTGGGTAGGTGTACGGACCGCCGAGGAGCGATTCAAACTGCAGCGTGAGACAGGCTTCAAGCCGCGCAGGGGTGTCATGGGCGGCACTGCTGTGGTTGGCATTACCGGTTACCGCCGCGAAATAGGGCGCTTCGACCGGGTCCGCCAACAGGCCCGCGACCGCTGCATTGACCACGCCGGCCACCACGCCGGGGGCCGCCGAATCACCGCCGAGCGCGGTCCAGATGGCCAGATTCTCCGGATGTTGCGCGGCCACGGGAGCAATGTCATCTCCGCCTCCGCAAGCGCTGAGCGCGAACGGTGCCGCTGCGGCAACGACGATACCGATGAAAAGCTTCATGAGTTGTCTCCTCCGGATGCCATCGCGACGCCATTTCCCGAGGTGGGACACCAAGCACCTTGGCTGGATGACATACGCAGATACGGCGGAGGAGCGAGGGCGGATGCAGGGGCGGGTTTGCAGTGATGGAGAAGGTAATACGAGAATTTTCCCCATCCGAATTCACTAAAGCACTTGTTCGACGACTCGCTTTTGGCATCGTCACTGCGAACCATGCGCGTGCTTCGCATGATCGGAGATTAAGCCGGCTTGCCAGGCTCCCGGCGCTATCCGGCGCGGGCGTCGTTCATGTCGTCTGCGCCGATTGGCGCAGGAGGATGGTTCGTTACGCCATCCCAATGGCTTGCAATCGCCAGCGCGGCCGGCAAGATGAACGCCCAGCCGGTTGCGACAACGACGAGCGCTGCAGCCGGATCCTTGAAATGAACGGCTCCCAGTGCCGCACCGGCGCGAAAGGACGCCGGGCCTGCGAATGCGCCGACGAGCGCCGAGATGAGCGGTCGCGCTCGAAGCCAGTGCAGCACGGTATTGAGTTGAATCGCGAACAGCGCCCACAGCCCCGCGAGCCAGTACGGCGCTGTCCCTTTGAGAAAAACGCCGTTCGGGTACACGAGCAGGCCGGAATGGGCAACGGCGCTGTCCCATAACCATCCGGACACCGTGACCGTGATCACGATCCGCGCCTCGGATGCGGGTCGGCGCGCGAAGAGAAGATGGCCGGCTGTCGCGATCAGCGCATAGATAACGCCCCACGCGGCGTGATGCGCTGCGGCCGTCATCACGCAGACCAGCCATCCTGTTTGGGTCGTCGCGAGATAGACGTACATGCGAGCGGCATCAGACTTCCGCGTGCTGGGCGTCAGTTGCTTGGGAGTGCTTCTCATGATCGCTCGCGCGGGATCGGCAACGGCATGGTCGCCATGCCGCCCGGTCGACGTTGCATCTTGGGGAAAGCGGCAGGTAGAACGTTCATGGCAGACGGCTCTCACTATCGTCGACGCGCGGATCCACCACCGCACGATTGCTACGCAGGGAGCGATTGTCGGCATTCCGCGTTGATTCACTTATCCATTCCACATACGGCTCTCCATTGCGGACGGATGCACTTGCGCAGGGAAGATCGGGATGTCGTTAAGGGGGGCGGCTGCCGTGCAATGAATGCATCCGCTTGTGCGCAAGCTCCGTAAACGACATACAAGGCGGCGGATGCGGCCGGAATCGTCGGGGATGGGGATCTTCATGAACATGAAAGCCGGACTTGCCGTCCTGTCGGTGCTGCTCGCGGCCGGTCTCCTCGCCGCGTGCAGCCCGGTGCGGCTCCTGAATGCGCTGACGCCGAGCTACACGTTCAGCCTGTTCGCCGGTATCCCGTACGGATCCGGCGAACGCCATGTGCTCGACGTCTACTTGCCCACGCGCGTCTTGCATCACTGGCCGGCCGATGCGAGTGCGGGCGCCCCGGTGGTCGTGTTCTTTTACGGCGGAAGCTGGCAGTCGGGCGAGCGCAACGACTATCTGTTCGTGGGCGAGGCGCTCGCGTCGAGGGGCTTTGTTGCCGTCTTACCCGACTACAGGACGTATCCGGCCACCACCTTTCCCGGTTTCGTCGACGATGCGGCGCAGGCGGTGGCGTGGGCACGCGAGCACGCAGTCGCGTTCGGCGGCGATCCGCGTCGACTGTTTCTGATGGGGCACTCCGCGGGTGCGCAGATTGCCGCGTTGCTTGCGACCGACGGCCGCTATCTGGCGGCCCAGGCGATGCGCAAGAGCGATATCGCCGGCGTGATCGGCCTGGCCGGCGCTTACGATTTCCTGCCGCTGCGTGACGCGACGCTTGAAAGGATCTTCCCGCAGGAAGCGCGCGCCGCGAGCCAGCCCATTCGATTCATCGAGGGTACGGAGCCGCCGATGTGGCTGGCCGTCGCGGAGAACGACACGGTGGTCGAGCCCGGCAACACGACCCGCTTCGCGCGCGCGCTGCAAGACAGGGGCGATACCGTCGTGGTCATGCGTTACAGGAACGTGAGCCATGCGTCGATCGTCGGTGTGCTGGGCGCGCCGTTGCGAGGGGTGGCGCCAGTCCTCGACGATCTCTCCGTGTTCGTGGATCGCATCGCGAATGCGTCGAATGCCGGCACCACGAGCACGCCGCCGGCAGCGCCTGCCGCAGTGGCTCGCTCCTCGGTTTCGGCTCGGTGATGGAGGCAAGCCCCTTATTGCACGCGAAAGCGCATCGCCGCCTGTCGTCGTGGGCAGGCCGGAACGGCCGGCGGCGCGTGCCGCGCTAAAGCGCCTTCAGCTCCGGCGTCGTTCCGCCCAATCCCTCTTCGCGAAGAATGACGGCCAGCGCCGTCTCGAGCAATTCGGCGGCCCGATTCGCGGCGTCTCCAAGGTGGCGATGCAGCAGCGCATCGGCCGGCGATCGCGACACGCATTCGTCGCTGTATCGCTCGAACGCGCCGAGCTGCATGATCAATTCGGACAGATGCCGCGGACACTCGCACTTGACGGTGGTGGACAGGCCGCTGAGCGACGCGAGCGTCGCATCGTCGAAGCGTCGCCGCGTGCGCAGCCAGAGCCCGCGATCCGCGTCATTCGCTTGGCGCGACTTGACCACGGCTTGCGCCAGTTTCGACATGATGGCGATCGGGTTGGTCTGGCCTTCCGTCGACCGGAACAGCTCGAACCCCGACAGACGTGCCAGCTCGACCGCCTCTGCCGTGCCGAACGCGTACACGACGGCCACGGCATGCGCGTTGAGCTGTTGCGCCACGGCAGCGAGCTGCGAAACGACATCCTCATGGAGCGACGTGGTCGTCGCGATGAGGGCGTCGACCGGCGTCCCCGCATGCGCGCTCGCGCCGTCGAGCGAGTCGATTCGCGCGGCGATCCGGATTCCCATTCGCTCGATCGCGGATTCCGGAATCGACAGCGCGCCGACGACCGCGAGGCTCACGCTTGCCTCGTGAAACGCCGCGTCACGCGTATTCGTCAACGACAGCGCTTCGAGTTCCTCGTGGCTCAGGCTGGCAATCGAGCCGATCGCGTGGCCCTGATTGACGAGCGTCTTCAGCAATCGAATCCGCTGGACGTCGTCGTCCGAGTACATTCGTTGTCCGGACGGCGTTTTGGGCGGCGCAATCACGCCATAGCGCCTTTCCCAGATTCGCAGCGTGGCTGCCGGCATGCGCGCGAGGCGCGCGGCCTCGCCGCTGCGATAGCGATGGGGCGTATCGCGATCCTTGCGAGGGGGCATCGTGGCTCTCCTGAAGTCGACCTGCTGTTGTCTCGGGATTGTACGCAGTTTGCGCGAAATACGAAGCAGGAAAGTGATTCAATAGGCGGGTTTTCGTCCGGAAAGGTGGTTCGTGAAGCGCGAGCCGGCTAGCCTGCCTCGGAGCGGCACCGCTCGGCGTCGCGAGGCGGGTCAGGACGCGCGGAGGTGTTTCGAGTGTCCTCGAACCGCGAAGCGATTCGCGCGCTCATGGCTCGAGATACACCTTGAGTCGCATCAGGCCGCGGCGAATCCAGCTCTTCATCGTGCCGAGCGGCACCTGCATGCGTTCAGCCAGCTCCGCGTACGACGCGCCGCCATGAAACGCTTCCCGCAGCACATACGCCTGCCGCTCGCCCAGATGCGCGAGCCCGCGCTCCAGACGCAGGCGCTCCTGGCTCGCCTGCGCGCCGAGATCGGGCGTCGGGTTTTCGTCGGGGATCGACAGTGCCAGTTCGTCGTCGAGCGGAAGCTCGCGGTGCTGCCGGATCCGGTCGATGGTCCGATTGCGTGCGAGCGTCATCAGCCATGTCATCGCCGTGCCGCGTCCGGCGTCGAATGAATCGGCGCGACGCCACGCCGTCGTGAACACGTCCTGAAGCAGGTCTTCCGCTTCGTGGCGGTCGCGGATCATCCGGACGATCGCGCCGTACAGCCGCGCCGCCGTCAATCGATACAGCTGCGCGAACGCGTGTTCGTCGCCGGCGGCGACGCGCGACAGCAATTGGTTGAGCTCCGCCTGCGCGTCGGATGCTTCGTCGGGCTGAACGACCGCATCGGCGGTGAATTCGGCTCTGCCGCCCGGGCGCGACCTCCCGCGGGACGCGCCCCGGCGTGGCTGCCTGCCTGAATGCGGCTTCGTCGATCGACCCTGGCCGGAAGACGGGCGGAGCGAGTCGTGCGAGCAGTTCATCGGGAACTCCGTATGGCTTTGCGCTTCCTGCTGTTGCGCGCCCGCCGTGACGAGCGGGCGCGGCTCATGGCCGGGCACGGTGCCGGCGCATTCGTCGCGAATGCCTGTCGCGCGCTTTACGCATGCTTTCCGGACAACAAGGCGAGAAACTCTCGGCGAAGCGATGCGTCCGCGAGAAATTTCCCGCGCATCACGCTGTTGGTCATTTTTGCCTGATCGTCCTTGGTGCCGCGCCAATGCATGCAGAAGTGCTCGGCCTCGAGTACGACGGCAAGCCCGTCGGGCGAGATGCGCGATTCGAGGAGGTCGGCGATCTGCTTGACCGCTTCTTCCTGGATCTGCGGGCGCGTCATGACCCAGTTCACCAGCCTGCCGTACTTCGACAGGCCGATCAGATTCGACGCGGCGCTCGGCAGCACGCCGATCCAGATGCGGCCCATGATCGGGCAAAGATGATGCGAGCAGGCACTGCGCACGCGCAGCGGCCCGACGATCAGCAGCTCGTCCAGCCGCTCGACGTTCGGGAATTCGGTGACGGACGGCGCCGTGTCGTAGCGGCCCGCGAACACTTCGCGGATGAACATCTTCGCGACGCGCCGCGCGGTTTCCCGCGTGTTGTGGTCGTTGTCGACATCGATCACGAGCGAGCGCAGCACCGCTTCCATTCCCTGCGCCACTTCGTTCTGCAGAGCATCCAGCTCGCCGTCGTGTAGGTGCGCGGCGATGTTGTCGTTTGCATGGAAGCGCGCGCCCGCGTTCTCGAGCCGACGACGGATGATGTGCGACAGAGGAATGCCCTCGTCGATCGCAGTCAAGGTGTGCTCGGGAGCGTCGATCAGATTGCCCATTTCGGTTCGTTTCTCGAGGTTAGGGGGATGCGATGGATCGCGACTGAGGCGATGCGATGATTTGCCTGTATTCGTTGCGTAAAAATCGGGCGAACGCCGCCGCTATTTCGACGACGCGCCGACCGGGTGCGCTCACCGGCGCGCGCGCGGGCGTGCATGGCGGCTCGGCAATGTCACCGGAGATCCGGCCCTGATCCCGCACGACGGACCCACTGGCGTTGCCGGGGCCCAGCCGCCAACGTCCCGCCGGAACCGCACCATGGGGTCATTCGCCGTCGGCTTGGCTGCGAGCATGACGGCGGCGGATTGTTGCAACGTGGCCAGGACGAATGTGTGGTCGATGCGGCCGCCGACCGAGTGAAACAGGTGGAACCCAGCAAGGCGGATCAACGCGAGGGCCTGCACGCTGCCGTACTCATAGATGATCGCGGCCGCGCGGACACGGCGCGCCTGCGCCAGCGACACGAATTGAATCGCCAGATTCATCTGCAACGACGAAACCTCGGCGATCAGCGCGTCGACGGCCTGGCCGGGCTGTCGTAGCGCCCGCGACACCGATTCGACGCGCTCGCTGACGTGCAGGCCGACTCGCTCGATCGTTTCGTCGGAGGCAGTCAGGCCGCCGGTGACGAGCAGCGTCGGACATGCACGAGCCGTGGCGGCGTTCGATCGCCGTTCGGGCAGTGCGCCGTTCGGGCTGGCGCCTGCGCACCGGTCGGTCACCTGTGGCGAGCGGCGCCGGCAGCGTTGGCCGCGCTGTTGCGCGGCGACCCGCAAGCGCGATGCAATCGGCCGGTCGGGTGCCGCACCGGCGTGGTGTGACGGGCTGCGTGCCGGGGCGACGGACACGCGCGCCATCAATGAAGCCGGACACGCCGGAAACCGGCGCGGCTTGATGTCGTGATTGCGTGTTGGCACGGGGCCTCCGTCGGTCGATTCATGCGTCACAGCTGGATTGTATGCAAATTTTCCGGAAAGTGAAGCGGAAAAGTGATTCATGAAATAATTTGTACCGGAAGTTTGTGCGTCAACTACCGATTCGGTATCGGGAGATTGCGTTTTCAGCCCGTGAATGCTCATTTTTATAAGCGTATTGCGTGTCTTTGGTGCATGCGAAACGACTTTCGGGGTCAATGGGATACTGACCAAGATGGGTCAAGATGGGCCAGGAAGTACGCCGGAAGGCATGCGATTTCGATGCATGAATCGAGCGTGTCGCACATTTGCGAGTCGATGCGGCGGGATCCGGCCCGCGGCCGCTCGCGCCAACGAACATGACCGCGCGTTCACGCAAGCGTGGTGCAACTGAGGCAGCGCGGAGTGAACCGTCTGGAGGCAACCGGGCATGCGGCAATCCAGACGGCCGAGGGGAGGGGGAGGTCCGTTCTCACGAGTACGCCTGCGCGCACCGGTGCCGATCGATCCCCGGTGCCCGAAACAGGGGCAAACATTCAGTCGCGGCCCAATCGAAGCGCTATCCGGGCCCGCGCGCTGCTCGCGACCGGCTCATCAACGCGGAGTCAACGACGTGCAGCGTTTGCCTTGATGCGGGTACGCGGCCGCCGGTTCCGACGGCAACGCTCCGAGCAATATCGGACTTCGTCCCAAGCGGCTTTCCATTTCTTTCTCCAGCTGAAAGGCAAGCCGCAGGTCTCGCAGATCTTCTCAGGCAAGTGCATCTTGTCGACCATGGCGAATCACGCGTCGAGACGGATCTCTGACGAACTGCCCGGCCGAGCGACGTTGCCGCGTCGATACACCGGAGCCATCGCCATCGCTCACCGTCGAATCAGCGCGCATCGTCGCCCAGCAACTGACGACGCAACGATTTTGCCCGCGTGCGCGGGTCGAGCCAGATCGAGAAGAAGGCGCGCGCGAACGCCGGATCGGTCACGTCGGCCGTGAGGCGGCCATTGGAGTAGAAGCGTGCGCCGCGCTCGGGCACATACACGCCGCACAGCACGTCGCCGAGCGATACGTCGGTGAACGCCCGTTCGAGATCGCGGCGCCATGCATCGAGCGTCGCAGCCGGCAACGGCGCGGGTGCGAGGCGCTCGATCTCGTCCATGCCCGTCGAGACGAGCCGCTCGCCTTTCACGTCGTGACGGTAGGCCAGCGACAACGCAAACGGCGTGTCGAACGCGCCCGGCGGCCGGGGTGCCCACAGCTCGGCGTCGTAAAGACAGATGCCCAGGATGCAGAACCGGCCGGATCCGATCAGTCGCGCCGATGGGATGTCGTCGACGCAGCTCGCGCCGGCGAACAACGGCGCGGCCAGCGCGGCAGCCGCGGCCGCGGCGAGCATCGCAAGCTGGCGCCTCATGTCAGCCGCCCGACGACACGATGAAATGCATCACGTCGGTCCGCCGCTCGGCAAATCCCGCTTCGCAATAGGCGAGATAGAGGCGCCAGGTGCGAATGAACGTCTCGTCGAACCGTTGCGCGCGCACCGAGTCGATGCGCGCCTCGAACGCGGCCCGCCAGGTGCGCAGCGTGCGCGCGTAGTCGTCACCGAACGCGAACACCGGTTCGGCGGCCAGGCCGGCCCGCCGTGCGGCATCGACGAAACGCTCCGGGCTCGGCAGCATCCCGCCGGGAAAGATGAACTCGCGAATGAAGTCGCTCGACGTGCGATACGCGTCGAATAGCGACTCGATGATCGTGATCGACTGAATCAGCGCGCGCGCACCGGGCTTCAGGCGTTGCCTGAGCGTGTCGAAGTACACCGGCCAGAACGTTTCGCCCACGGCCTCGAACATCTCGATCGACACGATCGCGTCGTATTGGCCGTCGACGTCGCGATAGTCGCGCAATTCGAGCGTGACGCGATCGGACAGCCCGTCGCGCCCCATGCGCTCGCGGGCCAGCGCGTATTGCGCCTGCGAGACGGTGACGCCATGCACGCGGATGCCTTGCCGTGCGGCATGCGCGGCGAACCCGCCCCAGCCGCAGCCGATCTCGAGCACGTGCATGCCGGCGCGCAGGCCGAGCGAATCGACGATGCGCTGATACTTCGCCGTTTGCGCGTCGGAGAGCGAACGCTGCGTGTCGCCGTCGAAGCAGGCGCTCGAATACGTCCACGTGTCGTCGAGCCACAATCCGTAAAAGTCGTTGCCGAGATCGTAGTGCGCGTGGATGTTGCGGCGGCTGCCGGCCCGCGTATTCGTCCTCAGCCGGTGACGCAGCGCGTACCAGAGGCGTGCCAGGCGGCCGCCGGTCACCGTCTTCGCGATCACCGGCTGGTTGCGGATCGCGAGGCGCAGCAGCGCGACGAGCTCGGGCGTGTCGACCCAGCCGGCGCGATACGCTTCCGCGAATCCGATGTCGCCCGCGCGCAGGATCGCACGGCACGCCCGCCAGTCGCGGACCTGCAGCGTCGCGGCCGGCTGGCAGTGCGGATCGCCGAACACATGCTGCGCGCCTTCGGGCGTCACGAGCGTCAGGTGACCGTCGTGGATTTGCCGGAGCAGCGCGATGAACAACCGGGCCGAGAGTGGCATCGCCGGTTGCGAGGCGGAAGACAGCAGGCGCAGCAAGGTCATGGGCGAGCCTCGTGATCGGACATCGCCGAGCGGTCGCGTGGCGACGCGCCCGGCGAACGGGACAATGGCGAATCGGTAGCGGCGGAACGGCCGGGGGGCGTCTTGCCGTGGAACGGCACGCGCGCGAGCCACAGCCGCAGCGCTTGCCAATGAATGCGAATGACGACGTTGATCGCGTTCAGCGGCTGCCGGGCCAGCGCGCGCCATGCGCGTGCCGCCGTCAGCGGCGCGGACCGCATGCCGATCGCCGTGCGCAGCAGCAGACCGTCGTCGTCGCGATAGTCGATCGCCACGCTCAGATGGTCGCCGCACTGACGCACGCGAAACGCGTAATCCCCGACGATGTCGCAAAACGGCGAGACATGAAACGTCTTGCGGCAGACCAGCACGGTGTCGGCGTCGATCGGCGCGTGACGCATCGCGCTGAGCAGGTAGCCGTGGTGCGCACCGAACGTGTTGCGCACATCGGCGTACAGCGCGCGCAGCCGGCCCGCGCGGTCGTAGCAGTACCAGAAGCTCACCGGATTGAATGCGTAGCCGAAGACGCGCGGGATCGTCTGCAGCCAGATCGGGCCGTCGGCGGGAATGCCGGCGTGCGCGAGGACATCGCGCATCCACGGGCCGAGCGCGCGGCCGTCGCGCGGGCCGTAGTCGCGGGAAGCGAGCGCGAGCGGGGCCCGGCGATCGATGCCGAACCAGCCGGCGTCGATCTCGTCCAGCCGCTCGACGTCGCAGCAGACCTGGAATATCGGGTACGCGAACGCGTGGCGCACCGGCCGCAGCCGTTCGTGCATCACGGTACCGACGAGCAGCCGGGCGGCCATGCCATCGCGGGCGAAGGGCGCGTTCATGGGCGCGCCCAGGCCGGCGCGACGCCGAAGCTGCGGGCGACGCGCAACGCCGATTTCAGCCCATCCTCGTGGAACCCGTAGCCTGTCCACGCTCCCGCATACCACGTATTGCGCCGCCCCTGCAGCATCGGCAGACGATGCTGCGCATCCACGGCCGCGAGGTCGAGCAGCGGGTGCGCGTAATCGTAGCGGCCGAGCAGGGTGTCGGGCGCGGGCTCGTCGACCGGATTCAACGTGACGACCACCGGCGAGCGGAACGGCAGCGGCTGCAACTGGTTGAGCAGGTAGCTCACGCACACGGGCGACTCGCCGCCCGTGCGTCTCGGCCGGGCGCCCAGGTAGTTCCACGCCGACCACACGCGCCGCCGGCGCGGCAGCAACGCCGTATCGGTATGAAGCACCGCGACGTTGTGCTGGTAGCGCACGGCGCCGAGCACGTCGCGCTCGGCCTTGCTGGCATCCGCGAGCAGCCCCAGGCTGGTCGGCGCATGGCACGCGAGCACGACCGCGTCGAAACGCTCGTGACCGGCTGCATCGGTCGCCACCGTCACGCCCGCGTCGTCGCGCCGAATCGCGCGCACCGGCGTATTCACGCGCACGTCGTCGAGCGTCGCGGCGATGCGCTCGACGTACTGCCGTGCGCCGCCCGCGACGGTGCGCCAGGTCGGCCGGTTGTTGACCTGCAACAACGCGTGATTCAGGCAGAAGCGCAGGAACGTCGCCGCCGGAAACCGCAGGATGTCGTTGGCCGCGCTCGACCAGATCGCGGCCGCCATCGGCAGCAGGTAGTGATGCTGGAACGATGCGCCGTAACCGCCGGCCGTGAGCAGTTCCCCGACCGAAAGGCGCTGCCGGCTCGCCGATTCCAGGTGATCGTGCGCGGACGCGTTGAAGCGCAGGATGTCGCGCAACATCCCGAGAAAGGTCGGCGAGAACAGGTTGCGGCGTTGCGCGAACACCGTGTTCAGGTTGCTGCCGGCCCATTCGAGCCGGCCGCCGTCGACCGAAACCGAAAACGACATGTCGGTCGAATGGGCGGCCACGCCCAGTTCGTCGAACAGCGCGACCAGATTCGGATAGGTCCGGTCGTTGAACACGAGGAAGCCCGTATCGACGGGGTGGCGTGCGCCGTCGAGATCGACGTCGACCGTGTGCGTGTGACCGCCGAGATAGTCGGCGGCCTCGAACAGCGTCACGCGGTGACGGCGGGCCAGCAAGTACGCGCTGGCCAGGCCCGCGATGCCGGCGCCGACGACGGCGATCCGCCGGCCGGGCCGCGACATTGAAAGTTCCGGGTGCATCGCGAAGGGTCTCCGTCAGTCACACGTGCAGGTTCGGGAATCACTTGTGCTGATATACGTCGCACCGCGCGCGGCGGATGCAGGAGCGGCCGTCATTCGCGATCGCCGGGCGACGCGAAGCCCGGCTTGCCGAGCTGGTCCGGTGTTTGCGGCACCCGCCTGAAGCGCGACGTGTCGTAACCCATTGCATCGAGCCGGGCGAGCAGCGAGCGATAGGTGGCCTCGTCCATCGTCGGCACGCGCGAGAAGATCCAGCCGAGCGTCTTGCCCGGGTAGCCGAGGATCGTGTACCGGTAGTCGGGGTCGACGTAGAGCGTCAGTTGCGTGACATACACCGGCCAGAACAGTCGCACGCGCCATTCGCCACCGCCGCTGCCGGGCTTCACGGTGTCGACGAACCGATAGTGCTTCTCGGGCTGGTCGAAGCCGCCTTTGCGGCCGACGAATGCGTCGTCGATCCGGCCGTCGTCACGCAGGTTCCACTCGGCCCGGCTGCCGACGTAGTCGCGTTCCGCGAAATACGGGATGTTCGCGATCACGTACCAGCGGCCCATGTAGCGCGGCAAGTCGACGGGTACGGTCGACAACGGAACGGCGGCGCGCGGATTCGGGTTCGGCGGGCTGCCCGAGCACCCGGCGGCCCCGATCGCGAGCGCCGTCACGACCGCGACGGCGACGCGGCGGAGAACCCGGTACGGGATCGCGGCCCTCATGCGAGCACCCGGCGCTTGTCGAACAGATAGTGGGCGACGCCCCATTCCTGCCCGTCGGCATAGCCGAACAGCTCGGCGACCGCCATGTAGAACATCCGCCAGCGCTGGAACCAGAGGCGGGCGTCGGTGCCGTAGACCGTCTCGAAAATCGGCATGATCCGGTCGCGCGCCGCATCGAGCGACGCGAGCCACTGATTGGCCGTGCGGGCGTAGTGCGTCCCGTCGAGCCACCATTGGCGGGCGATGCGCACGTCGTCCTGGAACCGCAGCAGCAGGTCGGCCGACGGCATCGTCCCGCCCGTGAAGAAATGGCGCGACATCCAGTCGGTGTCGTCGCGCACCGCGAAGTGATAGGCGAGCAGCTTGTGCGCGAAGATGTGCACGAAGAGCTTGCCGTCGTCGTGCATCCAGCGCGCGATTTTGGCGAGCAGTTGCCCGTAGTTCTTCATGTGCTCGAACATCTCGATCGAGAGCACGCGGTCGAAACCGGCGTCCGCGGGATCGAAGTCGAACTCCACCACGTTGCCGGTCACGATGCGCAGATTCGTCAGCCCGCGCTGCGCCGCGCATCGCTCGATGAAGTGGCGTTGGCCGTGTGAATTCGACAGGCCGACGATCTGCGCCGCCGGATACCGTTCGGCGAGCCAGAGCGACAGCGAACCCCAGCCGCATCCGAGGTCGAGCATGCGCTGGCCGTCCGCCAGCCTCGCGCGCTGCGCGTACAACGCCAGCATGGCCTCCTCCGCCTGCGACAGCGTTTCGTCGCCACGCGGGTAATAGCCGCACGAATATTTGAGCCGCGGGCCGAGATGGGCCTCGAAGAAGCTGCCGGGCACTTCGTAATGCTGCGTGTTCGCCGCGAGCGTCTCGATTGCGATCGGGCTCGCACCCAGTTCACGCACCAGCGTGTCGTGCGCCGCCGCACGCTGTTCGCCGTCATCCGCGTGTTCGGCGCGCAGGCGTTGCCGCATGAGCGAGCGCATGCCGGCCCGGATCAGCCGGTCCGGCAGCCAGCCGCGCTCGCAGCAGCGGATCAGCCAGGTGTCGTGGGGTGCCGCCGCCGAGGCCGGCGACGGTGGCGAGGTGGTAGCGGTCATGATCGCGTGCTCCGGTCTTCAGGGGGATCGGATCGAGTGGGGGAAGGGCCGGGTGCCGGCCTCGGCGGCCACGGAACGATGGCGCTGGTCGTGCGCATGTACTCGCGGTATCCCGGCCGGCTTTGCACCAGACGCGCTTCGAGCAGCGGCAAGCCGGAAACCTTGAGCAGCAGCCATGCCATCAGCACGGGCGGGAACAGCGTCAGCCAGCCCCAGGGCATGCCGATCGACAGGGCCGTGTAGGCGAGCCAGTGCACGCACTCGAAAAAATAGTTGGGGTGCCGCGAATAGCGCCACCAGCCGGCGCGACAAACCTGGCCGCCGTGGTCGCGATCCGCGAGAAACCGCTTGAGTTGCCGGTCGGAGGCCGTCTCTCCGGCGACGGCGGCGATCCAGATCGCCACCGCCGCAGCGATCGCGAACCGGGACGGGGCTGCCGTGCTGTATGCGGGGATGAAAAACGCGATCGACAGCAGCATCGAGATCAGCGCCTGCAACTGGAACAGCCAGAACATGTTGCGCGGCGCGGCGTCGCCCCACTGCAGGCGGAACTGTCGATAACGCGGGTCCTCCGGCTGCCCGCGATTGCGCCGCCACAGGTGCCGCGCGAGTCGCAGCGCCCAGATGCCGCCGCCGGCGGCGACGAGCGCACGATTCAATTCCGGGCCGGTCGCCAGCGCGGCGACGAACACGGCGACGCCGCCGAGCGTCACGGCCCAGACCGGATCGATCATCCCGGCGTTGCGGGAATGCAATTGGGTAATCCACACCGCGGTGAAGGACAGGATCAGTCCGACGAAGGCGAGGAGGGCAACGACGACGGCGGGCATACAGGCTCCGGGGGCGCGATATCCCCTTATACGGAGCCGGCGACCGAACGGATGCAGACGGATGCGACGAGATGCGGCGTGATCCCGTCGAGCGAGACGGCAGCGGGCGGCACGCCGCCGCGCTTGACGGGTCGAGCGCGCGTTGCGCGCGTCAAGTGGTGTGCATCGCGCCGGTGGCGAGCACCGGCCCGGTGGGTTGGCCGCTCGGCGAGCCGCCGTGGGGCTCGAGCGAGACGGCGAGCACCGCGCGTGCATCGAGTCGCGCGACGATCGCTGGCGGCAGCGTCATCGACGCCGGTGCGTTCGACGCGAATACGCCGAGCGAGATCGGCTTCGCATTCGGCGCAATCAGCCAGAGCTCCGTCGAGCGGTCCGCGGCGACGGTTGGCGTGTTCGCGGGCACCACGACCATCCGGGCACGCCGCAAGTCGACCGTGGCGGTCCACCGTGCGACGCCATCCGTTTGTGCCAACGTGGCTGCCATGTAGTGGCTGTCCTCGGCAGCGGGGCGCGGCGGCGCTTCGCCCACCCGGATCACGTTGACCGTGAGCAGCCCGAGCGCCGCCACGCTCGCGCCCATGCCGACCCAGCGCCACAGTCGCAGGCTGTTCCACCATCCGGCGGACGGCGCCGCGCTGCGTGGGTGCGGCGGCGGGATGAAGCCCAGTTGGTGCTGGATCCTCGTCCAGGTTCGCGCGGGCGGGTCGACGGGCGTGACGTCGTCCGCGAGCGGCGCGAGATGGCGCTGCCAGCGCTCGAGCGTGGCTTGCAACGCCGGGTCGCGCGCGGCGGACTGCTCCAGCTCGCGGCGCGCGTCTGCGTCGAGCACGCCGAGCGCGTATTCGGCGCAGCGCAATTCGGGATTGTGATCGGCCGGCGTATTCATTGCTCCAGGCACACCTTCAGCTGCATCAGGCTGCGCCGGATCCAGCTCTTCATGGTTCCGAGCGGCACACGCAGTCGCGCTGCCAGCTCACTGTAGGTTGCGCCGCTGAAGAAGGCCTCGCGCACCGCGCGGCCCTGCTGCGGATCGAGTTGCGCGAGGCAGCGCTCGAGGCGCAGGCGTTCCTGCGAGGCTTGCGCCAGCGCGGCGGGCGTCGGATCTTCGGCGGGAAGCGCCAGCGCCTGTTCGTCGTCGAGTTGCGCGTCGCGATGCTGCCGCAAGCGGTCGATCGTCTTGTTGCGCGCCAGCGTGATCAGCCACGTCATCGCGCCGCCGCGCGCCGGGTCGAACGCGTCGATGCGCCGCCATGCGGTGGTGTAGACCTCCTGGAGGATATCCTCGGCTTCGCCGTGATCGTGAAGCATGCGCACGATTGTCCCGAACACCCGCGACGCGGTCAGCTGATACACCTCCGCGAAAGCCGCCTGATCGCCGGTTGCTGCCTGAAGCATCACCCGATTCAGATGTTCGCGGCGCGCGACATCCGCATCGGCATCGCGCGAAGGGGCTGACTGATCGAAGCCGCTGGCACCGCTTGGCGTGTCGCTCATGCGAAGTGGATGGCGCGGACCGCCATGCTGTGAATGTCGAGCGAAATATAGCACTCCCGGATGCCTCTGATCGAACGATCGGCGGCGCGCCCGCTGCACGTTGTACAGCGCGACGCCCGCTGTGAGATTTTCAACCAGATACGAGCGACGCGTCCGCGCGGATGCAGGCAGCCGCAACGTGCGGCGAATGCGGCCGGCTACCGTCGGTTGAGGGCACAATGACCGGGTTTCGTGTCTGGAGAGTCATTCGATGAAGCGAAGTAGCGTTGGCCGACCGCTGTGGGCGGCGGGCGTGATCGTGGCGGGCGCCGCACTGGTGCTGGCGGGATGTGCAGGCCTTGCCGGCGGGCCCAGCGGGAATGCACACGTTCCGCAACCCGCGAAATCCGTCGATCTCGATCGCTACGTCGGCAGATGGTACGAGTTCGCGCGGTATGAAAACCGCTTCGAGCGCGGATGCGACGGCGTGACGGCCGAGTACGCGAAGCGGGAAGACGGTCTCGTCGGCGTGCGCAATACCTGCCGCGAAGGCGGGCCGGTCGGCCGCGCGCGAAGCGCCGACGGCCGCGCGAAGATCGTGGCCGACAGCGGCGGCGCAAAGCTGAAAGTGTCGTTCTTCGGGCCGTTCTTCTTCGGCGATTACTGGGTGCTCGATCGCGCCGACGACTACGCATGGTCGATCGTCGGTGAACCGTCGGGGCGCTTCCTGTGGATCCTGACGCGCGATGCGAAGCCCTCCGCTGAACAGGCCGCGGCGCTCGTCGAACGGGTGCGGGCGCTCGGTTACGACACGACGATGTTGCGGCGCACTGTGCATTAGGGCGGCCGCGTGCGGCATGCGTGCATGGGGCCGTCGGGCTTGGCGCTATGCCGAGGCCAGCGTATGTGCGCAGCCGTGCCGCAGGTGCATCGACGCGGCCGCATTACGAGGTGGCCTTGCATCGCGCTGGTCCCTGCACCGATCAGCGCACCGCAGGAGGGCAGCGCAACACTTGTTGCCCGGAAGCCAGAAGTCTTTGACTGCGCAGAAAACGAATGGCGACACACGCAGATTGCGCGACTGGGCGGAACATCAACGCTCGGCACGTCTCGCGCAAAAAAGTATCTGACGTGGGATGGTTTCGCCGGCGGCCATTTCTTTCCCGGCGACTACCTCCCTTACTCTGCGATGAACGTGCCTTTGACCAGCACGTTCGGTGCACCCTCGGCCCTCGTCAGCACGAGCTTCGCCCCGTGCACACTGACTTCGAATTTCGCCTGTTCGGGGGTAAATGTTGGTGGGTAGAGGTTACCGTTCCGCACCGTGATCAGATCGCGATCATTCGATGATGTCCATGAGGCTGTACTGCCTTCACCAAACAGTACATCGGGGTCCTCGCCAGGTATGTGGGGGGCCATCGTGAAATTCGTCTCGACTTGTCCATTCTCGTGGAATCGAATCCACAGCGCTTCGCTGATGTCTCGCTGCTGCGTGTGGACGTCGCCCGACTTCATGATCTTGCTTGTCAGTTCAACCGTCTGCGGCGGATGTTTTTTCTGGTCAACAACGGCACCTTCGTACTGTGCTTCCTGCAGATACCACTGTCTGCCGATAAGACCTGCCACCGGAGAGGCGGCAGGTCGCCCATCGCGGATGCGCTTGTCGACTTCCAGCGCACACTTGGTAAAGATGTCGAACGCCTTGATCCTGTCTTCACTCTTCAACGTCCCATCGCTTATCAGACTTGCGCGGACGGATGACAGCGTTTCAGCGCTGAGTTCGCCCCCGTGGCCCAGCTCAGTCTTCGCTTTGGCCGCCGTGGACTCGTCAAGGCCGCCGCCACATGTTGCTAGTACGGTGACGGTGTGATCTTGCGCTTCGGTTCCAAGCGAGGACGTTTTTGTGGCGCAACCTGCGGTCAGTCCCAACGCGAGACATGCAACTATGCTTGCTAGATCAAGTTTCATCTTTGAGTTCAGCAACCCCTCTACTTACCTGAAACGGATATCGGACGAATCTCACTGAAACTTTAGCGAAGTGCCTGCGCTGCACGCGAAGATCCTCCATTACCTTGCCGAAAAATTTCGACGATGAAGGGTCCGTCAAGGGAGGCAAGCCTGAACCTCGAGTGCGACAAATGGCTTGCTCGAACTGGGCTATTTCACGGAGCGCTTTGGGCGGAAGAAGTTTCGCGCACTCAAACGAGGCTGGAAACTGGCGTTGGGGCGCGCGTCCGAAGCGGACATTTGAGCTTTGCTCTTACAACCAATGTCATACCCGGATTCAGATGTCCACCTTCCAGCCATTTAAAAATGTCCGGTTTTAAGGTTGTTTTTGCTGCGTCTTTTTCCTCGTTTTGAGCATTACGCAGTGTCGAAGGTCGGCGCCTGAAC